>CAZAKO010000007.1:0-41489 GCA_964485745.1 uncultured bacterium
GCGACTTACGCAGGGACATCGCACTGTCCCGGGCATAGGCAGCCTGGATCCGCTCCAAAAACTTTCCCGCCAATTGCCGGGCAACATGTGCTACCGATTTTACCCCGATTACAATCCAGGCGAAAAAGATGCCCAGAATTTTGATAAACTCGCGTCGGGTAATCGTTAGTTTTTCGCGGAATTGATTACTCATAAGCGATCTTATTCCCTTATATATATTCTGATTCGATGGGCTGACCACCACCATTCAGGCAGCCACCCGGACAAGCCATAACTTCAACTGCAACATAGGTAGATTCTCTCATCTCAATGGCAGTGCAGATCGGGTCGGCATTCACGGCGCCACTCACGATGGCAACCTTGAATGTCAATTCACCGGCGGTGATTTCCGCTTCGCGCACCCCTTCAGTTCCCCGAACGGTTTGGAATTCCACATTTTCCAGAGGTTTGTTGTCCAACACTTCCACCACCCGGCGGAGTGCCGCCTCCATGACGCCACCGGTTGCGCCGAAGATAGTCGCCGCACCGGTTGTTATCCGAAATGGATAATCCGCCTCTTCATCCGGCAAATCGTCGAAATTTATCTCCTTATCCTTGAGCCACTGAATGAGCTCGCGGGTATCAATCGTGGCATCAATATCCCTAAATCCCGATTTTGCATTTTCAATTCTTAACTGTTCAAATTTCTTAGCGATGCAGGGCATAATCTGGACTGTATAGAGTTTTTCTGCACCTATTCCGATTTCCGCTGCACCGTGGGTTTTAGCGAGTGCACCGAGCATTTGAACCGGTGAACGGGCTGTCGAAAGATTCGGAATGAGCGAGGGATGATACGTTTCCACATACCTGATCCACGCCGGACAGCACGATGTGAGTAAAGGTAACGGACGATCTAATTCGCCCCGAATGCGCGCCAGGAGTTCGGCGGATTCCTCCATAATCGTTACATCCGCACCGAACTCGACGTCCCAGACCTTGTCGAATCCGAGCCTTCGCAGAGCAGCAAACATCTTCCCCGCCTCATAGCGCGATACATCATCACCGAATGCCTCTCCCAAAGTGTAACGAATCGAGGGCGCGGTCATGGCGACGGTGACAATCTCAGGATCAGCAATTTTTTGCTGGATTTCTTCCAGAAATGAAACGGTTTCGTTAATCGCCAATCCGGGACATTCTTTCAGACACTGACCGCAGGCAATACAGCACACCGGATCAGGAATGTAATGTACGCACCAGGGAGTATTTGGTTTAATCCGGGTGATGGCGCCGGTCGGACAGACTCCTTCACAATGGGCACAACTGCGGCACTCATCCTGATTCACGTCAACGAAATGAATGGCATCCGCCTCACCGGGCAAGGGAGCTGAAGCAGGATTAAAAAGACGCATGAAATAACCTCAAGTTTAATATATTTGTCCGGATTTTTAATGGAAGGTAGAATATCTCCAATGACACAATTCATCCATAGGAATATTTAGATAGACAACGCTTTATTATGACTCCATATTTTTTTTAACCAGCGAGGACTGGATATAATCTTGCTGAGAATTCTTCTTTCATTGTTCGGGCTTTATTAGGCTTACGTGCAACTCTTGACCACACCGATTGATAAAGCATATTTTTCTACTTAGTCGATCCTTAACAAGTCAAAAACGGGTCAAAATTAGATAGCAAATTCGATTTGCGAAGTTTTCAAACAACCTATGATCCATTTCAGGCAGTATTTCAACCCTAATCCAAATGAGACAAAAATAGACTTCAGTTGCCGGAGTCTCTTTTTATAATTGAAAGCGGCGGCAGCTAGTAAAATATTAACGTCATCGCCAATAGAACCCCTCAGGAAATTCCGTAACATTCGGTGGTCTGATTTCAAATGACCAATAACCGGTTCGATTCCGGCTCGCCGTCGGAAGCGTTGCCGGGCCTTCTGATTCTCATAATTCGTGCTCCGTTTGCCAGGGACTTTGGGTATCGCAATCTCAGTCATTCCAACTTGTTTTTCACCACGATAACCCCGATCTACAATCGCCACTTTGGGACGACGTTTGGTTAATCTCTCAGTCTGTTCCAGAACCGCCGGAAGGGAATGAGCGTCGAATTGATTGTGAATGTTCAGCGCCCCAACAATAATGCCGACACGTTTGGTTAATACAATCGAAGCCTTGGTTCCAAATTCATACCGCTTGTGTTCTTTGCCTTTACTGATGCAGTAAACTTCAGGCTCATGCAGTGAATAAATCTTCCGTCTATCATCACGCTTCTGAGATAATACCTGGGCGGCGTGGTCCAGAAACGGGGCATAGTCAGCAAGCAATTGATCCGTTAGTTTACGCTCGATCTCTCGCAGTAAACGACCGGCAATGGTCTTTAACTTGCGCTCGGCTGAGCGGGCCTTCTTCCAATTATGGGGATGATGTCGAAAACGCTGGGCTAACAACAACTTCTTCTCAACCCGAAGATAACTCTGACGAAGAGAAATAGATTCTTCCTCTGCTATCTTACGGCATCTCTCAATTATTTTGCGGTATAACTTTACATCCGCCGTTCAAAGGCCCGGCCTCCGACGGGTCGGAAAGGTGATATTCTTCTCCATGACAGTACTGTCAATGAGCACCTCATTCTCATCAGATTTCTGACCGTGAACATCAATCGAATTCTTGAATATCTTCTCGGCTCCTGCGGCTCCAATCCGCTTCCGAAAATGGGTCAGATCACTGGATACGCAGGGCAACTGCCATTGAAATACATCCATTCCTGAAAAATATTGATAGTAAGGATTTTGAGTCCAAGACTCAACAACCTCATCATCGCTGATCGAGTACATTTGCTTCAATATTAACAATGACACCATTAAGCGAATCGGTTTGGCGGGCCGTCCAAAATCGATGTAATATTCAGAAAATTCCCGCTCAAAATAATCCCAATTAATACTATCTGCCAATTGGTATAAAGGCTCTTTGGGATTAAGCATGTCTCTTAGATTGACCTGTAATAGGTTAATTTGATCCTGGTTGCGACTTTTACCCTTCATTTTTCTCCATCCATTTTGCATAGTTTTCTTGAGAAAGATAGCTAAACCATGCAAAATATCCAAAAGAAATCAACTCATAATAAAATGTTTATTATTGACTTATATGCTTATTAAGGATCGACTAATTCAATCTATCCTTTCACAAAGGGGTTATATGCTTGCCGCATAATCCCCGAACTGGGCGGTGAAATTGTCGGCTTTGATCATCGTGAAGGCGGCATCCGGCGCAGCGGTTTAAAAACCGGTTTGCAGGCGCTTAGCCGTAATTTTCAACACTGGTCGGTGGAATAATCTGTAATAACAGGACGGTGAATCGTCCTAAAAACTGCCGCGCTTCTGAATCGCCAGCAAACATTCGATAGTAGATTCCGCCCCGGAATTCAAATTAACCTTTCCCCCGCTGTCAATTCCGTCAAAACAGCGTCCGGTTTGCGGATCGTACATACTCCGCCCGGCACTGTTGGCGCCTTTAAACCAACCAAAGACCTGCTCCGCGTTCCGGCGATAAGCTGAGTTTGCGGTAATCTCCGCCAGCAGGAGCAATCCGCTATAAACCGAGTGCATCCCATACGCGATTTGGGGATAGGGAGTCTGTTGCAGAACAGGGCCGGGCTCGATGGTGATTTCCCAGGGAAAATTATTCCCGATCAGATAAGGTACAAATTTATCCGCCCAGCGCCGAACGCTTTGCAGGTATTTTTCATCCCGGGTGATTTGATAGGTTTTCAGTAAAGCCGTGGAGTGGTTATTGCCCCAGTTATGCCAGGTGCCTTGCCAGCAAAAATACATGCCATCCACGGCACCGGAGCTGTCCCGGTACTGATATTCCAACAAACCATCTGCAATTTTTACAATCTCTTCCCGGTAATCAAAATCCCCCTGACCGTGAAGCCGGGTCAGTACCAGAAGCAACTCACTGTTCATATCTGGCGCATTTTTTACGAGCCATCCCGGACGTAATCCCAGGGGTGTGTTAACCCGCCCGGGATAAGCCGCAAGTATTTCCGCCAGACGGGGATCCATGCTGTGCAGGCGTTCACTTACGGCACGGCTCAGGTCTGCATCAACGGGAAATTTCCGGAAAATCAGGTGGGCTGCGGTTAATCCGCGCAAACCCCGAATCGCCCACCACTGAAAATCCGCTGCGCTGGTGATGTAGGATTCATTGATGCTGCCATCATCGAAGATAAAATTATACCATAAACCATCCGTGCGGCTCATATATAAAAGAAACCGTGTCATCCCCAGTGCAACCGGCAGCAGTTCCGTTTTTCCGTAGCGGCAGATTTCCGTTTCCAGCACTTCCAGAAAACGCCCTACATCATCCACACAGCTAATGCCCTCATCGGTTGCCATAACCGGCTGATAATCGGGCGCATCGGCATAGATATACATGAAGTAGAGCTGCTCGTCATTGATGCTGAGACTGTCCACCAGATGCAAGGCATGGCTGAGATTGACCGGCGATCCGGGTGTTCCATTTTCCGGCTGGTACGCCGGAAAGAACCCGATGCACATGAGTATTAATGCAATTTTTCTCATTCAGACCAGCCAGTCCTTTTTATCAAAAACCGCATCGGTTTTTTTAATCTTCGCAGCACCGGTGACGGTGTCCGCCCCGGCATAAAGCACGACATAATCCTCTGCGGTCGCAACCGTGGCGCAACTGAATATTACATTCGGCACAAACCCGTTGATCTCCCACGCCAGTTCCGGTTCGAGTACCGGGCGGGACTGACGCGCCAGCACCCGGGCCGGATTTTCATAATCCAGCAAAGCCGCTCCGAGGCGATAGGCGTTCATCCCGTCAACCGCGTGGTAGAAAAGCAGCCAGCCTTGCGGATGTGGTACCGGCGGTCCGGCAATTCCGATGCGGGTACATTGCCAGTCGTCGGCGACAGTCCGCATAATGATCCGATGATCTCTGAATGTCTTTAAATCTTCGGTTTTTGCCAGCCAGATATTGGGATGACGCCGATGCAAAAACAGATAATCCGAGCCAAATTTTAACGGGAAAAACGTTGAATTTTTATTTTCTTCGTCGAGCAGTACGCCGTGTCTCTCCCAGTTGATCAAGTCATAACTGGTAGCCAGGCAAATCCGGTAATCGCCCGGAAAACGATTGCCAAAACCGGTATAGGTCATATAAAACAGATCGCCGATCTTTACAATCCGGGGATCCTCCGGCCCGCGCAATTCCTGGGGTACATCGTTCCTTAAGACCGGCTCCGGGCGACGCTCCCAATGCAGCAAATCCCGGCTGGTCGCATAACCGAGACTGTTGATATATTCCCCGTAGCGTTCATGTCCGCCGATATTTGTTGCCCGGTAGATATAATAAAAGGTCTCCTTTTCATACACTGCAGCGCCGTTAAAAACTGCCGCCGCCTCCCAGGCGTGATCCGGGTTCGGACTTAACACCGGCTCACTGGATACGCGTGTCAATTTCAGCATACTGTTCCTTATCTTTATGAATGTTGCGGTAATGGCATGCCGTTCGTTTCCGGCCCTGCCGTTTTCCGGTTGCGGTTATCAGCAAGTTCAATTTTTCAAGCCTGTAGTTGCCATACTTTCGATAAAATATTTCTGGAAAAATGTATATACGATTACAATCGGCACCGCCAGCAATGCCGCCGCCGCCAGCTGGGAGCCGATCTGGCTTTCGGCCTGCCCGCCGACTTTGAATATCGTTACCATCTGCGGCATGGTCATCAGCTCCTGGACCCGCACCACAATCAGCGGCCAGAGAACATCGTTCCAGCTGCCCATAAAGGATAAAATGCCAACGGTAATAATCACCGGCTTCGAAAGGGGAAAAAAGATGCGGAACAGTATTCTGAGATCGCTGCAACCGTCAATGCGGGCGGCGTCGATCAAATCCTGGGGAATATCCAGGAAGAATTGACGAAAAAGAAGAATCCCGAAGGTACTGATCATGCCGGGCACAATCAGCGACAGATAGGTGTCCACCCAGCCGAATTTCACCATCAGGATATACATCGGAATTAGGGTAATCTGGAAAGGGATCACCATCGTTAGCAGGATCACGCCGAAAATTAAATCCCGCCCGATAAATTTCAACCGCGCCAGCGCATAACCGACTACCGATCCGAATAAAACCGCAGAAAATGTGACACAGGACGAGACAAAAATGCTGTTCAGCAGCGCCCGCCCGATCGGAATCTTCGCAAACACCGCCCGGTAATTTTCCAGGTTGAAATTCGACGACCACAAGCCGATTCCGGCAATTTCCATTTCCGGTTTAAAAGTCGCCGACAGCATCCATAAAAAGGGATAGGCAAAGACCAGTCCGCCAAAGACCAGGCATAAATAGACCCAAATATCGTTTTTAATTTTCACATTCATTCTCTTTCAATCACTTTTTTCTGAATCAGAATCACCAGCAGAATGATCAGGGCAAAGAAGAGCCCCAGGGTCGCCGCATAACCCATATGTCCGAAATAAAACGCCTGATTGTAAATGTAAAGCATGGCCGACAGGGTGCTGTTCAGTGGTCCGCCACCGGTCATGACAAAGGGTTCGATAAACAGGGAGAAACCGCCGATTGTCGATAAAATAATTACCAGCATGATCGTATTGTTCAAGGCCGGAACGGTGATATGAATAAAGCGCTGATACGCTTTGGCACCGTCAATCTCCGCCGCCTCGTAAAGGTATCGGGGAATCCCCTGCAGGCCCACCAGAAACAGGATAATATATAACCCCACATTTTTCCAGGTCGCCATGATGGCAATTGACGGCATCGCCCATTCGGGACTGTTGATCCAGGGAATCCGGCTGCAGCCCAGGCGGGTCAGAACCAGGTTCAGCAAACCGGTCTCATAAGCATACAGCTGCTCCCATAGAATCGTGATCACTACTCCGGAGACAATCACCGGCAGAAAAAAAAGCGCCCGGAAAAAGCCGCGAAACCGTATGTTTTTATTCAGTTGGATCGCAAAAAACAGTGCGATAAAAATTTGTAACGGGATATGAATCGCCAGGAAGACCAGGGTGTTGCGGATCGATTTGAAAAACTGAACGTCCTGGAACAGGCGGTAAAAATTCCGCAACCCGACAAATTCCATCGGCGTGATTACGTTCCATTTATGAAAGATCAGCACCAGTGAGAATATCAGGGGAAAAGCCACAAAGACACAAAAGTAAAGGATGTACGGCAGGCTCATCAGGTAACCCGCCCGATCATTTATCCTGCTTAAGGAGGCTGTTTTCCTCATCGCGACCGATTCCATTCCATAATCACTTTTGCCCTGTGGGCGGCATTGGCCACAGCCTGCGCCGGTTCCCGCCGGTTGAATATTGCACAGGCTTCATATTCCTGGGAGATGGCATCGAAAATTTCCTTCAGATCGGAAACCCCGTCCATACCCCGCGTGTAGAGCGCCTGTTCGGCAAAACAGACCAGGTTGGGATTCTCTTGAAAAAACGGGGCGTATAACGGATTTGTGAGCATATCCCGCCGGATCGGAATCTGCAGGGTATATTCCAGCAATTTCAGGTCCGCTTCGCTACTGATCAGGTATTTCGCAAAAGCATAGCTGGCGGCGGGGTACCTGGTTGTTCCAAATATTGAAATATTCTTGAAATCGCCAAAAGTATAAACCGGCCCTGCGTAATCATCGGGAACGGGAACGGGAAAAATACCGTATTCGAACCCCGCGGGTTTGAATTTTTCCACATGCGATACGTGCCACGGACCGGCAATCTGGGTCGCAATCTTACCCAGGATAAAGGCGTCCCCGATAAAAGTGGTTTTGGCAAAAAGTCCTTCGCGGTAGATTTGCTGAAAAAATTCAAATACTTGTACCGATGCTCTATTGTTAAAAATGATCTCTGCGCCGTCAAAAAGCGTTTTCCCGCCCGAGGCTGCGATGTAAAAGGTATAGTAATCAAAAAACCGCTGCCACCAGATCGGCTTGGTGTCACGATGAGACATCCAGACATCCGCACTGCCATTACCATCCAGGTCGCGGGTCACTTTGCGGGCGGCTTCAATATATTCGGCATAGGTACGGGGAGTCCCGGTTACGCCGGCCTCACGAAAGATATTTTTGTTATAAATAACCATGATCGGATTGGTCTTCCAGGGCAGCTGGTAAAAATGCCCGTCCGGCGCCCGGAAGGTTTCCAGCAAATCCGCCGGGACCCGCTCGGCCATTTCTGCTTCGAAACCGGGGAATTGATCAAGCCGGATCAGTCCGCCCGCGGCAATGAAATCATCCATTGCCCCCGGCCACATATTGGAACAGATATCCGGTGTCGTTCCGGCAGCAATTGCCGCAAGTAAAACCTCCTCTGACGATTGGCTGGCGGGTATTGGTTGCAAATTCACCTTTATACTGTCCTGCGCTGCATTCCACCGGTCAACCAGATATTGGGCCAGATTGATTTCATCCTGGTTGGAAGAACACCAATAGGTAAGCCGGATGCCCGCCTCCGCCGCCCGCTGCGCTTGCCGGTGCCGGCTGCATTGGATCGGCAGCAGCGCTCCGATTATTAAAAGGATGCTGAGAAATGTACTATTAATTCCAAGCCTTCTCATACCTGAAAAGTTCCGCGAATCCGGTTTAAAATACAAGTTCAAGATTGATGCTTTCAGTTGGATGGACCAAATCCAGCCGAACAGTTTGATATTTGCCGGAATCCGTCACCTGCCAATTCCCAAAATCCCGGCCATTTACCCTGACGGCTTTTGGCGCACCCGGCGCGATAATAACCGTGGGATTGGGATGACCGGTAAACGCCTTCATCGTGATCGCCAGACGTTTTCCGTCCCAGGTACAGGTTTCCAGGAGCGCTTCGGTACTATGCAGATAAGGCCGACGGGGCACCCCAAGTCTGACGTCCACCCGTTGAATTTTCGGCATATCCACGGGAAATACAGCCGATGCCACCGACTCTCCATCGAATAATATCTCCCTGATCACGGCACCTTTTCCCTTAATATTTACCCTCAGTGAATCGCCGCCGACAAAGAGGGTGAACTCTGTCGCTTTCTGATCTTTGGGTAAAAATGGAGCGAGCGCAATATTCCAGTCGTTTTCCTGCACTCCGTACAGATGATAGAGACAATGGAGATACCAGCCAGCCGCCCATAAAAACTGTGGTTTGTCCACACTGCCGTATTCGGCGGGATTGTCTCGGTTGGCATTACGCACCTCATAATAGGCCGGCTGACCGTTCGGGCCGTTTAAAATGCCATGCAGTGACATGGTGCGATCGATGAACTCGGCCGCCGAATGTTTTTTACCATCAGCGATCAGCGCCAGAGCATACCAGGCATTACCCTGCGGCCAGACTCCGCCGTTGAAGTAGTAATATTTCATACCGGCTTCATTCACGACAAACTGCATAAAATCGCCCCATTTTTCAAAATCCATCGGAAAGGCATTATAGATACCGACTTTCGGATCAACCATCCCGGATGTTGCGGTTTTCAACAGACGCTCTCGCTTGTCGGCGTCTAACAGCCCGTAATGCGCCGCCAGTAAGGAGCCGATATAGTAATGTTCATCCAGCGTCCCGTCATTATGATAATTCACCAGATAGTCCATATCCTCATGCCATAATTTTTCCACCAGCGCCGTCTGCATGGCGTCCGCTAATTGCCGGTATCTCTCAACCAGCCCGGAATTTTTTCCCAGCATTGTGGATATATAGACGTAATCCCGCAGGCTCTTGATCGCCAGAATCGTCATATACGTCCGCTGTCCGTAATTGTGTCCGATGTCCCACCAGTCCGGACGATACGACCACATCAGGTTATCATCTTCAAGCGTCAGCAGAGATCGCTCGATACTTTTTGTAATAAAGGGATAAAGCGTTGTGAGAAACTCCCGGTCGCCCGAATGCCTTAGATATTTGGCGCTCAATTGCACCAGCCAGAAATTATTCCAGTTGTCCGAATCGGCGTACTCGGTCACATACCGGCCGTCTTTCCAGTAAAAAGCGTGGGGGATGATGTGGTTTTCATCGGCATGCCGGATGATATAATCCAGGTCGCGCTCCACCCGTACCAGGTCGAAATTCACCGCCGCCAGATCGGTCACCAGCGCATCGTGGGTAAAATAAAAATTATACTCCGCCGGGCAGGGCATCGGCACAACTTCGCCATCCAGGTAATGAGCATTAGCCGCCAGCACCGCCCTGGCATACGCCACGGAATGGTCGGTCGCCACCGAACCGGTTCTGAGAATGCTTTTCAGGAAGGCTTGTTCATGAACGAATTTTTCATAATTCCCGATTTCGGTCTGATAATTATTCCGCAGATATTCGACCAGAGTTTTACTTTCCCCCCGCTGTGCCGAACCTATGATCTGGATGATATTCAGCGCTTCGCCGGGACGCAACTCTTTTTCATAAACAAATCTGGCGACCGGCGGCTGTGATGCGTCCGGCGATGAACATTCCGTCGGCAAATCGCCGGCGTTGGCAATAAAGACGACCGCCGAATCGGCGTCGGCGGCATCGAAATATGTATAAATCCCGTTATTTTCTATTTCTGTTTCGGCCTGCTCTATCCGGCGAAAAGTATGGCAGGTACGCAACGAAGTCCGGAATTGTGTCTCGAATTGAAAATTTCGCGATTCGGTCAAGTTGTTGGTAATACTGATATTCAGCACCATGGCTGGCTTCTTATGGCAAAAACGGTAGGCAGCGTTCACCGAATAGTTCTCACCAGTATCATTAAAAACAACCGCATAGGGCGTCAGGTCAAATTCGGCTGGCTCTCTGCCGATTTCAATCGCCGGCGCGTCGCCGATTTTCAATTTCCAGTCCGCTACAAAGGAGCTGTCCCGCGTCCAGTAATCGTGGCTATGGTCAATGCTATTCGCCACCGGATAGAAAAAACTGACCCGCTGGGGAATCATCGCACTGTGGTGAAATGACACTCCGACATAGGGTCCACCGACCTCGATCTTGGCGTCACCGGAGAAACAAACTGTCAGATCATGCTGTGCCTTGCGGAGATTCGGGCAACTGACAAACATCAAACCGATGCTGATAATTATAATTTTGTCAATAATTTTAATAATCATCCCTTACCTGATATTATATTTGATTTGTAAATTACTTTCAGATTGAGTGTGAATCACATTTATGCCGATGCGATAATAATCGCCATCTTTGGTTATATCATACTTATCAACAATCCGGTTTTCAAATTTTATCTCACCCGGTTTTACCGACGTCAAGATAGACATTCGATTCCGATGCCCGGGAAAGGCTTTTAAAAGGGCGTTCAATTCAGCTTTAGCACGCCTATATTCGCATTTTAGGACAATCGATTCCGCCGCCTCAAGACAGGGGAATTTCTGATCCTTCTGTGAGAAAAAGTACTGTCCGGACAGGTTATCTTTTGGAAACACCAGGGACGCCGGGAGGTTTTTATTGGTATTCTCTTGCCGGATCGAAATCCGCCGTTTGTGACCGTATAGATTCAAATCAAACTCACACTCCGCTTGCCCTTCCGGTAAAAATGGTTTCAGCGCGATATTCCAACTATTTTCCTCAACGCCGTAGAGATGATAGAGCGAATATAAATACCAGCCTGCCGCCCAGAGAAAATTCGGCTTGTCTATTTTCCCATACAGCGCGGGATCATTGGCGTCACTACAGCGGTATTCATACATCGCCGGCTGACCGTTGGGACTGTCAATAATTCCCGCCAGGGTCATGATTTTCCGGATAAATGCCTCCGCCACCGTTCTTTGTCCTGTCGCCATCAATCCCAGGCTGTACCAGGCATTGCAGTGATTCCAGACGCCGCCATTGGCATAGTGATAGGGCGGTCCGACTTCGTTTCCCTTGAATTTCAGGAAATCACCCAGCAGGTGAAAATCTGCCGGATATACCGTATAAACACCAATGTTCCGATCTACCAATTTTCTCCCGGCGGTCGCAATCAGGCGCTGGCGCTTGTCGTTATCCAACAGACCGTAATGTGCCGCCAGCAAGGAACCAGCGTAGTAATGCGGATCAATCTCGCCATTCTCGTAATAATTCATTAAGTAGCCGGACTCGTCGTTCCAGAGTTTTTCCTCAAGGGCATTCTCCATCTTACCAGCCATTGACTCATATTCAGGCAATTTCTCAATATTTTTTTGTAATGCGGTCGAAATAAATACAAAATCGCGGATGCTCTTGATTGCCATGATCGTCATGAACGCCCGTGGTCCGAAATTATGTCCGATGTCCCAGCCATCCAGGTAATAGGCATACAACAGACCGTCCGCTTCTTTACTGTGCAGAGCGTAATCCAGGCTTTTTTGTAAATAGGGATAACAACGGCGCAACAACTCTTCGTCATCGGAATGTCGCAGATAACTGGCGGCGACCTGAATGAACCAGAAATGGTTCCAGTTATTGGAATCGGCGTACTCGGTGCGAAAAGCGCCGTCTTTCCAGTAATAGGCATGCGGGATGATGTAGTCAGCCGTAGCATGATTTAGCAAAAATTCCAGGTCGCGTTTGACGCGCGGCAGATTGAAATTCACTGCCGCCAGATCGGTCACCAGTGCATCATGGGTAAAGTAAAAATTATATTCTGCCGGACAGGGCATCGGTACGATCTCGCCGTCCAGGTAGTGCTCCAATGACGCCAGCATGGCTTTCGCCCAGTGCACCGACTGATTAAACTCCGGATCTGCCGTGTTAAAACAAAATTCATTGCTTACTTTATCGGTTATATAATTCTCATATTTTGCGACTTCCGACTGGTAATTTTTCGTCGCATATGCCATCATCTCCTGAACTTCATGAGAATAACAGGAGCCAACCAGTTGCACGATCCGGATTTGTTCGTTGGGCGCCAGCTCTGTGCAATAGATAAAAGAGATTGCATCCTGACTTAAACCGGCTTCAAGCGGCTTTGCGGTTGCATTGGCCACGAACAGGACGATATTTTCAATCTCCGCGTCGGAATAGTGCGCAACCGCGCTGAAGTTTGCGGAATCGTACTCGGTTCGCTCTGCCTGAATCCGGCGATAAGTATGGCAGGTGCGGTAAGTACTATACAAACGTGTGTCCAGCTCAAACTGTTCGGTCTGATTGCCGGGATTTTTTAAGGTATAAGTAATAACCATCACCGGCCTGTCTTTACAAAATTGATAGGCGATTTGAATATTGTCCTGGTAAAAATTGACGTTGTAAGGCGTCAGATCGAATTTTGTTGTTTGCCGGCTGATTTCCCGCCGCTCACCATCATCAATCTTCAGACCGATCTCCATTGCAAAAGTAGTATCCCGAAACCAGTAATCTATGCTTTCGTCAATACTGTTTGCCACCGGATAAAAAAAACTGATGCGTTGCGGTGCCGGGCAGTTGTGATGAAACTCTGCGCCAACGTAAGGTCCACCAACTTCGATCTTGGCGTCGCCGGTGAAAGTTACTACAAGGTTAATATTTTGATGATGGTGCTGGGGAGAACAGGAGTAAAAAGAGGTTAAAATTAAGACTAACGTCAAGTTTGAGATTATGAATTGGAGGGCCGATTTGGACAGGTGGAAAAGCATTTTTGGCATGATTATATTGTTCTCACTTCAATTTCACGCACTTTTTCACCGCCGTAAAATCGCCGGCGCTCAGGCGAATGAAGTAAATTCCCGAACTTACGTTCTGCGCGTTCCAGATTGCCGAATAACATCCGGCTGGTTTATTCTCGTTGACCAGGGTTTGCACCAGCCGCCCGGTCAGATCAAAAACCTGCAATATAACGGGAACCGTTTGGGGCAGATCGTATTCAATCGTTGTCATCGGATTGAAGGGATTGGGATAATTTTGATGTAAAGCAATCTCTTGAGGCAGAGATAATACGTCTTCATTTATTTCTGTCAAACCACTCAAATCGGCTCGATATAATCTGAGAGTATAATTATCAACACCCCCAAAAATATATGCTACTTTATCTTTCTTTAGGATGATTATTTTACCTCGCGAGAAGTCGAGGTTTTCAGATTGTAATTCCCAACTCTCTCCGCCATCACAAGTCATCAATATTCTTCCACCACTTGCCAATATCCAGCCGTACTTTTCATCCAGAAAGCCAATATCCTTATAAGATCCCTCTCCACATAACTGCTCTATATCCCAGTGAATTCCTCCGTCAATCGTTGAATAAATAAATGCCGTGGAAAACGTGAAGTCGCTGCCGACAACAAAACCCTTTAACGAATCAATAAAATCCACTCCGGATAATATTACTGCGATAGAGTCCTGGTATTGCCATGTTTTACCTCCATCAATTGTATTTGCCAAATATCCGGAATCAGTGGCATATTTATTACCACCACTGACTATCCAGCCTAAACTTTTATTGACAAAACAGACATCACTTGGTGGTTCATTATCAAATAGATCATCACTCTTTTCCCAGGTATAGCCGCCATCCGCTGTATACCAGCGGTTTTCATTAAAAGCGATTCCATTCAACTTATCAAAGAAATAAATCTTGTATATACGGGAAGCAAGATGTTCATCGGCTATTTTCCTGTTAATCCAGGTCTCACCGCCATCTTCAGAAATTAATGCGCCAGCAACACTGTCATTATACATTGCGATTAAATAATCCGGTTCCATCGAAAATAGCGAATAGGCTTGAGCAGTATTAACATTTAGTTTTTGTCTACTAATATATTTCACAAACCAGTTTTCACCACCATCTTCTGTTCGATATATTTTCCTGATAAAATCAAATTCATCTGACTCGTTTTTTTCAATTAAACAAGTTGATAGCCATCCGGTATCTTGATTGGTAAATGTTGCCGCATAACACGATTTTTTCTCATTCGAATCGCCGAGTGCATAATGCATCTCAACCTCTTCCCAGGTTTGAGCCAGTAGAGTCTGACTAATCAATACCAAAAACAAAAAATATGTTAATCTTGATTTGCAGTAAAAATTTCTCATTGTTACTTTTATTAAGAGCTTTATGGTATTTTCCTTTACTTCAATTTCACGCACTTCTTCACCGCCGTAAAATCGCCGGCGCTCAGGCGAATGAAATAAATTCCCGAGCTCATGTTCTGCGCATTCCAGATTGCTGTATAACGTCCGGCTGGTTTATTCTCGTTGACCAGGGTTTGCACCAGCCGCCCGGTTAGATCAAAAACCTGCAATATAACGGGAACCGTTTGGGGCAGATCGTATTCAATCGTTGTCATCGGATTGAAGGGATTGGGATAATTCTGAGACAGGGCAAATTTTAACGGAAGATTGTCCATATCTGTATGAATAGCGCTGGCTTCGCCATAGAGCGCTTCTATCTCAGCCGCGGTCAATGCATAATCATAAAGGCGGATATCGTCAATGCTTCCTTTAAAATTATATGTACTGTTATTCGGCAAAACCTGCCCGATCATCAGATCGATCGTGGTTGTCAGAATTTTACCGGAAAATGTCGTATGCCCTTCAAGCATGCCATTGATATAAATATTGAAGTCACTTCCATCGTACAATCCCACCACATGATACCAGGTATTCACGGCGGCTTTGGTCTGGGAATCCAGATCTTTGATCCCGTCGGAAGATTTCACCGTCCAGCGGATTCGTTTATCGGGAATGATGGAGACCTTCCAGCGGTTTTCCCAGTTGCCGTGGGAAATGGGATAGGATTCGCGCGTGGAATACAGTTCCGCCGCTTTCATCCAGAAACTGACCGAGATGGCATCGGTAAAATTCAGGCTGGCGCTGTTCGGCACACGGATATTATTGGAAGTGCCGTTGAAATAATAGGCAGAATTGGGGTTGCCGAAACGGTTGGCGGTTAAGGTAGCGCCGTTGACATTGCCATGATTGCCAAACCCGCTCTGATCATCGGCATTGCCGCTGAAGGGATACCAGGCCACGGGATCGCTGGCGACGATACCGGAGTCCCGCACCATGATACCAATGCTGTCATTTGCGCACCCACCACGATTGTCACTGACATGACATTGTACGTAATAATAACCCACCGAATCCGGCGCCACCCAACTGACAACGGAATCACTGCCAATCAGTTCCCCAAAAGTCGCCGTCCAGGAAAACTCCAGTATATCACCATCCGGATCGCTGGCGCTGCAAGTGATACGGGTCGTATCCCCTTTATCGATCCTTCTGGCCGTTGCCACCAGACTATTGATAATCGGCTCATGATTGATGGCGACAATGACTGTTATTTGGAGACTATCCATAACCGCCGGGGCAATTCCATCGGATACGTAACAGACAACATTGAAGATGTCTTCCACTGCCGGAGCAGTCCACACCAGTACCGCTGAATCACAAGCCACAGCCTGGCCGTTGATCGTCCAGTCATAATTCAGTTCATCGCTATCCCGGTCGGTGGCGGTACAGTAAATTTTCAGCGCCTGACCGAAAAGAATAATAGTTGAATCGGCAGCCAGGGCTTTGATCCGCGGTTGGTGATTGCCGACCGGCTGACCAGAGCGGTAATCCACGACAATGCCATTCACCAGCATTTTATCTTCGACATATGTGACTGTTCCGCCGGCAGGAATCAGCACCAGCAGCAGCGCGGCATCCGCCGGTAGTGCAATTCCGGTCTGACCGGAAACATTCTGCATGATTACCGCATTGGTCACAGCGTCGTAAAAATCCACAATCTCCGCGCCGGCATCAAACGTCACCGTTTTAACTTCATCATAGGGATTATAAAACAGATAACTCGGATGGGAATTTTCCTGGAAAAAATCGGTTTTACGCAGATCGAGTTTTAAAATGCCGCTCACATCCGTCGTATCAATAATACTGCCGAGAATACCGACATGGGATGAGCCGTACAGGGCGTAATTTGTAGCGCCCCAACCGCCGGCAATGGCGTCGCCGGTGGCAAAGGGACTGACGCCCGAACCGATCGCGAATTGGCGCATGGCTTCATGCGCCAGACAACCTTTGGGATCATGGATTTTCGCCCAGGCTTCTCCATCCTGCAGACTATCGGGTAAGAAAGGCGTATAAAAAATACGCGAGGCATTGGCCAGGTTCAGAACCCATTTACCGATTGCCCGGGCGAAGCGATCGTCATAGCGTAGCATTGGCACCAGCGCGCCCGCCATTTCAAAACCGTTCATCGCAAAGGCATAACCGCTGTAAAGCGCTTCTCCCACCAGCCCGTGACAATCATAGCCGCCCCATTTCCCAAGCGTCACGCCCCATTGCCGGGGATTGCCTTCCGGGTTAAAACACCAGTTCAGCATCTTTTCAACATCGTAGTCGGTTCCCAGTTCGGCGTTCATACGGGCGGCGACATAGACGCCATAGGGCAGCTGTAGTTCATAGGCGGCATTCGTCGTAAAATTACTAAGAAATTCCAGCGCCCACTCAGCGCCCATGCGGTAGCGCTTTTCTCCCGTTTGCACAAAGGCATTATACAGCAACCAGGCAATTGAGCCGGCGGATTCCGGTTCGCTGACACCGCTTGTATGAGGCGTCATGGTTGACAGGTACCAACCGCGATAATTCATGGAAGCCCGGCGCCAGGGCGTCGCCTTGCCCCCCATAGTCCTTACGGCTCTCAACCACTGATCGGCCACTGATGTAAATTGAAATTCAAAATCGCCGGTGCCGGGATAGAGATCGTACAGCTGGTAAAAGAAAACATTGGGCATTACAGCATACCACCAGTCATCGCCACTTTGACTGACGTAATTATTCAGATAAACATTCTCGGCCGGCCGGCGATTGAACCATTCCTCACAGCCCAGCACCCAGTCAAAACCATCCTGATTACGCTTGTCAATGCCGGCCAGCGTCGCGCCGATGACCGCCGGCAGAACATTAATTGCCTCTGCATTGGAAGGATAGGGCGTACCGACGACTGTATGCAGACCAAAGCTATTGTGATCGGGATAATTGACGGTATTTGTATTGATCCAGACCAGCGGCAAATATTGACCGGTACGATTGAGATCGAAAACCAGGCTGTCATAATCCAGAGTCACCTGTTTCCAGTTGCGCATCAAATAGGGTTGCGGTAGGTTGGGCATCTGTTCGACCCGGGGAACATCGATTTGCTCGCCGTTTAAACCAATATAAATACTGAAGAACATGGAAAATACGATCAGGCCGCGGGAAATATTTGTGGTTTTATACATGAATGTTCCCAACCTAATAAAGGGTTTTGATACTAATCAATGACACTCTTAAGGATGTGTTGCTTGAATCAAAAATCCAGACGCAAGGTGAACCGGTTTACGTATTCCAGTAGACCAAAATCCGCATAGGCATAGTCGAACTTGATATTTGATTGGCCGAACATTTTATACCGGATACCTGCGCCGAGAGTCAATCCCTCCTGTGTATCCCGCTGGCCGATTGCCTGATACCCGACCCGGGCATAGAGCAGGTTTAAAATGGACAGTTCGCACCCAGTATTGATGCTTTCCGTATTATTGATCGGATGAAAGGCATCCATAGCCATTGTTAGTCTGGAGAATTTATTATCAAAGACATCGAAAGCGATGCCAAACTGCATATTCAACGGCAAAGGCCATTCATCGGTCAGTAGTTTGCCCATGATCCGGTCGTTGTTCCCATCAATTCCGGGATCGGCGTCATGATAGATAATCAGGTCGCCGCCGTCCATCTGGAGCGACGATCCGAAATTGGTAATGGATGCACCGAGCCGCAAGCCTTTGAAACCGGTGTAGTAAAGAGTCCCGATGTCAATTGCAATGCCGGCTGTTTTTTCGTGCCAGATTCGTTCGGTAATATATTTCCCGTTAAATCCGATGGAAAAGCGGTCGGTCAGCGCATAGGAATAGGAGAGCCCGACGGCAATACTGGCAGCGTCATATTCCTCGCCGGTACCATCGGGAAAATCAACAGTCCGGACGGCCATTTTCGGCACAGTCATGGTATTCAGGAAAAAGCCTGCGGTTCCCCAGCGCCCGAACGGAATTGCAGCACCCAGAAAGTTGAAACTGATGTCCGCCAGCCAGTCGATTCGCTCAAAGACAGCCTCGCCATGACCGAGGCGGCAGAGTCCGGCCGGGTTCCAGTAAAGTGCCGACACATCGTTCGCTACTGCCACAAAAGCACCACCCATGCCGATAGCCCGGGAGCCTACCCCAACTTCGAGAAAAGGCGCAGCTGTAGTGCCCACATTCGTCATCCGCCCGGAAGCACCAAACAGCGGAATATGAAGGATCCCGCTCAGCAGTAAAACCGGTATTCCGTAGCTAATCCGTTTTATCATCATAGGATGCTCCTGTCTGCCTATTGCGTTTGCACGGCAATAAAATCTATTTTTCTGGCAAGCCCCTCATCCGAGGTGTTCACTGCCATTAGTTGCTCTTCGAAAATCCGTATTTCCGCCTTTTCACGCAATTGCCGTGTAAATAGCGTTACGATACCCTGTAGCTCCGTTTCGGACATATCGTCCGTCGCCTGTTCCTGATACAGCTGGTTAATCATCTTTTGAGCCAGCAGATATTCTCTGCGGGTTCGAATCTCCTCACGCACCTCCGGTTTTCGATCCAGCTTTTCGGCGAGACCTTTTTCCGAAAAAACCCAGTCCCTGACATACAATGCCACAGCGTTTTTCAGACTCTCCCGCAAGGCGAGTTCGCTGGCATAACTGATCTTCTGGGGATTGACCTTATAATGAAGCAGAATATCCGTCACTGTCATTTCGCCGGATTTAAAGATCGCAATCGTCTGCTTGCCGATGACGGCTGCATCCCGGGTAATGAATTTGATTTCGGCATCGGAAATATATTGCGCTTCAGGACCGATACTGGCCGGGCGTCGGTTCCACAGCCAGTCTGTCAGGTTATTGAGCGCATCGGCTTTGATCACCAACTGCTGCGGTGCCATCATATCCTGAATAAATTCAGACGCCGCTACGGCTTCCTTCCGCTTCTGGATTATTCCATGCAGGGATTCCCGGTTAGCCTGAAAATCATTTTCTCGCAGCAGTAACTCTCTTTCGGTGTCAACCACCTGAAAGATATGGTGTTTCCCCATATAAAAGAACGGTTCGGATTTTTGACCTACGGGCAGATTCGCAATCAGTTCTTCAATGTTGGCCGGGATTTCACGCCAGGGTATCCTGTCCACATATCCAAAGGATTCCAGCTGAACGGTTTCAACCCCCGCAAATAACGGTTTATGCCGAAAAGGCGCATCCCCCCGACTGACTTCGGCGGCGTTTTCAGTCGTCTCGCTCTCATGGTGCCTGATATAATACGTAATTTTCGAACGGCTGAACGCTGTGCGCTCCTCATCCTCGCTGACTGAAATCGGCCTGCGAATGTACTTACGGTATAGCTCCCGGTTGACAGCCTGTCTTTTGTATAAATCCAGAGCCCGCTGTAACGTGGAATCCGATCTGGCAAGTTCCCGGCTCTCGGCTTCTCGCGCCAACAAGACCCGGTCCGTCAATCGCTCCAGGACAGCCAGTCGGGCTTCCCGTGTTTCCAATTTCGTCAGTTGGCTTGGCGCCAGTTCATAGGCAAAGGCGAATTCATCGGCGCTGATCAGGCGGTCTTCGATCATCGCGACGACCGGAGATTCGGACTTTTTCGAGCCGCAATTGTAAAAGCACGTCAGAATAACGAGAATCGCAGCAATGGTTGTATGAATACTTAACGGTAGTCTGTGTCTCATTTGATCAATGCAAACCGGCCGATTTTTTCACCAATTCCCGGCGCTTCGACATGATAAATATAAATCCCATAGGCGATTTCATTGCCATCCTTGGACAAAATATCCCAGGCTTCCATCCCGTCGTCCGCTGTGCTGCTATGTTTGATAGTGTCCACCAGATGCCCGCGGAGGTTGTAGATGCGGATGGTACATTCCTTCGGCAGATGATAAAAATGCAGCCGCCGTTCGCCCCGTCCGAATTTATACAGGTTCGTCGGTTCCCAGGATGCCGTTACGACATAAGGATTCGGCACAACACAGATATCATCGAGTTCTTTTTTGGCCAATGTATTACTCAAGTCGGCACCCTGCATCGTAAAGCGGAATTTTTCACCATTCCTGAATGGTTTCGTCGTGGCCAAATAATATTGATCCCCGGCCCGGGGCGGATCGATGGTGGTCCAGACCGTATCGGCATAGGGAACTCCGCCGACCCAGACCGTATCAATTTCATACTGCGGCGCAAATCGAATCATCCATGACGTATAACGTTTGTAAAAAAAATCATTGTCCGGCAAGATGATGAATATATCATCACCGTGACTGTATTGCCCGTCCTTATCGAGGTCCATCACCGCAAAGAGGGCCGCTGCGGAATCGGTCACATTATAGATACCAATTTTTGCCGGAATCGAACGAATGCCAAACACATTTGCGGTCATCGTGTGAACCGTATCATAAAACGTAATGATATAATCCGAGGGTTGTTCGAGGTTCATCCGGTAGCCGTTGACATCTTCCCGGCGCGGATCCAGGCGAATCCGGGGTATGTAATCTGAACTTCCGGTTATAAAACGTGATTTTTGTTCATCCACCCCGATGATGGTATCGTTGTAAACCGTGATGGTCATTCCGTCGAAGACCGGGCTTTCAGCCCCGGTAAGTTGCACATAGACGCTGTCAAGCAGCAGCTGGTTCGTCACAACATTCCGGACAGAATAATAGGGATACTTCGCCGTATGAAATTTGGTGCTTTCGGTGAATTCGATCTCGTAAGTCGTCAGTCCGGACGGGATATTATGTTTTTCCACGATCTCCACATTCACCCGGCCTGTACCCGGACCGACATGATCTATATCGCCATCCATCTGCGCCGGTATATAACCCGCGGCCGCCGGTCTGGGGGTCGCAATTCCACAATTGATATCCGTAAAAGTCACCTGCCCCAGGGAATTCATGTTGATGATAGCCGAACATTCCGACGGCGGAATACCTTCAACCCCCTTGTCCGTATAGGCGTAATAGCCGTAATCATAGGATACGACAGCATAATAATAGGTCTGCCCGTTTTTCACATCCCGGTCCGTATAGGCATGCCGGATACCCGTATCGTTGCCAAGATTAAATTTGATCCCATAGACATCAACCGGGTGCGGGCCCTTTTTGCCGTCGATCAGGTCAAACTGGACAATCGGTTTCCGGTAGGTTTTATTACCATAGGAATCGGTAATAACTTTACTTTCCAGGAACTGCGGCTCAGTGCCCCGATAGATCAGATAGCCCTCAAAATCAAATTCCTGCATGAACGGATCGAAGGATTTTTCCGCGACGTCATCCCAGACCAGGGTGACCTCTCCATCACCAGGATAGAGCTTCAGGGTTGGTTTCAGGGGTGGTTTGGCAAACTGGTAATCGGCGTTATAGATCTGCTGAACCGCTTTTTTATTCTTTACCAGATCATCCTTATCCTCGCCAAAAAGCAAGGCCATGGAATATCGCTCGGTTTGATTTTGCATCAATGGAAAAGATCCGGAAGAAAAAAACATGCTGAGATTATTAGGCTGGACAATTTCATCCATCGGCGGCGCCAGCCGGCTGAAGACTTGCCAGTTGCCTTCGTCATCGGTCAGCTCATACCGGTGAGTGGGAAAAATATCAAAACCTGTCAGTCCGATCTGGTCAGACTCATCAGGATCGGTTGCATTATAATTCGGTTCACCATTGGTCGGCATCCCGTCGCCCTCACCTTCATCGGGACCGGTATAATGGAGATCATAGGGACCGACGCCATCCGCCCCGAGATCATCATTGAGCGGTTCATCGGGATCCCATTTTCCGTTGCCGTTGACATCCGTGTAGGGAGTCCAGTCGCAGTCCTCATCATTCGACCAATGGGGTCGCGGTTCATATCCGAAGAAATTAATGAAAGCAGCGACATTGCTGACGCCGTAAGGATATGTATCCAGGTACACTCCCGGGCCGTCACTTTCACGGGATTCATCAATCAAACCGTCGCCGTCGTTATCTTTGCCATCGGTTTCGTTGCCCGGACTTTCCAGAAATGCATATCCGGCATACCCGATTTTCCAGCTGCCGGGATAGCCCAGTGCACCGGGAGGTCCGTAGGCAAAAGCCATATCCAGCTGCAAATCGTATTCGCCGATATTCTGGATATCTCCGCCGACTCCGCCGATCCCCCAATCAATGTATTGTGAAAAATAGGATTTCAAATAATCATGTGTCGATTCATTCTTGATATCATACAGCCAGAAGATACAATCCTCCGCCAGCACCTGGCTCCACTGAAAACCACGGGCTTTTACCACCAGACCGATACCGCCGCGGGTCGAGTCGCGGGCATCACAATAAAAATTCATATGCAGGTTCGGTTCTTTATCGGCATCATCGTCAAAGACAAAGACGGTTTCGAGATCGGCATTAAAAATTCCTTTACCGAAAAAACCATTCCAGTATCCCGCCCAGGCAGAGGGTTTATCTAACCAGTATTCAGGCCAGGTTATGGGATTGTTGCTCATCGCGGGTGAAGTATTGGCTTCCATGTCCATATTGAACCAGTAGGGTTGGGCCTCGAAACCCCAGGGAACTCCTTCGGGTGATACATCCACGAATTCCCGGTACTGAGTCGCCATGGGATGGATTTTTTCCCCATCACCATTAATGGCCTCCACCGAAACAATCAGGGTGATATCGTCCAGGTAATGCTGTTCGGGCTTCGTCCAGCAACCGGAAGGATCATCCGGGTAGCTGCCGACCTCACAATAATTCCAGAAAAAAGTAAAAACCAGATTGCCGTTCATCAAACCGCGACGCCGGTATAACTGATTGCCCCTTAAACTGGCGGGTGTCTGAGCTTCAAGGCCAATACTGCCAATCATCAGCAATCCACAGATCAGCATTTTGTTCATCATGGTCGTCTTCATATTCTTATTCTCAGTTATTTAGGCCAAAATTAAAGGAACAACCCAGGATCAGTTTGCGCGGTTCATCATAAAAATTGGGCTGGATATACCACTCCTTCTGGGTTTTATAACCACGGTAGGTCTCAAATATCATATTGTAATCGTAATCCGCCGTACCGCTGGAGGCATATACATCTCGGTTATTTTTACGGTCAAATAAATTTGTGATTTTGATGAAAGGTGAGATCAGGACCGAGCCGAGCCTTAAATCGCGGGTAATATTCAGGTCGAACGTCATCGTCATGGGTTTGCGCTCGCCGTTCAGAATCCGGTTGTTATAACGGGGAGATTCGCGGGTATAGGGAGTCCCACTGCCGAGTTTGCCGATCAGACTAAAATGGGTGTTGAGCTGAGTCGTAGTCATTGACAGATTCATGGAATGGGTCTGATCCCAGTTCAACGGCTGACGCTTCTTCTCCGACTGGATCGGCGGCTCGGATTCCTGGTTTCTGGATTCATCAAGTGGATCGGAAGCATTGCCGGTTGCGGACTGGTAAGTATAGGCTAGTGAAAAACCGACCGAGCCGGGTGTTTCACGCATATCCAGAGCCACCGTAATGCCCTTGACGTTGGCATAATCACGGTTGATAAAGTACCAGTATCGCCCACCGTAAATATTCCGATAGGTGATCTGCCCGATCAAATCCCGGATATCCTTGTTATAACCGGTGACATCGATCGTCAGATCCGGTGTGATCCCCTGTTTGATCCCGATCTCGTAGCTGACCGTCTTCTCGGGTTGCAGTTCCGCATTTCCCATGATGTTGAAACTGCCGCGGGGCGGTTGATCGCCTTTTAACTGAACCAGGGATACCTCAAAATCGGGATTGATATACAAATGTTCATAGTAGGGGATCTGGAAGAAATGACCGTAGGAGAAGTGAATTACCCCCTGGTCGGAGATCGGGTAAGCGATCCCGATTCGCGGACTAAGCTGGCTGGAGTTTTTTGCTTTCCGCCTTGAGGCGTCGGCGGTACTGTAAAAATTTTCCGGTACGACACCGTCGGGTTCGAAAAAATCATACCGGACACCAACATTGATAATCATCTCGCCCAGTTCCAGCTTGTCCTGCAGATAGGCGGATATCTCTTCCGGGTAATGCGTGTAGGTATTATGGTACCAGGATGCAAGCACCGGAATCTGGATCATACCCTTTTCATCGAAATATAGCTGGTATTCGTGCAGCCAGAGCCGCACCTTTTTGTAACTGGCTCCCAGTCCGATCGTCTGTCGCTTGCTGATCTGGCTGCGTAAATCCGCCTTTACAATCCGTGTCTGGTTATCCCGAAAATGATGCCACATCCGCATCCCGCCGGTGGCAAAACCGTTGGAATTATTCTGAGTCAGATACTCAATCGGAACATATCTTTCATCATAGGGATTTTGATAAACATATTGCCCATATTCGGTATAGAATTCCGATGCATTTGCGGTCAGAAATGTCGACTGTCCGATCATGCGTGTATATTGCAGCGAATGCTGATAACTTTTACTGTCATGATAATAATTACCGTCGGGATTGTATTTGAAGAGACGATCAAAGTCGCGATGCTGCTCGTCTTCATAAAACCCGGTGTAATTTAATTTATCGCGCCGGGTCAGTTTGAAACTTATTTTACCCTGTAAGGTTCTCCGGTAATTCGGATTCATCGGTACAAAAGCACTGTCACCCGTTGCCTGAATTACCTGTTCCTCGGGTTTGTCGGAAAAATAGGATATGTCGTCGGGGCGAAAAATGCGTTGTCCGTAGAGCCAGCCATCATTATTGTACAAACGCCCCAACAGGGAAAAGGACGCCCGCTCCCTTAAAAACGGCACCGGTCCACTGATGCTGGCTTGAAAATTCGTTATCGAAGTAGGATCAATTTCGTCTATATTCATAAACGTTTCCGTATGCCGGCTAATATAATCGCCGGTATAGAAAGAGACTTTTCCAGAATAAAAATCCTGTCCCTCTTTAGTGACAATATTGACGATTCCGGACATAGCCTGACCATATTCGGCGTTAAAGGTTCCGCTGATTACCTCGACTTCCTGGATCATATCGCTTTCAACATCGAAAAGGTTACTTCCGGAGTAGGAATCATTCATCGGCACACCGTCAATGATATACATAACCTCGCCGGCGCGACCGCCCCGGAAATGCCCTTCAACCACGCCCGCCTGAAGATTGACGATCTCGCTCAGATTCTGAACCTGCAATTGTTCGATCTGGTCGGAACTAACCCTGAAAGAGGTTGAGGTTACATCTTTTTTTACCGTCGGTACCTGGGCGACTACGATGACTTCCTGACCGGCCAATGTCTCGGTCCCCATTTCAAAATCAATCGGAGTGGTCAGGTCGACCAAAACCTGAACGCCGGTCTGTTTAATTGTCTGATAACCGATCATCGAAGCTCGTAGTACATAAACACCTGGCAGAACATTGACGATAGAATAATATCCTTCATGATCGGTCGCAGCGCCCTGAAAGGTTCCCTCCAGAACAACATTGACACCGATCAGGGGTTCACCGGTATTACTGTCCGTAATCCGGCCGGCGATCTTACCCGTTGTTCCGGCTATTACTGCCAGTTGAAAAAGAGATAATACAACTATTAACGCCGCGCTGATCTGTCGCATACAAAGACTCCCCTGAACCTCAATTTAAATGATCCTCCGGAGGCAATCAAGCCCCCGGAGGATCATATCGAAGATATTAACGCATCAAAACCATTTTCTTGGTAATCTGCCGCTCATTCGTCGACAATACATAGAGGTAGACACCACTAGGCATCAATTCGCCGTTTTCATTACGGGCGTCCCAGACCATTTTATAAGTGCCGGCTACCTGAACCGTATTGGTCAGAGTCCTGAGATGCTGACCGAGAATATTGTAAACCGTCAGGGAGACCTGGCTCCGGTTCGGCAACACATATTCGATCGTCGTTTCCGGGTTGAACGGGTTGGGATAATTGCGCAGCAGCATGTATTTATCCGCTACCTTGGCCGTCTGACCCGGTTCCGGTTCGAGGCCCGTGCCGGCTACAACCATTTTCACCACGCTGAAGTCGTCGAAGTAGGCGGTGCCGGTCACCCAGTTGTTAAACCGCGCCCGCACCGAAATGCCCGTCGCGTCGTCCTGCGCCTGATGGACCGCCTCATAATGCCGCCAGCCCGTCGTGCTGTCACGCTGATCAACATAGATAAAACGATCACCCTGATCGCTCCACGAGGTCTCAATATTCCCACCATGGGTAAAGAAACAGATGTTGATGCCGCCATCTACATTCTCTGTGCTCACATACGTGAATTCACCCATATCCGTCGTGTTGACCTTCTCCGTCTTAACCCAGGCCCCGACCTTGTACCAGGCGCCCGCTTCTATCGGATAGGGCTGCGAATAGTAGACCAACTCACTCTGATCAGTACTCAGGTCATCATCCTGATACATTATTACCGAATAACTACCCGTATGAGCCTCCTCATCCGTTATCCGCGTGTAGTTACCGTTGCCACCGTACCAGTCCATCCAGCCGGCGACATCCTCAGCGCCACCATTGAAAACGCCCATTGTCCAACTGTCCGAAGTGTTGCAATCCACATTATCAAAGTAGACCGTCCCCGTGGCGTTCTTGCCCATGAATAGGGTCACAAATACCTGCTCCGGCGCTTCACTCAGAATCACTATGTCACTCAAAGACTCCCAGTCCTTATCCGCGGCGGTCTGATCAGCCCAAAGCGTCCCCGAAGATAATTCTACTCCGGCAGCAGTCTTGAACTCAAACAGTACGCCGATCTTCGCATCATCATTCGCCGGACTGGTATTCACTCCAACCGTCTTAATCGCCGCATTGATCGAAAAGGTCCCGCTGCCCGCGTTGTTCCAGTACAGATTCGCATTGTCCCAGGACTTCCAGCCCACAATGGCGCTCGTGGCTGCGCTCTTCGTAATCTTGAACGAACGAAAACCGTTCAGTACGTTCGTCGCCGTGTCCGTCCCAACGCCCAATTCCGTTCCAAAGGTCCCGTTCAAAGGCTCCCAAAACGACGGCGTCAAATCCTCAAATCCAGGATTGCTAATAATGTTATCGCCTTTCACTACAATCTTTTCCACGCTGAAGTCGTCGAAGTAGGCGGTGCCGGTCACCCAGTTGTTAAACCGCGCCCGCACCGAAATGCCCGTCGCGTCGTCCTGCGCCTGATGGACCGCCTCATAATGCCGCCAGCCCGTCGTGCTGTCACGCTGATCAACATAGATAAAACGATCACCCTGATCGCTCCACGAGGTCTCAATATTCCCACCATGGGTAAAGAAACAGATGTTGATGCCGCCATCTACATTCTCTGTGCTCACATACGTGAATTCACCCATATCCGTCGTGTTGACCTTCTCCGTCTTAACCCAGGCCCCGACCTTGTACCAGGCGCCCGCTTCTATCGGATAGGGCTGCGAATAGTAGACCAACTCACTCTGATCAGTACTCAGGTCATCATCCTGATACATTATTACCGAATAACTACCCGTATGAGCCTCCTCATCCGTTATCCGCGTGTAGTTACCGTTGCCACCGTACCAGTCCATCCAGCCGGCGACATCCTCAGCGCCACCATTGAAAACGCCCATTGTCCAACTGTCCGAAGTGTTGCAATCCACATTATCAAAGTAGACCGTCCCCGTGGCGTTCTTGCCCATGAATAGGGTCACAAATACCTGCTCCGGCGCTTCACTCAGAATCACTATGTCACTCAAAGACTCCCAGTCCTTATCCGCGGCGGTCTGATCAGCCCAAAGCGTCCCCGAAGATAATTCTACTCCGGCAGCAGTCTTGAACTCAAACAGTACGCCGATCTTCGCATCATCATTCGCCGGACTGGTATTCACTCCAACCGTCTTAATCGCCGCATTGATCGAAAAGGTCCCGCTGCCCGCGTTGTTCCAGTACAGATTCGCATTGTCCCAGGACTTCCAGCCCACAATGGCGCTCGTGGCTGCGCTCTTCGTAATCTTGAACGAACGAAAACCGTTCAGTACGTTCGTCGCCGTGTCCGTCCCAACGCCCAATTCCGTTCCAAAGGTCCCGTTCAAAGGCTCCCAAAACGACGGCGTCAAATCCTCAAATCCAGGATTTGTTAGGATGTTTTGCGCAAATATCAATCCGCCGCAAATCATCACTCCCAGCATCATAGCAACTACTTTCTTCATTTCTCCTCCTTTGTGTTATTCATTTAACACATGTTATGGTTGAATAAATGTCAGATGACATATTTCCTTGCATTCTAACAATATTTCAAGCGTATTTTGACCGGTCTTTTGATATACTTTGTCTGCCTGCTCAATCTCCCAACGTGGTAAATTGACGGTCAGCAGGCAATTGCGGGATTCCCAGGCATGGTTCACAATTAACAATTCGAAGCGGTTGCCCGCTTGCCAGACTCCCAATTCAAGACCATCGCCTTTTATCACAAATTCCGCTGCGGAAACCGTTGTATTAAATATCGAGCGGTAAATACGGCCAAGATCCCCTTTCCATTCATCCGCCTGGCTGGCCAGCGCCAGCATCTCAATCGGAAACATGCAGAAATAAATCTTTCCCCGGCCTAACTGCCGTTCGGTCAGGAAAGGCGCACCCGACCGGGTTTCCAGAATCACACGGGTTGAACCGGAAATAACCCGGCAATATCCGTATTCCGGATTGTTATTCAATAAAGGTATCCGAAATTGCTGCCCCTGTTTAAAATCACCCCAGTCTTCTTTTACCAGGACATCGAGAAAATCACTCGGGTAAAAATCCGGAACTCCAAATTTACAGTCCATCTCGATCCCGGCCAGTTTATGCCAGTCCAACACCCAGCTGTCATTGGCAAAACTGAAATACAGGATTCCCCCGTCGTTAACATATCGCTCCAACTTAACCCGCATCGGTTTGGTCATAACCTTCATCCGGGGAACAAAAAGAACCGGTGTTTCCCCAGGCTCCAGCTGCAACTCATGGGAATAGCATCCGTCGTTTCCCAGCTCCTGGGCCGGTTCAAAAAGCATCCTGACGTTCAGATTGGCTCTTTTCAGCAAACAAAACGTTTCCAGGTAAAGTTCGTACCACTCCTGAAATTCCGGCTGAAACTGATAGGGATACTGATAATAATAATTTGAAGGAATCAATAATCCCGCCGGCGCTTGCAGTGGTGAACACTTTTCCAGCGCCATTTTCTCCAGTGTCCGGGCAAAACGGCCAAATTCAGCCGCCGCCGGTTTCAGTGATTTATCGGCTCTGACAATCCCAAACCGTTCCTCATATGTATGATGTGAATATGGTCGCCGGTCGGTGAAATCAAAATCATTCAGACACCAGCTTAACACTCCCTGGGCTCCGTTTATAAGAGCACTATAAAAGACTGTTCGGTAATAATGCGCCTGATTTTTTTCAGAACAGAGCGTTGTAGATGTACCGAATTCTTCGACGATAACCGGCCGCTGCCATTCCCGGGCGAGGCAGAGCTGAAAAGCCGTTGTGAAACTGTGCCGCCAGGGACTCAACCCCCGCGGATAATAGTGTAACCCGACAAAATTCTGGATGGTATTCAGCTTGCGCAGCCAGAAACCTGACGGTTTACCGAGTACTTCCGGTGACCAGGCGCCATCACCGATACTGACCGGTCGCCGGGGATCCTCCTGTCTGATGGCAGTTATCATCGTCCGAACCCAGCTTTCCACATCATCCGCTGCCTGATTACCTATATAATTGGGTAACTCATTGGAAAGGAGCCAGCCGCTAATTGCCGGATTTGCCCTGCAATCTCTGACAACCTGGAGAATATAATCCCTCGTAATTGCCATGACCTCCGGGTCTGTGATAAAATTCCGCCCTTTCCGCCAGCTCACATCCCAGTCTTCACCAGACATGTGGCCAACGATAAAAGTCGGCAACGCGCCCAGTCCGGCAGCGGCAAATTGATCCAGAACGTAATGCAACCGCTCAAGCATTACATCGTCAACCCGGCCCGGCAGAGGCATGAACGCCGGCAGATACAGAAACAGGCGGCAGCAGTTCATTCCCAGCGACCGCATACGCCGAATATCGTCACTAATCTCTTCCGGGCGCCACTCCGTCCACATATTCAACGCCGCCGATGATGGCCAGTAATTCACACCCAATCCGAAAATCGCTTTTCCCTGCTGATCCTTAAATAACAATTCTGCTACCTGCTCTCTATTATCAGTTACTACTCTCACGAATCACAATATCTACAGAAATAGTCCGGGACTGGTGCGCCATCTGCGGATGTTCGGTTAATTCATACAATAATTTGTACGCCTCTTTACCAATTTCCAGTTTCGGCACCCTGACTGTTGACAGGCGGGGCGTACTGAATTCGGCGGTAGGAATATCATCAAAACCAAATACCGCAATATCTCCCGGAATTTTTTTATTCATCTTTTGAATCCCGCTGATCACTCCCATTGCCGTGGTATCATTACAACTGAAAATAGCATCAATCTCCGGGAATTTCTCCAGCAGGTACTTAGCGCCTTTTTCTCCAATCGCCCGGGATGTTTCAACATTCTCACAATAACTGTATTTCTCATACTCGGAATGATTCAGCCCGTGCTTAAGAAGCGCTTCCCGGTAACCCCGGTGTCGCTCTTTAATGGACGGATGGAAAAAAGTGCCGCCTACAAAAGCGATTTTTTGACGCCCCTGCCGGATCAGGTAATCAACCGCCCGGAAAGCACCATTGTAATTGTCAATTTTGACACAACTATAATTTTCACCGGGAATTTCATAATCAATCAGTACAAAGGGAATGTGTTGATAGTCCAGGTAGCGAATCAGTGATTCAGGCACCCGTCCGGCCAGGGCGACCCCATCCACATCCCGGTATTTTAGAAAACGCGGCAAGTCCTCCTTCGGGTCAAACTCTTCCTTAACCGTGGTCAGCAGGATATAATAGTCGTTTTTACGGGCCGCATATTCCATCCCCAGAAAGACCTGACTATAAAACATTTCAACCTCGGAAAAATGACCTTCCCAGAGAATAAACCCAAAATTTCCCGTCTGTTGCCGCGCCAGTTTCCGGGCTGAATGCAAAGGCCGGTAATTCAAATCATCGATCGCAGCCTGGATTTTTTGCCGGGTGTCCGGTGCGACATAGCCTTTCTGATTCAACACCAGCGAGACCGTCGAGATGGAAACTCCCGCTTTTCCGGCAATATCTTTGATTGTAGTCGCCATTGAATTTCCTCTTAAAACTGACTTCCTAAATTTATCATTTGATTTACCGAAACGTTTTAATATATTTTATCATGCTATCTTTGTCAAGCTTTTTGTCACTAAATAAATTTTTACGACAATATTTTTCATGGTTTCGTAAAGTCGTATGCTTTATTTTAACTCAAATTCAGAGAATACCGTGAACAGATCTGCCTATCTTAACGATCTCATTATTTTCGCCCCCGACGATATCCCCGTAAACCGGCGGCCAATTCACAACAATACGGGGCTGGACACCTTCATTCTGGGTACTTTCAATCCCGGGCTGACCCGCCTGCCCAACGGTAATCTTTTGCTCATTATCAGAGTAGCCGAATCGATCCGTGAACCCATTAAAGAGGGTAAATTTCGCTTTATTCGCTGGTCGCCGGACAAAGGCTATGTGATCGAAGAACATCCGACATATCAACTCGATACCAGCGATCCGCGCAAGTTCCGCTTCCTGGAATACGATCATCTGAAGGTTTTTGGACTGACCTCATTCTCCTGGCTTTTACCGGTGGAATTGAGTCCCGACGGGTTGCGGATAATTAATATACATTATGATAAAATCATCGAACCCCTGACCAGTTATCAGGAATACGGAATCGAAGACCCACGCATCAGCCGGATTAGCGACGATTACTATATGACCACCTGCTCGGTGAGTTCGGAAAGACACTCGACGACCTTATATCATTCGGTCAACGGGCTTGATTACACTCTCCTGGGAATTATCATGGATCACCAGAATAAAGACATGGTCCTTTTCCCGGGAAAAATCAATGGAAAATATTACGCTCTGACCCGGCCGCTGGGTGAGTTGTACTTTACAGTTCCCGGTGATTCGGCATATCTGCCGGGCACGTCGATCAATCTTGCCGAGTCGCCCGATCTACTGCACTGGAAGCCCCTGGATGAACCCTATATTCGCGCCCGTCTTAATTCACCTATCTCACTAAAACTGGGTGGCGGGGCGCCACCGATCAAGACTGCAAAGGGTTGGCTAATCCTTTTTCATGGGGTTGATAAATGTGGACCAATCGGCTGTTACCGCACCTATGCCGCCATGGCAGACATCAAGGACCCGACAAAAATCATTACGCTCAATGACCGGGCACCTGTCCTGGAAGCAAACGACTCTTTAACCAGGCACCTGACGGATCGGATCTACCTTAACGGCGTCGTCTTTACCACCGGTATCGAAGAAATGGATGACTACTATATTATCGCCTCCGGTGAACTTGATCTGGCCTGTCGGATCACCCAAATCAGGAAAAATTCGATAATTCTAAACTAAACACAAGGTAACAATGGCTCGAATTGAATTAAAAAATGTGTCCAAGTTTTACGACCCGCATCAGCCTGTGATCGAAAACCTGAATCTGACCGTCAATGACGCAGAATTCCTGGTTCTGGTAGGACCGTCGGGATGTGGTAAAAGTACTACCCTACGCCTGATTGCAGGACTCGAAACAGCATCTGCCGGTAAAATTTTTATTGCCGATAAGCTGGTTAATGCCCTTCCACCCAAAGATCGCGATATTTCCATGGTGTTTCAGAATTATTCGCTCTATCCCCATATGACGGTCTACGATAATATGGCCTTTGGCCTGAAATTACGAAAATATTCCCGGGAAAAAATCCGGGAACGGGTACAGGAGGCGGCCGACATCCTGGAAATCGGTCCCCTGCTGAACCGCAAACCAAAACAATTATCCGGCGGTCAGCGCCAGCGGGTTGCCCTGGGACGCGCCATCGTCCGCAAACCGCAGGTCTTTCTGTTTGATGAACCGCTATCGAACCTGGACGCCAAACTACGCCTGCAAATGCGGGCCGAAATAAAAAAGTTACACCAGCAGCTGCAGATTACCATGGTCTATGTCACCCATGATCAGGTCGAAGCCATGACCATGGGTGACCGGATTGCCGTCATGAAAGACGGCATAATTCACCAGCTGGATACGCCGCTTAATGTTTACCGCGAACCGGCCGATCTCTTCGTCGCCGGTTTTATCGGCAGTCCTGCCATGAATTTTATCCGTACCGTGATAGCTCCAGATCAAACCCTCCGCTCCGACGCCCTGGCACTGGAGCTGCCCCTGTTACCGGAATACCGGGAGTATCTGCTCAATAATCCCGGCAAGGATGTCGTAATTGGAATCCGCCCGGAAAATCTGACGACCCTTGCACCGGCCCAGCCTTTCATCAAAATTCAGGCGGAGCTGGAGTTACTGGAACCGCTGGGCAACGCCACTATTCTCTACCTGAAAAAGGACACCCAGAGCATCACCTGCGTCTGTCATCAGTTCGATGAAAAATTAGCCGCACAGCAATACCTGGATATTTACCTGAACCCGGCCAACATTGACCTTTTTGATGGTCAAACGACGAAAAGAATAGTCCCGCATCAGCCCTGATTCCTACCGTCACAAAATGACGGGTATATTCAGATTCACCGAATTCAGGAGATTAAATCATTGACTTTATCGGTTTTTGTAATTTATATTGAACCGTTTCAAAATTTATTGAACTTTATCATTTCAGGAGTTAAAAATTGATCCGATTAACAATTGTCCTTTTTCTTTGCTTGAACGGCATTCTGAAAGCCGATGACGGTTACCGCCTGTGGCTGAAATACGACCGGATACCCTATTCGCAATTAGGAAAAGAATATCAGAATCTCATCCGCGGCTGGCTGGTCATCGGCGAATCCGAAACCATGACTGCTGTCCGCGCCGAACTTGAAACGGGCCTGAACGGATTATTAGGAAAAAAGATACCCGCCCTGACCAAACCCCGGAAAGGCTGCCTGATTGCCTGTGTCGGTCAAAACCTACCGGATGGTGTAATATTTAAGTGTACCCCAATCTTTGGACAGTAATTGAGTGAATTTAAGGTGGAATTATTCATTTAAATATTTTCTAAAACTGAGTTCACTGTTGTGATTTGTTTCTGACTTTCTTGGGCATAATATACTTCAGCAGGTGTTTTGTAGTCAAGCGAACTATGGAATCTTTCTTCATTGTAAAATCTGAAATATTTTTCTAAAGCTAAGTAGGTTTCAATACCATCCCGATAGTCATGAAGATAAATCTCCTCATATTTGACTGTTCTCCAGAGGCGTTCAATAAAAATATTATCAAATGCCCTGCCGCGTCCATCCATACTGATCCGAATATTATTCTTTATAAGCAGACTTGTAAAGGGATTACTGGTAAATTGACATCCCTGATCGGTGTTGAATATTTCCGGTTTTGCAATTCTCAAGGCTTGTTCTAATGCTTCCAGACAAAAATTAACATCCAAAGTATTAGACAATTCCCAAGAAAGAACATATCGGCTGAACCAATCCATAATGGCTATCAGATACAAGAATCCTTGATGCATTCGAACATATGTAATATCAGCACACCATACCTGATTGGGATAAATGATCGGTAAATCCCTCAATAAATATGGATAAACTTTATGGCTGTCATCTTTGACACTGGTATGGGGTTTGGGATAGATGGCTATTATTCCCATTTTACGCATTAGGCGCTCAACACGTTTATGATTAACCCAATAGCCTTGCCTTCTTAATAATTCTGTCATTTGCCGGGCGCCGTAAAACGGACGCTTCGTATATTGTTGATCGATAAGATCCATCAGATGCAGATTCAATTCGCTCTCAGACTGCAATTGATAATAATAACTGGACCGTGACAATTCTAACAACCGGCATTGAACGGTTATTGGTATGACAGTATTACCGGAATCAATCATTTGACGTTTCATCTTAACTGATAAATCCGGTCTTTTTTTTTAACCAGTTCAACTCCACCTGAAGTTGACCGATCTCCTGATATAATTTCTCAACCTTCTTGTCTCCTTGATTACTATCTCCATTTTGTCGGTCTTTGAATATCTGGGACGCCTGGGTTAATAACTGTTTCTTCCAATTACTGATTTGGTTCGGATGAACTTCATATTCTGAAGACAGTTCATTAAGCGTCTTAAATCCTCGGATCGCTTCAATGGCAACTTTTGTCTTGAATTCTGCACTAAATCTCCGATGTTTCATGCTGTTCCCTTTCTGGTATTAAGTTATGTTTTTTCACCTTAACTTACTGTCCAGTTTTTGGGGTACAGCTTAATATTGACCGGAACATCGGAATGGGAAGACTTGGGCCGGGAGGGCTACCTGATCCGAACCGTCAGACTTGACGGAAATGTATCAATTATTATTACCGCCCGGGAGGAGACCGGAGTCTTGTACGGTATTTTTCACTTTCTCCGCCTGTTGCAGACCGGACAAAACATCACCCGGCTTTACATCACGGAAAAACCCCACATTCAGCTCCGTCTGCTGAATCACTGGGACAACCTGGATCGCACGGTCGAGCGGGGATATGCCGGCTTTTCACTCTGGGACTGGCATAAATTGCCCAGCTATATCCACACCTACTACAACGACTATGCCCGAGCCAACGCTTCACTCGGGATCAATGGTACGGTTCTGAATAATGTCAACGCCAATCCGTTGATCCTGACTCCGCTGTATCTCGAAAAAGTAGCCGCCCTGGCAAAAGTGTTTCGCCCCTATGGTCTGAAAGTTTATCTGTCAATCAAATTCAGCGCCCCGGTGGAGATTGGCGGTCTGACAAATGCCGATCCCCTGAATCCGGATGTGCAAAAATGGTGGCAGACAAAGGTTAATGAAATTTACCAGATGATCCCCGATTTCGGTGGTTTTCTGGTCAAAGCCAATTCCGAAGGGCAACCCGGTCCGCAGGGTTACGGTCGCAGTCACGCCGATGGAGCTAACCTTCTTGCAGATGCACTTAAGCCCCATGGTGGCATTGTAATGTGGCGGGCTTTCGTCTACGATGCAGACAATAAAGAAGATCGCGCCAAACAGGCATATAACAAGTTCAAACCATTGGACGGGCAGTTCAGAGATAATGTCCTGGTGCAGGTAAAAAACGGGCCCATCGATTTTCAACCCCGCGAGCCTTTTCATCCCTTGTTTGGGGGAATGCCGCAAACCCCGCTGATGATGGAATTCCAAATAACCCAGGAATACCTGGGTTTCAGCACTCACCTGGTCTATCTGGGCCCTCTGTTCGAAGAGGTTCTGGCTGCCGACACCTATGCCCACGGTAGTGGCTCGACGGTAGCCACGGTAATTGACGGTTCACTGGAGCAGCATGTTATTTCCGGAATCGCCGGTGTTGCCAATACCGGTACCGACCGCAACTGGACCGGCCACCTGTTCGGACAGGCAAACTTGTACGCTTTCGGCCGGCTTGCCTGGAATCACGAACTTTCTTCGGCCGTTATCGCCGATGAATGGATTCGGATGACTCTGTCCTCCGACCCGGTCGTTATCGGCACGATAAAAAAAATAATGCTGGATTCGCGGGAAAATACAGTCAACTATATGACCCCCCTGGGTTTGCATCATATCATGGGCTGGGACCATCACTACGGCCCCGCACCCTGGATCAAGGATAAACATCGCGACGACTGGACTTCCGTCTACTACCATAAAGCAGACCGATATGGCATCGGCTTCGACCGGACAAGCAGAGGCAGCGATGCCGTCAGTCAGTACCACAAACCGGTGGCTGACAAATTCGGATCACTCGCTGAATGTCCCGATACCTACCTGCTCTGGTTTCATCATCCGGGCTGGAACCATACCATGCGATCCGGTAAAACACTCTGGGACGAACTCTGTCATTATTACTATATTGGCGCCGCCAATGTCGGCACAACGCTCGCCGACTGGAATTCATTGCAGGGAAAAATTGATCCTGAAATATTCGGGCATGTCCGGCAGCTGCTCCAGATCCAGGTCAAAGAAGCCCATTGGTGGCGCGATGCCTGTGTGCTCTATTTTCAAAGCCATGCTCAGCGCCCGCTGCCAGCCCGCCTGGAAAAGCCGGCGCATTCGCTGGACTATTACCAAAAACTTTCCTTTCCCTATGCACCGAAATAATTTTAAACCCAGTTAAAGTTCGGGAGGCGGTATGAAATCAGTAAAATCTCAGGAAAAAACCCTATTACTGATCGGGTTGGTATTGAGCACGCTGATTCGGAGTTGCGGTTACGCCCCGCAAATTGCCCTGAAAGAAGCATTCAAAGATTATTTCCTGATTGGCGTCGCCGTAAACGATCTTCAGGTTGCCGGATATGACCGTCGGTCAATTCCGCTGATTGAAAAACATTTCAATAGCCTCACACCGGAAAACGTACTGAAATGGGAAAAAGTCCAGCCCGAACCGGGCCTCTATAACTTTGGCCCCGCTGACACTTTTGTAGACTTTGGCCGGCAAAAAGGAATGTTCCTGGTAGGACATACTCTGGTCTGGAACCAGCAAACGCCGGATTGGGTTTTTCAGGATGCTAACGGCAATCCGGCTGACCGTGAAATCCTGTTGCAGCGCATGCAAGAACATATCGAATCGGTTGTTGGGCACTATAAAGGTCGGATGATAGCCTCCCATAATCACCGGCTTGCCTTTTTTCGTCCGGAAGAAGTCGGCAATTTCATAAGCCCGCGGGGCGTTGTAAGTCATAAATGAGAGCCCAATCAGATCGGCAGCCATATCAAAGTCAATCGGTTGGACGTCTTCATCAATTATCTGCGTTTCCACATAAGCGGGCATCGAGGCTGCAACGTAGAGGCTGGGCAGCATGGAAAACCGGAACAAGCGGGATTGGCGCGGACGTTCTCTACTATGGACCCGCCAGATGGGAGATGTCGGATTAATGAGAACAAACTTGATTGGCTTAATTATCTGCTCCTGTTTTTTAATAACCTCCGCGCAGGAATAACTCTATCTCATCTGCAATAAAGGCTGCGCCCTGACTATTAAGATGGATCCCATCGGTGACCAACGCATATCCATTCTTTTGGGATATCGTGTCAAAACTTTGCCTGAGTACATAGTGTCGCAATAATAACGTAAGTGAAGGTCTAAGCCCACCTTCAAATGGGCGTCCTGCCTTGGATTGACTATTCTTTAAGTACTCTTCCTGGCGTTCATATACCGGCAGATACTTAATCTGTTCCTGTTCCGCAATTCTTCTGAGGATCGCGTTATACTCCCGAATGCGCTGGTTTGGAAGTGATTCCAGGTCTTCACCTAAAACAGGCAGTGATATTAATCCGATTTTAGCCGATGTGTTCTCTTTCAATGTCCTGACAATTTGAAGGATATTATCGCGGTAGAACTGGACGGAATGTGGTTGGGGAAGTTTCTTGGTCAGGCGTGATAATCGGGCAGTCCTGGGATTCAAGGTGGCAGCAACATCATTTGTTCCGACCAGGATAACGACATAATCAGGTTTAAGATTAATGGCAGAGTCCAGGTGGATTAACACATTATACGCCTCGTAACCGGCAACACCCTGGTTTACAAAACGATAGCCATCCTCTTTCATCCGTTCTGCTAGAACCTCGATAAAGTTACTGCTGACTTGCCCACGCATGATGCTGGCACCCAGACAAACCACTAAGCGTTCCTTTGTAATATTCAACATCTTTGACCTTCTGTTAGGTTTTTGCTTATTGATTAGATAGTAAAAATCTACTTTTTGGTTGCCCAATGTATCAGATTAAAAAATGATGTGGCAAAATGAATGGATTTACTATCATCAAATATTTGTAATAAAAACATTGACTCATTCTGCATACGGTAAACTGATATACAAACTACCCAGCGCAGTTAGTTGACCGGGATTGGGATTGAATAAATAGGTATACCTGTTATCGGGATAAGTGCCGCGCCCGATAAACCAGGCATACCTGAAAACATCGTCGCGGCTTTCACAAATGGCAACCATTTGCGCCATCTGTTCAGCCTGTTTGGCATAGGAATTAATCTGCGCATTCCAGTTTGCCATCTCGGTTACCCAGATTTGCTTGCCGTATTTTTTCAGGCGGTCGAGTTGGGCGGCAAGACCGTAGTCGTACCAGTGGAAAGTTAGGTAGTCAATTTGCGGCTCTCTGCCGGCATTGGCGGATTTGTAAGCGGTATAAAAAGCATCGAGCCAGACCACCGGGTCCGAGTATTTCGCCATCGTGCCCCAGGTCAGGGCTGGTCCAACCAGATAGATAGTGCGTTGCTGTGCGGCAAGCTCGTCTATGACCTGTTCATACTTCAGCCACTCCGCTGCCGCCTGCGCCGGAGTCTGGTTAGCCTGATCGGTCAAATTGGGCTCGTTCAACACTAACAGGTATTTTATTTCAGGATGATTGAGAATAAAATATTTCAGCTGCGTAAAATCGCTCGTGCTGTTCCCGCCCCAGAGCATGGGCACAAATTCCATTTGATAATCAGCGTAATAATCTGCCGGAGCATCGGTTTTAAAGGACCAATTATACCACCAGGAAACGCCACTTTTAAGCGTATCGAAATCAGCCGGCTCGGTCAAATCGTAGGCAAGACCACGTTTGGGACTTTTTTTAATTGGCACGGTCTGGTCCGGCGGTTTGGTCGGAGCCGAATCCTTCTGACAACTTAGAAAGGATATTATAGGGATAAGAGCCAGTATTACAATCTTACTAATAAGATCATTGATATCAATTCTGCTCAATCAATTTTCCCGAAATATACTTATGTAAAATACTGGATACCAGCGTCTGATAAGGCATTCCTTCTTCTACCGATTTAGATTTCAATTTTGTCAGATCGCGTTCCGAAATTCTGATATTGATTCTTTTATTCTTTAAAATCGTATTCCTTGCGATTTGACTATACTTCTGCTTATCTTTTTTTAAATTTGAAGAAGATTGCCACTCATCATTTTCGTAGGATTCAAAAATATCTTTTTCGTCATCAGTATATTTAACCATGACTTTATCTCCTTAAATATACTCACCGATTTCCTCACATCAGCGGCAACTGCTACGACAAATCGAATTTTTACATCTCCAAATGATATTAAAAAGCAACTCGAATTGACTTGTCTTTTTTGCTCAAAGTTACGTTTTTGGTCTTGCCGTTTGAGATTACCTGATAATCCCCATAGAATGCGTTCGTTTTATATTCCCCTTTCGCATTAGCCTTGCCCGAAACCTGCGTCCACCATTGACTGAAAACTAAATCGCGATAGGCTAAAGCCTGTGGAGTCGGCGTCCAGTCTTTGCGCCACATGGCGGTATGCGGTTGCCAGTGGTCTCCCGCCCAAAAGCCCCACATCAAAATCGCCTCCACCTTGGGATGGGCAAAGCAAATCGGGAAGTACACTTTGAGCAGCTCGCCGGCGTCTTCCTCTTTATCGGCGGTGAAAAGACATTCGGTAATCTTAATCGGCAAATTGAAGACCGCCAGCCGATCGAGAGTCCTTTGAAAACGTTCCGG
>CAZAKO010000008.1:0-3961 GCA_964485745.1 uncultured bacterium
GCAATTGTGAAGAATATTACCTTGAGTCAGACTCCCAGCGATGACGCCGAGTCATATTCGAAATTTGTCAGACTGGATCATCCACTGGATGTTTACTACAAATTGCGCTTACACTGGGGCACCAAATACCGGCTGGAAGGCTCCTATCTGCGCAACTTAGGTGAAAAGACAATTTTCTATAACGACTCCAAAATTCCCGAACTCAAAGCCTTCTTCGAGATCAACTATCTAAATGCTGGCCCGGTGAAATTGAATAAGATCGTCGTTGGTGATTATCTTGCCTCTTTCGGACAGGGTGTGACTTTCGAGGCGACTGACTTTTTCCTGCCGCGTAAAACCGGATTCGGGTTCCGCAAGCGGCTGATTGGATTGAGCGGTAATTCCTCACGGGTCACCCAATACGGCTTGCGGGGAATCGGCGCCGAAGCCCAGCTCGGTAATCTGATTGGCACCGGTTTCTTGTCGCTGAATAAGCGCGATGCGCTGATCAACGCCGATAGTTCTTTCTCGACCCTGATTACCATGTACCCACGGCTGAAGCATGGTTTGTACAACAACATCCCAACTTCAATGGTCAACTCCGTCCGGGAAATGTTAGTCGGCGGAAACCTCAAATACTCCTTCCTGCCGGGAACCTTCTTAGGATTAACAATCTACCAGAGCATGTACGATAAACCACTGGATTTACAGGTGACCGAGTCATTGTTAGATCCCTCAGGGTACAGTAAATATTTGACCCAGATCGGTAATTCTGCCGATGACGAAATCGCTGCATCCTACGAATCGTCAATTACCTCCTCACTCTGGTCGGCGGCTCAAGCCGTGCGGCGAGTCTATGGCGTCGAATTCTCAACCGTCATCAGCAACCTGATTTTGCAGGGCGAATACGCCGAACTGGACCGCAATCTGAAATTAGCCAATCGTGTCGGTGATCCAAGTGCGCTGGTTTTTTCGGGCTACTTGCAGTTTGATAATTTCAATTTCCTGATGTTGTATCGCGACTATGATTTGGATTTCGATAATCCCTATCAGCGTTCCTACAGCAACTATCAGCGCTTTAAAGGCACAATTTACGAAGATGTCTATTATCTGAAAGATCCGGTACTGGCATATTTATACAGTGGAACAGCCCAGCCGCAGGCGGAACGCGGTCTGTATTTGTCCACCCGATATCAATTACACCGGAGTGTGATTGCTACAGCCGAGCATGATGTCTGGACGCGCGTCGCCGATAATGCTCAGTATAATCGTACGGTTGTCAATTTAGAGTATCGCCCAGTTTTTAAGTATCGTTTTAAAATTCGCCAAAAATGGCAGTATCGCGATAAAACTAATATTCTGACGCCGGTCTTTTATCAGGCAAATGAAACCCGGCTGGAAGCCACTCTCCGCATGGCGAAGTATAATCAGGTGAAACTATTTTACTCGAACAGCTATACCGAATTTACTCCACGTTCGCGTCTGGTAATCAATGCCGAAACCGGTTCGACTTCCTATATCGGCAGTGCCGGCTCACCCGGCGATGCTCTTGGCATGACCGTCACCCATAATATCAACGAACGAATCAAATTAATCGGTTCGCTGATGACTTACAGCGGCTTTTTCTGGAATTTTGAAGATACCGATTTCCGGGTTTTTAATACCGACACCCGGGCGCTGCATGGCTGGATAACGGTTTTTTCGCGCCTGTCGCGCAATCTCTCTCTCCGCCTGAAATACAGTTTCGATCTGCACGAACCCTTGACCAACGTTGTCGGAAGTGCGATTGACATCCCGGACACCACCTCCGATCCGGTAATCAGCGAAGTCTATTATGAAAGATTTTACTCGGATTTTAGAATCCAACTTGATTATAGGTTTTAAATGAAACAATACTTTTACACTTGCACATTGATTCTTCTCTTAGGTAATGTCAGCCGGGGACAGAGTTTTTTCAGTCCGCTAATCGGTGACCTGCCGCGGATTGCCGACTCTCGTTCGACGGCAGTCGGATTTTCGAGTTGGGGCGCTGGCGGCAGCGCTGCGGCGTTGCTATCCAATTCTGCTCTATTAGGACTGAGTAACCAGAGATTATCTTTAATCACCGGAATTAACGCCTTTTCCATCAATGAAAAACGCTCCTTCCCGGTGCAGGACAGCTACGGCGACTTTTTAGCCGACAATACTTATGTTTTAAACCAAAACTGGTTCCCGGATTTTCAGTCAGGAGCCAATTTCCGGTTGGTGCCACGTTTGCAATTGGCGATGCTGATCAATCACACTAATCTCGCCGATTTTCAATATGAGGAGGAAGTCAGAGGCTCGCTGTATGGCGAATACAACCGCGATCCGCTGGTCGGCTACAACCGAATGTCGAACCGCTATTCGACCTACAACACTTCTTTCGGGTTGGCGCTGAATCCGATTAAATCTCTGTGGCTCGGTTGGGGGATGAACCTCAGCACTACTGACAACGCCGAACAAACTTACGAGATTCAAATTATTAAGGAGAGTATTTATCAGTCATCCGACCATACCATTTCGTACAGCACCAAGCCAAAGTTCGCAACCGTCGTGACCGGCAATATCGGCTTGACTTTGGATATTACCAAACATTTCAGCATTTCGACTGCCTATCATTTTCCGTATGAAACTGTACAAAAGGGCGGGCTGCTGTACTTAATGCATGATTCCACAGAAACTTTGCCAGTAATGGAAATAGATTCCAATTATACGATTAGCAAAGTCACCCGGCATCTGCCGGGCGAGTTGCGCTTAGGTTTCTGCATAAAACCAGTCAATATCATCCCAACCCAATTATTCTTCGAAATAATTTATCAGCATTGGAAAGACGCTTCCGTAAATTATCAAATGGCAATTGTCTCGGCGATTGCGCACATTCCTACCAATATCTATAAAGATAAAATTCGATACCGCAATGTGACAAAAGTTCACCTCGGCATCGAACATGTGTTCTTTTCGGGCGTGCCTTTCCGGCTGGGCTTCTACCACGATCCCAATCCGATTGATGCCGATTTAGACCGCAATTGGTTCACCGCCGGAACCGGCTACCAATTGGGCAATTTCAATCTGGAAATATCGGGAGCTTTTACAACCAGTGAATATGAATATCATGATTTATTCCCAGTTGCCGCGGAAGAACGGGTCGAATTTGATACCGTTCGTGAAGGTTTATTGATCGGAATAATAACCCTGAGATATAATTTCTAAATTATGAAGCAGTTAAATTTATCATATTCCCTCCTATTCATTCTATTATCGTCAGTCATTACTATTGCCGAGCAATTTCCGGAGCGAGACTATCTCAAAATCGTCACCATCTTCACCAATGACGTTCACGGCGGAATTGATCGCGGTGAAGCCAGTTTCATCAATCCCGATTTTCCACCGACGCTGGGTGGTGGCGCGGCAGCCGGGCGTTACATCCTGGAAAAACGCCAGGAAGCGGAAAAAAATGGCTGGGGCTTTTTGCTGCTCGACGCCGGCGATATTTACCAGGGCACGCCGTTAGGAACACTTTCGGAAGGCGCGGCGGTCATCGAATACATGAATACGGTCGGCTACGACGCCATGACCATCGGCAACCACGATTTCGACAATGGCTGGCAAAACCTGAAAAAACTCACAGAGTTAGCCCATTTTCCGTTTTTAGGTTCAAACCTCTTTCGCAAATCAACCGGCGAGTTAGCAGAATTCGTCAAGCCGTATATCATTAAAGAAATTCAGGGTATTAAAATTGGGATAATCGGAGCAACCCTATCTTCTACACCCAGCATGAGTTTCCCAGAACATATTAAAGATTTAGATTTTCGCCCCGAGATTGACGGCATCAATCGTTATCTACCCGAAATCAAGGCGCAGGGGGTCAAAACAATCATTTTACTAACCCATGCCTGGCTGGCTTATAACCCGCAAGCAGGTTATCAGGAAATGCTGTCTGACCTTAAAAATAGTAAGTTAC
>CAZAKO010000008.1:4061-6295 GCA_964485745.1 uncultured bacterium
AACCCGCAAGCAGGTTATCAGGAAATGCTGTCTGACCTTAAAAATAGTAAGTTACCGGAGCGTTATAATACCAGTGCTCAGGCGATTGCGCATCGCGTTCCAGGAATCGACGTCATATTTTCCGGTCATCTGCATAAGGGTTTTTACGATCCCTGGGAAGATCCGCTGAATCACACCCTGATTTTCCAGAATTATGCCAATGGCAGTAATCTCGGGCATGTCAATTTTTACATTCACCGCCAGACCGGTACCCTGGCTGGCTATGATTATGCCACCGATGACGGCATGATTTTCACTCTGTTCGAAGATGATTTCCTGCCGGATACCAGCATTGGTAATTTAATAGACCACTGGGTCAGGAAAGCCGAAGCCGGCTTTGATGTTGTAATTGGCAGCGCGACTGGCCCGGTGACTCGTTCGTCCGGGGGCGAATCACCGATGGGGAATTTATTGACCGATGCGATGCTTGCCAGTACGCGGGCAGACATAGCATTTTCCAACTTCGGCGGTGTCCGGTCGGATTTACCCGCCGGTCCGCTAACACCCCGGCATGTATTCGACGTGATGCCATTCGGCAACCGACTTGTCGTCATGCAAGTCACCGGCGGATTTCTGAGGGAACTCGTCGAGGACCTGGTCTCGGGCAACAGTCGCGGAATGCTGGTAGGCGGAGCACAAATCGTGATTGATCGCCACCAGCCCGACGGCTCGCGAGTGATAAAATTCAGCATTGCCGGAAAACCAGTCGAAGAAAATCGCGAATACACCCTGGCAATCTCAGATTACCTTGCCGAGGGTAATTCCGGATATGATCGGCTAACGTCTATTCCTATAAACAAAATCAATTATTCCGGCACACTTTTACGTCAGGCAATCGTTGATTATATCAAGCAGAATTCACCGATAATTCCGAAAACCGACGGCCGCTGGCAAGAATTAAAATAGGAGCCAATCAGATGCATAACTTCAAGTATCGGCTCGGGATTGCCCTGATATTTTTAACCGTTATCCTAACAGCTCAGACGCCAGTTAAATACTTTTTGTCATATAATGATTTTATTCGAGGGTTAGATGTCAGACCGGCAAAGGTTGCCGGTAAAGCCTTTCTGCGAGCCGAATATCAAAATAATCTAATTCAGCGCTTAAATTTCATCGAATCCGACGGAATTATATCGCAGCAAATCCAATTTTATTATAACTCTTCCGGTAATCTTCAAGTCAAAGATGTGTTTAATCGGGATTCATTATTAATCTCAAGAACGACTTACTACCCCGATGACATCCAAAAACAGTTAATCGAGAAAATCGAAGGTCGGAGCTGGGTACCCACCCAATCGGATTACCTTACGGTCACCTCGTTTGATTCACTACGCAGACCGATTTTGCACGAAGTCCAGACTGCCGGTGGGACGACTGTCGGTCGCATTAATCGGGAGTATAATGAACGCGGTGATTTAATTCGTGAGACCTGGACAAAGGGCAAAGACAACCAAATTTTAACCCGAACCGAATTCAATTTCGATTATGCCAATCAAATTCTGTATGTGATTCAGTATGACAGCCTGAATCGGGAAGTTAGCTGGGTAGCTCTCCCGCTTCAAAACGGCAAACCAGATTCAACTTCCAATTAATATTCCCAGAGTGCCGTCAGTAAAATCATTTCCCTTCAACTAAATATCTTCTAAATTACACTCCAGTTATGAAAGATTTTTAATGAAACCAATTAAACAGATTATCATTGCCCACTATACGTTACCGCCGGTGATTGGCGGAGTCGAAAGTATTCTCAAGCCCCAGGCAGAGGTCTTTACTCAACATGGTTACTATGTGACTCTCCTGGCTGGTGAGGGCAATATCGAGGGACAGAATATCAAGACCAGTCTGATTCCGGATTTAAATCCGAATAATCCCCATTCGCAAGCAGCCGAACGGATTTTCCGCCTGGGCTCTTTGCCGGAAAATTATGAATTACGCCTTACAAATCTGCAGAAAAAAATCGAAACCGAAGTTGGCAATATTTCCAACATTATCATCCACAATATCATGTCAATGCCTTTTAATCTCACTGCCACCGAGGCATTCTGGAATTACATCGAAAAGAATCCCGATAAAAAATATTATATCTGGATTCATGACTTGGCTTGGCTCATGGATGAGCACATCAATCAGCTCTATAACCGGCGTCCCTGGACATTATTAAAATCAGCCCTGCCGCAAGTGCATTATATTGCCGT
>CAZAKO010000008.1:6395-33220 GCA_964485745.1 uncultured bacterium
GGCGTCCCTGGACATTATTAAAATCAGCCCTGCCGCAAGTGCATTATATTGCCGTTTCCGAATTCCGGCGCCGGCAGGCGGCAGAACTGCTCAATATCCCCCGGAAAAAAATTACGGTCATTCCCAACGTCCTAAAATATCAGGACTTTTTAAATTTCCATGACGAGACATCCCGGGTAATTTCACAGCTGTCTCTATTTCATAAATATCCCTTAATATTAATCCCGGCGCAGCAAATCCCCCGCAAGAATATCGAGCGCAGCATTCAAATCATTGCAATCTTAAAGTCAACTTTTCCAGAGATTCTCGGCATTGTCACCGGTCCACCCGAATGGGAAAACGGGCAATTAACTTCCTACTCGCAGCATCTCCGGGATTTGGTTAAAGATCAAGAATTAACGGAAAATGTGATTTTTTTGGCTGATGTCTTCAATGAACTCGGCATTCCACCCCAAAAAAACCGGGGTGTCGTTCATGACTTGTACTTTGTGGCGCATCTGGTTTTGTATTTGAGTCTCGATGAAGGCTTCGGATTGCCAATTCTCGAAGCCGGTGCTTCGCGAACACCAATCGCCGTAACCCAAATACCAGTATTCAGGGAAATTGCCAATAATGGAGTCTTCTATTTGCCCACCGACGAAAGTCCGGAAGCTAATGCCAATCGCCTGGTGAAATTTCTCCAGGAAAATCTATCCCACAGCGATATTCTTTTCAAACAGGTGCTCAGTCGCTACAATTGGGAAACATACTGGCAGGATTATCTCAAAATACTGTTTGAAGAGTAGCGAAATTATTTACAAAAATAGATTACTCTGAAAGCGGGATCTTACTGGTAACTCTTTAGTCCCTTACTTTTTCGATTATTCCATAAATCTTGTTCAGGAGAAAATGAAAATTATGCATGATTCAAGGGAACAACTGATTCTTTAATTAGATAATGGTAAAGGCTGTTTCAGGATTTGCAGGTTCGTTGTATTTCTAAGATGATCAATGTAAATTACGGCGTTCTTTGAGGGGGCGAATGGATTCGACGGGATCGCAGGGTCGAAGAATTGCGTGTCGTGGTTTTCAGGAGGGCCACGTTAATAAACCTGAATCACGTTAAGTGCCAATACTTTTGGCAATGTCGCTTACGCTTAGATAAGCGACCGTTCTCTTTCAATTTTGCCTGTTGGTTGATTGAGGGCGTGGTTAAGACAGGTTAGTTCCCGGCTACCGTCTGAAGGTCGGGAATGAATTCTTTCAGACTAACTTTTCCTAAAGTTTGTCGATTGTCGAGGGAAAAGTGAAAATTTCACAATAGACTACACACGTAGTGATTCTTCCACTCACTTTTTCGGACGCGGGTTCAATTCCCGCCGCCTCCACTTTTCACTCCGGCTTTCATTTGGTTTTTCAGTTACGAGTAGATCAATTTAATTGATCATAAATTCGGTGGATTTTATTACCATTTTAATCCTGATTTAGTAAAGGTTTCATCAATAAATGAAATTAAAAACTATCAAAAAAGGAATCCATCCGGCGGAATTTAAAAATTATACCGAACACAAGCCGCTGGAAAGATTACCTCTGCCTGCAGAGGTTTTTATTCCACTTCACCAGCACATCGGAGCACCCTGCAAACCAGTAGTTGAAAAAGGGCAATCCGTCAAGACCGGTGAACTAATCGGCATTAAAACCGGATTTATCTCCAGTCAGATCCACGCCTCTATTTCAGGCACAATTAAAGCTATTGAGACTCTCCCCCACCCTCTCGGGATGAACAGTCTCATGATCCAAATCGCCGGCGACGGCAAAGACGAATGGATCGGGCTGCCAAATAAAAATTTGGAATGGGAAAGTCTAACTTCTGATAAAATCATCGAAATGATCGAAGCCGCCGGAATTGTTGGTTTGGGCGGAGCAGCCTTCCCCTCTTATGTAAAGTTAATGCCGCCTAAGGGTAAAAGTATTGATACTTTCATCCTGAATGGCTGCGAATGCGAGCCTTACCTGACCGCCGACCATCGTATGATGCTGGATCAAACCGACGCTGTGGTTTTAGGTACCCGCATTCTGATGAAAGCCTTAGGTGTTCAGCAGGCGGTTATTGGAATCGAGAGCAATAAACCGGATGCAATCACCAAGATGATTGCGGCATTCAAGCCCTATTCCAATATAACAGTCATTCCTTTGACCGTAAAATACCCTCAGGGTGCCGAGAAGATGCTGATCAAAGCCGCAATCAATCGCACCGTACCCACCGGCGGACTGCCGCTGGATGTGGGAGTCGTGGTCAATAATGTTGGGACAGCTATCGCCGTAGCTGCGGCAGTCACGCAAAAGAAACCGTTGATCGAGCGAGTTGTAACCGTCACCGGTGATGGCATCCGGGAACCAAAGAATGTGATTGCTCGAATTGGAACAACCTTCAAAGATGTAATCAATTTCTGCGGTGGACTAACCGATGATACGGTCAAGGTAATCATGGGTGGTCCAATGATGGGACTCACTCAACCTACACTTCAGGTTCCGGTCATCAAAGCCACCAGCGGGATTGTCTGTTTAAAAGATAACCAGCCGCTGGCATCCAAAGAATATCCCTGTATTCAATGCGGTAAATGCATCGAATCCTGCCCAATGAATTTAATGCCAACCCGCCTGGCTCGTTTTAGTAAAATCGAAAATTGGCAGCGAACCGCCGAATTGGGGATCCTCAACTGCATCGAATGCGGATGCTGCGCCTATGTCTGCCCGGCAAAAATTCCACTGGTTCAATGGATCAAAATCGGAAAACTACGTGTTAGTGAATTGCAGGAGCGGCAGAAAGCAACAGCAGCCAAAGAATCCAAATAAAGTCGAGATAATGGCAATGAACGAAAAATCCGATAACATACCCTCTCAACCGACCAGTGCAAGTGCTTCAAAACCGACAACATCAACTACCGATATAAAAGAAAGTCCAAAACCTAAAAATTTACTCCTCACTATTTCGCCGCACCTTGCCGGTCAAGAGAGCGTTCCCAAAATTATGTGGACGGTGGTTGCCGCATTGATACCGGCTGTGGTTTTTGGTGTGTACAACTTTGGTTATAAAGTATTACTTACAATAATTGCATCCATCACAGCCGCTGTAGTAACCGAAGCAATTATCAATAAAATGAGAAAGAAGGAACTTACTATTAGCGATGGTAGTGCGGTTCTGACTGGTCTGCTATTAGCAATGACGCTACCACCGACTTTTCCAATCATGTACGCCGCTCTGGGTTCCGTTTTTGCCATCGGGATTGGGAAGCAGATTTTTGGTGGGTTAGGCTATAACATTTTCAATCCTGCTTTGCTTGGTCGGGCATTTCTGCAAGCCAGTTTTTCGGTCAAAATGACCACCTGGGTCGCGCCGATCACAATTGATGCGATTACCACTGCCACTCCCTTAGGTTCGTTTAAATTCGAAAAAACCTTGACTCCCTGGTTTGACCTGTTCATCGGAAACGTCGGTGGCTGCATTGGTGAAACCAGTGCCCTGTTTATTATTATTGGCGGGGTCTTTTTATTAATTAAGCAATATGCAAACTGGCGCATTCCCGTCAGTTACTTAGGAAGTGTTTTCTTAATCGGTGGACTGTTTTGGGTATTGAATCCGGCAGAATATCCCGACCCGCTATTCCACCTCTTTTCCGGTGGTCTGATGTTAGGCGCCTTCTTCATGGCAACTGATATGGTGACTTCACCTATCACCCCAAAAGGGATGTGGATTTATGGCTGCGGCGCCGGACTTTTACTCGTTACCATCCGCTTGTTTGGTGGATTACCCGAGGGCGTCATGTATTCTATTCTAATAATGGACGGTTTTGTGCCATTGATTAACCGCTACACCCGACCCGCTATTTTTGGAGAAAAAAAGCGATGACAAAATCCTACAAATTGATTCTTGTCTTGACCTTGAGCGCAATTTTATCGGGTTCATTACTGGCTTTTTTGAATCTTTTCACCGAACCCAAGATTAGCGCCTATCAGGATAAAGTCCTGAAGGAGGCTTTAAGTAGTGTCCTGCCCTATAGTGAACGAATCGAGAGCAAGCAAGTTGAAGACCGGGAATTATACGTAGGTTACGATTCCCAGAATAAAATAAATGGTATTGCTTTGCTGGCAGAAGGCAATGGATTTCAAAGCAAATTGCGAATCCTCGTCGGTCTGGATGCCACTCTTTCGCAAATTGTTAAAATCAAAATTTTGGAACAAAAAGAGACTCCCGGACTGGGCACGAAAATCGAAGATGACCCCACCAGTAAAAGCTCACCCAAGTGGTTTTCGCAGCAATTTGATCAATTGAATGTAAAACAGGCTATTAGTTATATTAAAAACAAAACTCCGGATAAAAATAGCGGCGAAATCATGGCAATCACCGGTGCCACCATCTCTTCCAAAGCCGTAGTTGATGTTATCAATGCCGCGATTACTGACATCCGTCTCGTAATCCAAAAAAATCCATCCTTAGGAATTATTCCCATTACTACCGATATAGCATTATGTCCGGATGATAATAACTTGGAAGTGCTGCTAAAAGGCTTAGAAACCGTTGAGAAGGATGGTAAAACTTTCTACCTTAAAAAAAACTCAACGGGTAAAATAACCGGAATAGCGTTTATTACCAGTGGATCAGGGTTCCAGAGTACCATTAAAATTTGGGTTTGTGTCCAACCGGATTTTTCGGCAATTCAGGAACTACGAATTCTTGAACAAGATGAAACTCCCGACTGGGGCACGCGGATTATCAAAGATTCAGAAAATCCAAAAAATGAAACCTGGTTTATCGACCAGTTTACCGGATTGAAGATAGCTCAACTAATTACAATTGTCAAAGACTCACCCAATCCGGCAAAGGGTGAAGTGATGGCGATCTCGGGAGCAACGATTTCATCCACAGCCGTAATCAGAATTTTAAACGATGCACTGCCCGCTTATCGCACAAGTTATCTCAAATAGAAAGTAAAACAGGATGGCACCAAAAAATACTCCAACCCGCGAATTCCTGAAAGGTCTCTGGGACGAAAATCCGGTGTTGCGGATGTTAATTGGCTTATGTCCAACCCTGGCCGTAACCAATTCGGCAATCAACGGATTCTCGATGGGACTGGCAGTTACATTTACACTGGTAATGTCCAGTTTGATGATTTCATTAATGCGCAATATTATTCCTAAAGAGGTCCGCATTCCGACCTTTATTATTGTTATCGCCACCTTTGTGACTATTGCCGATAAACTTTTAGCCGCCTACTTTCCCGACATTAGCAAAGCCCTAGGACCGTTTGTTCCACTGATTGTTGTCAACTGCATCATCCTCGCCCGACAGGAGGCTTTTGCCTCGAAAAATTCACCCGGTAGAGCGGTTCTCGACGCTCTGGGAATGAGTATCGGCTTCACCCTCACCCTGACAATTTTTGGCTCCATTCGCGAATTAATTGGTGTCGGGACAATTTTCACTATCCAAATAATGCCTGAAAATTTTGAACCCTGGATGATCATGGTCTTGCAGCCCGGTGCATTTATCACCCTCGGTCTGATGATTGGGCTGAGCAACTGGTTGAATGCAAGGAGGGCAAAGTAATGTTTAATTTGCTGGTTATCTTCCTCTCGGCGGTGCTGGTCAATAACTACGTTCTGGTAAATTTTCTGGGAATCTGTCCTTTTGTGGGCGTCTCAAAAAAAATCGGTCCATCGGTCAGTATGGGTTTGGCAACTACCTTTGTAATGACGCTTGCCTCTGCGGTAGCGTGGTTAGTCAATAAATATATTCTCGAAGGTTTAAACCTTCAGTTTTTACAAACAGTGTCATTTATCCTCGTTATTGCCTCTCTGGTGCAATTAGTGGAAATGTTTATCAAAAAAGTAAGTCGTCCGCTGTATGATGCACTCGGTATTTTCCTGCCGCTGATTACGACCAACTGTGCTATCTTGGGGGTTGCCTTATTTTTAGTCCTAAAACAATATAATTTTGTGGAAAGTATTGTCTTCGGATTCAGCGCGGGAGTTGGTTTTACGTTGGCAATCATCATCATGGCGGGAATCCGGGAAGAGCTGGAACTGGCGGATGTGCCGCGCTATTTCAAGGGCGCACCAATCACGCTCATTGTTGCCGGTTGTCTGGCACTGGCTTTTATGGGCTTTTCGGGTTTGATCTGAGCGGGGTAAGCGAATGAATTATACTTCTTTAATTTATGCAATCATCAGTATGGGGGGTCTCGGTCTATTTTTTTCGATTATGATAATGCTGGCCAATAAGAAATTACACGTTGAAGAGGATCCCCGGATTGCGCTGATTGCCGATCTCTTACCCGGCGCCAATTGCGGCAGCTGCGGTTACGCCGGATGCGCCAATTTTGCCGAGAAGTTAGTCGGCGGCGAGTCGCAAGTGACCAACTGTCCGGTCTGCGGAGCCGAAGCAGCAGCCAAAATCGCCGAAATCTTAGGTGTCGCGGTTTCCTTTGCAGAACGTAAAGTTGCGGTAGTATTCTGCCAGGGTGGCAAAGGTGTGGTAAAAGAGAAAGCCCATTATACCGGAATCAAATCCTGTATAGCTGCTACTTTGGTTAGCGGTGGCGAGCGAGCCTGCGCTTATGGTTGTATCGGCTATGGAGATTGTGTCGCCGTTTGTCCTTTCGATGCTATTCATATGAATGATATCGGTCTACCCGTAGTGGATCGGGAAAAATGCACCGGCTGCGGCAATTGCGTCAGCGCCTGCCCACGCAATATTATTCAGCTCCACTCGATCAGTCACCATGTCTTTGTCCTCTGCCGGAATCTCGACTCGGCACGCAACGCCCGGGCGGTGTGCAACTCCGCTTGCATCGGCTGCAAGATCTGTGAAAAAGCAGTCAATGGCATTGGTTTTACCGTGGAAAATAATTTGGCAATAGTTGATCACAACAAATATACTAAAGAACTGATCCTGCCTACCGACAAATGCCCGACAAAATGCATCGTTATCGTCGGTAAGGCAGACGAGGTCTAATTGGAAGAAGATTTTGAAATCGGCAAAGTTATCGAAGTCCAGGATGGTTTTGCTAAAGTTGAATTAGCAGATACTGAAGGCTGCCATACTTGCGGAGCCAGACTGATCTGCCATCCGCAAAGTTCGGGAAAACGGATTCTTAGACTGAAAAATTCTTTGCATGCGCCGATCGGTAGCAAAGTACAGATTGAGCAGTCGGATAAAAGGCAGTTGATTCTGGGCTTGATGCAATCTGGTTTACCGACCGCGGGATTCGTAATTGGTGTGGTAGGGGCAAATCAGCTGCTTACTGATCCAATATACGGTCTCCCAGCTGATTTAATTCAATTTGGAGTTGGATTCATTGTGCTAATAATAACCGGTGTGATAGTTCGATCCTGGTGTAAATCCCAAGTGTCAAAAGGATTTGCCGTTTTCACGATGAAGGAAATCTGTTAAATCCCTATTACTTTATCACGAAAAAGGTGATTATATGAGAAGAAAATATTCCAGAATATTTCTGTTAGTATTATTTTGCACCGGCTGGAATTATACCTGTCAAAAGCCCGCGGAGCTCCAATCTTTTCGCATGACGCGTTTTGCCATGGGAACCGTGATTGAGATTACCGTTTTAGATAATTCTGAAAAACACGCCAACGCAGCGATGGATGCGGCCTATTTAGAAATAAGTCGCATTGGTAGACTTTTCTATGAAGATAATCCACAGAGTCCGCTCTACGCCTTTGGGAATCGCACCAGCCCAGAAGTTGCTATGCCGGTAGAAGTATTAAGTTTGGTCAAACGCGGTCTGGGAATTTCCAAACTGACCAATGGTGCTTTCGATATGACCGTTGGCATCATTCTGCCTTTATATGATTTTAAAAGTGAAGCGCCGAAACCACCCACTCAGAAAGCAATTGATTCAGTTTTGGCTTTTATTAATTACCAGACTCTAACGGTAGATGAAGAGCGGGGCTTATTGATTTCCTCTGCACCTCAAACCAAACTGACGACCGGCGGCATTGCTAAGGGTTATGGAGTTGATCGTGCCATTGAGATTTTGAAAAAAATGAAGGTCAGGGGCGCATTAGTCAATGCCGGCGGCGATTTGCGGGTTTTGCCCCGAGCCGATGGAAAAAAATGGAAAATCGGAATCCAAAAGCCACGCGCAACTAACCAAATGATGGAAATTATCGCAATTGACAGTGGTTCAGTGGTTACCTCCGGCGACTATGAAAAATACTTTTTCTATCAGGGAAAACGCTATCATCATATTATCAATCCCAAAACCGGCTTTTCGGCAGATTCCTGTCAGTCGGTAACTATTATAGCTCCAACTGCTGAAATGGCCGATGGCTTGGCTACCGGAATATTTGTAATGGGTGTTAACGCCGGGCTTGAATTGCTTGAGTCTTTACCGGATTGTGAGGGATTAATCGTCCGAGTTGACGGTAAGATTTTTGCTACTAAAAAGTTTGATAATTATCTAACAAAATAGCCGTCCTGAACGGGACAGTTTAGTTAAAATCTGGCTGAAAACAGCTAAAACTCGATCTCCTTATAATTGGCTTCGCTTTTCAGGTTTTTCAGCAAATTCTCATAGACTTCGTTACGTTTACTATTTTGCAGAGTCTGGAGTAGTTGATCCTTGACTTCGGCATAGGGCATTTCCTCTCTTTTGCGTTCTATCGGTTTGAGGATGTGATAGCCATATTGGGTTTCGACGATCTCACTGATCGCATTGATGGGGGTACCAAACGCCGCATCTTCAAAAGGTTTGACCATCTGACCATGAGGAAAATTTTCATAAAGACCACCATTCCGGTTCGAACCGGGATCTTCCGAATATTGATTTGCTAAAGCCGCGAAGTCTTCACCACTAAGGGCACGCTGCCGTAACTCACCAATTTTCTTTTTTGCGGCCTGATTAAAAGAATCATTATCGGCCTGAGTGGTAATCAGAATATGCCGAACCGAGGCATATTTGTCCTCATTATATAATTTTAAAATTTCTTCTTCGGTAATGACCACTTCTCGATTAAAAACCGCATTCAGGTATTTTTGAATCACTAAGGAATTATGGACATCCTGTTTGACTCGATCCATACTAATTTCATTTTCTTTAAGCCAATTTTGTAACCGATCATCGCCACTACTTAGATAATTGTTCTGAATCAGGCTATCTACTTCGCTATCCGCGACTTGAATATCCATCTTTTTAGCGTCTTGAAGAAAGAGATTCATTTCAGCTAACTGGCGGGCATGGGTCATCACAATATTTTTAATTTGTTCAAGATCAAAAGTAGACAGGCGGTTAGCTTGTTTACCAAAGTTAGTATAAATGGCATCGAAGATATCGCCGGATTTAATATCGAAATATTTGGTTGTAATTAAAGCATTATTCTTAACCGGTATTAGATATGGAACTTTTTCGGCGACCTTTTCTGCCAGAAGATAAGGAGGCGTACCGGTTTTCAGGACAGCACTCGGCTCCTTTTTAGCGCACATATTAAATGCAGTAAGCAACGCCACCAAAATGATGTAAATCTTTTTCATTTGAATTTCCCCTAACTTGATATTTAAAAACCTGGTTAAGATAGGTAATCTCCAGTTGAATTCATAGCCAAAAAATAGTTACTCCAATTACCTAAATTTTACATTTTTAATTAGAAAGAAAATCGCTTATCACTTACATAATAATTGACTGTGGTAGCCAATTTAATTATTTTTAGATAGGCTATGGATGGGGAAGGGGTAGTGAAGAACAGAATCAATTATTGTAATATTATTCCTTATCTACGCCGGTTTTGTCTCTTAAGTTGGGCGCTTCTCAGTAGTCTTTATGTATTTGCCTTGGATCAGAAAATCGAATTCATCAATCTGCCTTTTTTCAAAGGTCAAAATAATCTCCACGTTTATAGTATTGCCCAGGATTCAACCGGTTATTTGTGGTTTGGAACAAATAATGGTCTATATCGCTATGATGGATACAGTTTCCGAGCATACAAACACGATGAGAGCGATTCGACCAGCCTAATGCATAATGATATCCATGCATTAGCCGTGGACCCTTATGGTTCACTCTGGATCGGTTCACCCGTGGGCTTGATTAAATATTCACCACGCGATGATTCCTTTATTAATTTCCATCCACCCACTGATAGTTATTTAAACCGAAGAATCAAAAAAGTTGTCTGTGATAGTCAATCCGTCTGGTTGAAATATGCTCATGAAGAGCTCCATCATTTTGATCCGGCAGCGGAAAAATTTACACCAATTAAAGTCAAGGGAATCGAAGAAGTTGACCAAACCGAACTGGCGGTGAAAGATTTTATCCGCCAGCCGGATGGATCTATCTGGATTCTGACACAGCATGATTTATGGTATCTTTCAGATAAAGACTTTCAGGTTAAACATTGTTACGAATTACCTCGGGATTATACTTTCTGTAAAATGTTAGATTTTCAGGACTCCACACACTTTTGGTTAAGTACTATCAATAATCAACTGATAAATAAGTCTGGCAAAGAATATACTACCGTTGGTTTATTAAATCTTAGCGCAGATAAATGGGTAAAAATCCTTTCCTCTTTCAAAACCAGACCGGGTAACTTATGGTTAGCTACTAACTTTGGTGGATTATGTTATTTAGATATCAAGACCGGAAAAATCACCTCATCTTATTTTGATAAAGATAAAATTGAGGGTTTAAATTCTTCCTTTATTTATTCTATATATATAGATAAATCAAACGTTATCTGGGCTGGTTCTCTGAAAGACGGACTATTTAGAAGTATTAGCTCTGAACAGGATTTTCGTTATCACTCTTTTCCAATCTCAACTGACTCGATCGATCATTATGTTACCCTTCTCGCTGAAGACCTTCAAGGTAATATTATCAGCTGCTTGTCATTAAAAGGTTTGGCGAGCTATAATCCAAGCACCAAGCTTTTTTCCTTTTATTGTCATGATAACCAAAAACCCCATTCACTCATTTCGAATCATATCACTTCGATCTGTCTGACGAAAAATGGCGAAAAATGGATCGGTACCAACCTGGGATTAGTAAAATTTAATCCGGTGCGCGGAACCTTTACCACCTATAAACCTGATTCTTCACCGAAAAAAAGTAATCTAACCAATTATATCGGGGGTATCTGTGAAAGCTCCGATGGTACTCTATGGGTCGGAACGCTTGAAGGTTATCTATCTAAATTTGATCGAAATTTACTGCAATTTGCTGATCAATATTATTGCGAACGTTGCTATACAGATACATCAATTATTCAGAATGAAAACGCAATTATTAAGATTGTTGAAGATAAATCAGGAATTCTCTGGATCTTGACTGCTTCAGGGATTCGCACCTTTGATCCAAAAAATAGGAAATTTCTCGATCACTATACTTTGACCTATAAAAAGAATGATCCGTTATTTTACGTTGCGATCAAAAATATATTTGTCTCTTCGGATAATTGTATCTGGCTTTGTTCAGCGTTTAACGGTTTATATAAATTAGATCGTACTAAAAATAAATTTATTAATTATAAGGATATTGAAGGATTAGCTTCGAACACTATCCACTCCGTCATCGAAGATAGTTTGCATAATATTTGGTTCAGTATTGATGAAGGAATAGCACTCTACCATCCCGCGGAAGATGCTTTTACCACTTTCCCAATCGAGGAAAATGCGATTAATAATAATATCTATAGCGGTAATGAGTCTATCTCAAAAGGCAGAAAATATACGGTTGGCATCACTCTGCGCAATGGAGATATAATTCTGGGTACTCTAAATGGATTCGTCCAATTCGATCCTAAAGAATTCCTCAATCGGAAGGAATCCCCCATCTATCTTAATGATTTTAAGGTATTCTATGAAAGTCGCCCTTTAGACAAACCATTTTACGCCATTAAAGACATTAATTTGACCTATAAAGATTATATCTTTTCGTTCGAATTTCGGCTGAACGATTACACTGCACCATTGTCTAATAAATACACCTACTGGCTGTCTGGTTTTGAAAAGGACTGGCAGGCTCCGGGCACTAACAATCGCGTTACCTATTACAATATCCCTCCCGGAAAATACACCCTCAAAGTCAAAGGATGCAATAGTTATGGGAAATGGAATCAACAACCGCTTGAAATTAAGATTACTATCACTCCCCCATTCTGGAAAACCTGGTGGTTCCGGTCAATAGTCGCTCTGACCCTTGCCGGAATTATTTGCCTAGCTGTCTGGCGGCGGATTAGTCAAATCCAGAAACAAAAAGCAGAGTTGGAGGTGATGGTTCAGAAACGCACACATGAATTACACCAAACGAATGAGCAATTATTAGATGAAATAAAGTATCGCCAGAAGGCTGAAGCCGAACTGCGTAAAAGTGAAGAAGAGTACCGCGACCTGTTCGAAAATGCCTATGATGTCATCTGGACCGCTGATGTCAATGGTAATATTGTGACAGTCAATCATTTTCTGCAGCAGCTGCTGGGTTACCCAAAAAATAAAATCATCGGCGCAAATCTCATCAATTATATTTCTAACCGACACCGATTTAGAGCTATCCGCAATTATTTAAAATTTCTAAAAATCCGGTTTGTCGAATGTGAAATAGAGGTAATCACCAAATCCGGCGAGCTTAAAATCCTCTGGGTAAAAATCCGCGGCATTACCGAAAATTCGGAATTAGTCGGAATCCATGGAATTGGTCGGGAAATAACTGAATTGAAAAAAGCGCAGGAGGAACTCAAAGAGGCGGAAAAAGCCAAGCGCGAAAGCCTTAAACAACTGACCTTAAAAATTGCCCATGAAATCAAAAATCCACTGACCAGTATCACCTCCTCTGCTCAATTAGTGGCTGCCGCACAAGATTCCCGGGAAAATCCCAAAATCCAACGGCATATGGGAGTCATCACTAAAAACGTAGACATCTGTAATAAAGCGATCCGCGACCTCTACTCTTTCACCCATGTTCCGGAGCTAAACTTCAAAATAACTCCGGTGTCCGATCTGGTTAATAGTCTGATCAATTATGCCACTGAAAGAAGGGAAAGATACCCCAAAGTACAACTCGAAATTGATCTACAGACCGATGATATGACAATCAATATTGATGAATTCCGCTTACTCCAAGCCTTCCGCAATCTGATTGATAATGCCTTCGAGGCAATCAATGATACCGGCGCATTGACCATTAAAGCCTACCATCATGAACCGGAGAATCAAGTAGCAATTGAAATTGGTGATACCGGTTGCGGGATGGATGAAGCGGAAATTCGTAATCTCTATCAACCTTTTTTCTCGACTAAAAATACGGGATTCGGCTTGGGAATGACCGTCGTGCAGGACATCATTAAAGCCCACTCCGGAACAATTCAGGTCCAATCTGAGAAAAATGTCGGAACCGTTTTTACCGTACAAATACCAATAATCAACCAATCAACCTGAAACAGGAATTAACCGTGGAAGAGACTATATTAGTAGTTGATGATAATGAGGATACTCGCTTAAATATCGTTGAACTTCTGGAAGAAAATGGCTATCGGACACTAGCAGCCGAAAATGGTCAGACTGCCCTGGAAATTATTAAGCAGCAGAATCCTGATTGCGTCGTTTTAGATATGTATCTGCCAGTACTTTCCGGCTGGGATGTGCTCGACCAAATCAAGCCCGAAATTGATAATGGCATGTTAGTAATCATTATCACCGCTTTTGGCGATATTCCGCGGGCGGTGGATGCCGTTAAAAAAGGTGCTTTTGATTTTTTCGATAAGCCCTTTAACAACGAAAAATTATTACTGGCAATCCGCCATGGTCTCGACCGCAATCAACTCCAGCGGGAATTAAGAGAATATAAAACTGTTCGTATTACTGCTGATGATTTCGGACCGAGCAGCATCATCCGCAAAGTCCTCCAGGATGCCGAAAAAGTCGCACCTACCGATCTGTCGGTGTTGATTCAAGGACCTACCGGCTGTGGTAAAAATTTACTGGCAAAATACATCCACGAGAAAAGTAATCGCCGGCTTAATCCTTTGATCAATTTGGATTGCGGATCAATTTCCAGTAACTTAATCGAGAGCGAACTATTTGGTCATATCAAAGGTTCATTTACCGGCGCCTTGGAAGATAAAATCGGCAAATTTAGAGCTGCTCATTCAGGCACCTTAGTACTGGACGAGGTTGGCAATATTCCCTTGACTCAGCAGTCAAAATTTTTACGGGTAGTCGAAGAAAAGAAAATCGCACCGATTGGATCCGACGAAGAATATCAGGTTGATTTCCGGCTGATCGTCGCTACCCTGGAAGATCTCGAAAAATCGGTCAATCAGGGCACCTTTCGCCGTGACCTGTTTTTTCGTTTGACCGAATTTGTTATCGTCATGCCGCCTTTAACCGAGCGGCGGGAGGATATTCCTCACCTGACTAAAAAATTCTTGAACCGCAGTAATTTGACCTTAAATAAATCGGTCTACGGTATCTCTGACGGCGCAATGAATAAACTATTAGGATATCGCTGGCCCGGTAATGTACGCGAATTGCAGCACGTAGTAAGTACTGCAGTTCTCAATGCCCGGGATGTAATCCAGCCTGAGCAGATTATCTTACGGGGCGCGGCGATTGACTCTAATACTTTCCCGCAGAACTTTCCGATTGAGCTTCAGCCTGGCACACCGTTGCGCGAGAATTTTGTCAGCATCACTGCAGCAATCGAAAAGTCTTATATTCTCAAGGCTCTCGAAATTGCCCAGAATAATATCACCAAAGCTGCCGAAATATTTGGGACAGACCGGAAGAACTTCTATAAAAAATTAGCCAAATATGGAATCAAGGTTTGATTTCAGAGGGAATCTTACTCTTTGATCATATCCCAGAGATCCGCACCCCAAAAATTCCAAGGAAAGCGCTTTTCGTCACATAGCTGGGGATCGGGCGAAAATTGACGATTAATAAAATAAATAATTGTGGATTTATCATTATTCAAATTCTTACAGCCATGCGCCACGCCGGGTGGAATTAAAATTAGTTGCGAGTTACCATCGCCAAGGACTAATCTCATCTGCAGATTTTTCGTAGCTGAATTCTGCCGTAAATCCACTAAGATTAGCAACACCTTACTACTGGGTGGGACGTACCAGATATCGGTCTGCTGTTCGTGCAGATGAAAGGCTTTGATTGTTCCAGCTTCCATTTCACTATAATTGATCTGGGCAAATTCAAATGGTAAATCGCCGACCAGTTGTCCCTGAGTGAGGCGAGCCAGTTCGGTAAATGAACCACCCTCATCATTAAATCGGCGTAAAGGAACTATTTTCACGCCCTCAATAATTGACTTTGCCGAATAATCCTGAAGGTGCAGGACACTTTGGATATTTTCAACTAATTTCATTGCTGACCTCTGGATTTTTAAATCTTGGCATTAACTTACATTGATTCAGTAAAAAACACAACTCCTTGTCAAAGCACAAGTAACTCTGCTTGACATTCCTCTCGATTGCGGGTAAATTTTTCCTGATATTTGGCGACATGTTTTTTATCCTTGTCTATAATTAACGAAAAATGATTGATCCACCTAAACCAGACCATCCTGCCTTGAAAACTACAATAGGTCTGCAACTATTCTGGGTTGTACTTTTTGTTAATTTATGTCTGACCATCCTGATCCTGGTCGTGCTTAATGATTTTGGGCCTGATGGCAATCATTTCATCATTTGCCCTTTAGTGCTTTTTATTTTGATCAATATCATTGGTTATTATAAACTCGTTGCGGGGCGCTTCCTGCGCTGTTATTTCAATAAAAAACGCAGTCTATCTGGTCAAGTTTAATTGAATAAAACCCTATCCTTTAATTATTTTCTGAATGATCTCCAAGCTTCGACCACTTTCAGCGTTAAGGTGGTAAACGATCGGATTGCCGCCTTAGCTAGTAGCCTTAGTCCGACCCGATGTCTGATCTATTTATCTCGGGATATCGAACCAAGCCGGCAATCTATTCCCTATCCCAACCAGGTTCAGGCGATTGATCAACCCGATATTTATCTATCAGAAATCATTGCCGTTGAATCGTATTATCATTTGGCTATTCCGGATTACGCTCGTTATATCCGGGTTTTAATTATAGAACTACAGCGCCTGCAAAACCATTTTGCCTGCTTTAGCGCTTTGGGATTAAACCTCAATTTTAACAATTTTAGGAGACGAGCCTGGCAGGATGAAAACCGCATTCAAAACTTATTAAAATTAATCGAGGCAAGTTCGTCGTTAAATACCTACTTGCGGATTGGCGGAATTATGCAGGACCTGCCGATTGGCTTTATCGAAAAATTAGAGCACACCCTTAAGACAGTCGAGAAAGGTTTGCCCTATTATCAAAACCAACTTCAGAAAAATTACATCCTGATTGATCAGTTAACCAATGTCGGCACAATCTCCGCCGAATTGGCTGAGAAATATAATTTGAGTGGACCAAATCTACGGGCTGCGGGACTTAGTCGAGATGGACGATTTAAGGAGCTTTCAGCCTATTATTCGGGAATAGATTTCCAGCCGGCTACACTTAAAGGAATCAACTCTGAGCCCGGCGATGCCCGCTGTCGCTGCTGGATTCGCTACCGCGAAATTAGCGAAAGCATCCGAATCATTTACCAGGTAATAGATTTGTTAATCAAAACCGAACCTCAATTTTTTAATCATTATCCGTTAGCAAAAAGGGATTTCGTTTGTGACTATTCAATCGAGGGGGTTGAGGGTACAATCACCAGCCATGTTCTCAAAAGAGGTCACGAAAACTGCTTTTTAAGCAAACATTTGCTGCCGATTTGGGAGATACTTAAAATTCTGCCGGTAATTACCGATGGAGTGCACCTCTCCTCATTAAGCGCTCTGCTAACAAGTCTAAATCTAAATTCGGGCAAATACTTTCAATCATGATTCAAGAATCCATTCTTAGACTCCAGCAATCTTCATTCTTTGGCAAATTTCCCAATTTTATGATCCAGCTATTTGCCGGTTTAATGTATTTCATCCCTTTGATTGTCATTTTTCTGATCCTGCTGTCACTGTTTTTTTATTATCAAAACCGGTCACCGAACAAAGTAGCCCGATTGGGGCAGTCCAAACTTTGGCAGCTTAAAATGCTGGTAGTCTCCTACACACAATTTTACACTTACTTATTCAGCTGCATACGCCAGAATAAATTAGCAGCCAATGCTAAAAACTTAGCTGGTCTATTTGGAATTTTGCTGGCATTTAATGTTATCGGATTCTCGATTCTGCCCCTGAGTAACCGATTTTTCGGATTTCAAACAGAAAATGACTTACTTTTTGTGATTGCACTGCTGTTGGTAAATATCGCCGGTTTCAGCTTAAGTCTGGGCTTTGCAGAAGAGCCAAAATCGCGTTTTAGTATTACGTATCAATCCCGACTGCTGTTGCTGATCTTCCTGGTCTTGACCGCAGCTTTTACAACCATTCTGGTTTATTTCAAATACAATAATTTTACGAGTATTATCTCCACTCAAGCCAATTATTTTGGTGGATTTATCCCGCGCTGGTTGATCTTTATCTCTCCACTCCACCTGATCAATGGCATCAGTTGTTATCTATTCATCATCATTCTCACCCAGATTCTACTTCAATATAACCGTCCAATTCCGCTTGATTTCACTAATATCTTCCCCCTATCAGAAAAACCTATATTAGGATTGATTCAAGCAGCCTGGAAATTCAGCCTACTGATAATTGTTTCGCTGATCTGGATAATTTTGTACGCTGGCGCTTTTCTATCACCTTTGAATAATACGATCAATCTTGCCAGCACAACTGGTCAACTCTTCTGGTTTTTGCTAAAAGTGGTTATTTTTTGGTCAACTATCATTATTGTCAATCGAAAAATTCCTGATTTAATCTCGGAACAAATTCTAAAACTTGGTTACTGGTTCATCCTGCCAATGCAGATGGTGCTTTTAATGCTGACAGTTATAATAAAATTTAGCAGTTAAGCGGAGGTCAGATTAAGAATTGGTGCTAACAACCTACTTCATGATAATACTAATTATTGCCAGTGCCACAATGGGCATTTTTAGCTCCCGATTCAGTTATCATCTGATCGCATTTACGCTTACCCAAATCGGCCTTAGCATCGTCATTTATCAACTCGCTGGCCCGCTAATCGCCTTTGTTAATCTTTTTTGCCAACTCATGCTGGTCCTTTTACTAATTCTTCATAATCCTGCACCTAATTACGATACTCAGGATTTCCGAAATTTTCTAAAATCACCTCGAAAATATTGGATTAGTATCTCAATTTTGATAATCTTTGGCATGGTCACCTTTTGCTTTTTCAGAATCTTCCCAAAAATCAGAACAACCAGAGATGTTTCTCCAGAATCAATTAATTTTGAATACCTGGCAATAATCCTGATGATCCTCAGCTTTTTCGCCGCCATCGTCTATAACTCATTGAATAAAATATTGAGGAAAGATGATTAATCCTGATTTCCTCTTAGCTGCTGCATTAATTTTATTTTTAATCGGAAGTTTGGGGGTACAATTATTCACCGTCTGGATCCGCAAACTGCTTTCGATCCAAACTATTACTTCGGCACTAATTTTAGTTATCCTGATCTTCGCCCAAGCCCATCTGGCAAATAAAGCGGCAGTTTTACTGGTCATCGTGGTAATAATAATTAGTTCCTACCTTACCTTATTGACCGTGATCTATTTTTCCAAAGCATCAAAGGATCAATCACATCAACCACCGGACCCGGAGAATCAATGACTATTTTATTATTGACAATTTTATGCTTATTTGCCGCCGTAACGTTGATATCCAACCTATATCCCAAAATCCAGTATAAATATCCCTGGTTCCTGACGATTCCTATTTATGTAGCTGGAATTATTGCTTATATCATGGTGCTGTGGATGATACTGCTCCATAATAGAGACTTACAATTAAATACCGCATTTCCCTGGATTCCTCTCGATTTTAGTTCCCTTTGGCTCGAATTTAAAATAGACAATCAGGCAATCCTCTTGCTGACTACTATTTCGACAATCTTCATCTTGAGGCACATTTACTTTAAAAATCGTATTAGTGAGTCTACTTCAGAATCAAAACTACATTATGCAAATTCTACCAACGGTCTGCTCCTGGCAGGATCAATTACCCTCGTGTCGGATTCCTTGCTATTAATTACCGTGGCTCAAATTATCTTCAGTCTCACCCTATATTATCGCTTCTTAGAATTAAACCAGGATTCTGGCGACCAATCCTCCGGTTCAGTTAGCTTCTTTTGGCTCATATTTTTCGATATGCTGTTTATCTTAGCGGTACTGCTAATTTTTGCCGAATCGCAATTATTGACAATTTCCACCTTATCGCAACTTAACCTCAACGGATCAAATTCACCGCTGCTGAACCAAACCGCCAAATCGCTAATGATCCTCAGCTTATTTGGTAAAGCCGCCCAGATTCCCTTCCACAAATGGTTCATTGCCGGTTCTTCCTGGAAAAAAGCAATGCCGGAAAAGAGTGTCGCACTGGAAAGTTTTGTAATTATCATGTGTGTTCTTCTAAAATTAAATCCACTATTGAGCCCGGATTGCCGGCTATTTACTTTAGTGATTGGTTTTATCGGAACTCTGCTGGCTTTATCCGCAGCGGTTATTCACCAGGATCGAGATTCCATTTTCAATTACCAGCTGATTGCTCAGACGGGAATATTCTTGATTATTTACGGTGCTGGTTTCAACTCACTACTGCTTATCTATATTATCACTTTCAGCTGGTCTAATCTGCTCTTCCAACTTTCGCTAATGGACAGGAATCGGCTATCCACTAAACGAGAGAACTACTTTTTAACTATAACCACAATCTTCGGAATCTTGGCAATTATCGGCTTCCCCCTGACGGCTGCATTTAGTAGTAGGATTATCATTTTTCAAAAGCTCATCTCTGAAGCACAACTTAATCCGTTCTGCTGGTTGACTCTCGGATTATTCAGCTTAGTTTATCTCTCACTGATTTTTAATCTATTTCGCTTATTTTTCAGCGGAATTAATGATCACTCTCCGCTCAATTTAGGTCATCCTGCCCGATTGTCGCTTGCACAAGGCAGCATTATCAGCATCTTGGTTTCACTTAATTTTTACTTCTTGTATGCGCTACCCGAGTATAATCCTTTTACAATTAAAAGTTGGCTGGACGATTTTTTACCTTCTGCACTCCAAATTAACCCCAATATTGCTGTCAATCTGATTAGCGTAATTGGGCTAATAATTCTCTTTCAGCTCCTAAGTTTTGTGATGACACTTTTAATTTATCACTTCAAGTATATTGATACGAATCGGCTACGATTAACCTTCAGAAATACTGAAAAATTCATCCACTTATTGACTGATCCGAATCCTGCGGCTGTCCAAAAGATTACATTGGTAACTGATCAAATTGCAGCCGGAATTCACCAATTCGAAGACCAACTACCAAACCAGCTTGCCAATCGAATTATCACAAGTATCTTACGAACCCGGTATAAGGTTGTAAAATTCAACAACCAATTTGTCGAAGCCTATCCCGCGAAAAAAATCATAATCCAAAAATTATTGTCGAAATTAGTTCACTTATTTAACACTCGGGAATTATTTTTCTGTCTGACTGTACTGGCTATTTTTATCCTAATCATTATTCTAAGTATTCTTTGAGCATCTGAAAGAAAGGTCATTTATGGGCAATCATCAACTATCAACCTTATTATTCTTACCCTTCCTCGGGATTATCATCCAGCTATTGATTAAAAAGGAAAAACTCGCTGTTATCAGAAATATTACCGCCGTTGTCATCGGATTACAATTATGGCTGACATTTCAGTGTTTGTCTCTTTTTGATAAATCCACACCTCTATTGCAATTTGTTGACAATTATACCTGGGTTAATGTATTTGCGATCAATTTTTTCATCGGTTTAGACGGCATTAATCTGCCCTTTGTAATGCTAACAAACTTAATTCTGTTTATTACCCTGCTACTAACCTGGCAGTCAAACTCATTGCCCAAAACGTTCTATGTGCTTTTATTATTTTTCGATATTGGTCTAAACGGTTTACTCTGTGCCTTCGACTTATTTTTATTCCTTTCATTTCTGGGCATCCTCTTATTTTCCACCTTCTTCCTGCTCACCTTATTCTCAATAAATACTAATCGTAATTCCTCGTTTATTTTCGGAGTAATTGCCATCAGTAGTTTCTGTCTGCTACTCATTGGGACTCTGCTGATTACTACGCAATCCAGTCCACTTACATTTAACCTGTTGAGTCTCGTACAGGGTCTTAAATTGCCCCAGAATATCCAAACGATCGGGTTCCTCATCTTTTTACTTGGCTTTCTCCTGATGTTGCCGATTTTTCCTTTTCATTTCTGGTTTACCCATACAATACTCGAATCCAATCTGCCGGTGAATATTTTGTTCATGACGTTATTCACCAAAGTTGGTGTCTATGGTATTTTACGATTAGTTTTTCCCTTATTTCCCACTGCCACACTCAAACTGGGAATTATCCTCGGAATTCTGGCAATTATCAGTATTCTCTATTTTGCAATCTGCAGCTTCAGCTATCCAGCTTACAAAGTAAAAATCAGCTATATCAATGGGTACTATACCAGCAACATTCTCTTAAGCATTTCAGCCGTAATCCTGATTAATCACAATCAAGTCACGGCGGTCTTCAGTAGTCTAAGTGGAACCATGGCATTGGTAGCGGCTTACGGTTTGACTATCCCACTGCTAATTTTATTGCCCCAGATCCTCCCTTCGAACTCTGTCGGTAAAAGTACTCCTAAAAATAATACTGCACTAACAAAATGGACCATTTCTTTGATTTTTTTATTAATCATTATGGCTGGCATTGGGATTCCGGGATTCTTTGGATTTGCTGCCTATTATATTAGCTATCTCGGACTATTTCAAGCGATTCCAACCCGAATATTAGCCATTATTGCGTTTGCAGGTCAACTATTAATCACCATCGTTTTCTTCCAGATTATTCGGGATCGCATTCTCCAAAAAAATCAGATTCAATTTGAAGCGCAGGATCCGGCAATTGGAAATCATTTTATCGTCGTTGGCATTCTCTTGTTTATCTTGATTCTCATCGGAATTTTCCCGGCATCTTATTTAACAATACCTGCCGCAAGTGTCAAACACATGATCGAGATTTTAGGTATAATTTGACTCATTCATGAATAACCTGACAAGCCTGCAATATTTCATCCCGGAACTGTCATTAAGCCTGATAGCATTTTTCTTATTCATTACCGACGAAATAACCAATCCTAAAATAAGGCGCTTGAATCACTGGATTATTGGCAGCGGAATCATCCTCAGTTTAATGACAACCATCTATTTTCTTTACGATCCACCCCATGCTCTTTTTTCCAATTTTATCAAGACCAGCCCAACGCGCTATCTCTTTAAATTCATGCTACTTCTCGCGTCTCTACTATTTTATATCACCGAATTTCTTAGACCTAATCCTATTTCAGAACCTTCTGATTCTTCTAACCAATTTCAAAAAATGGTCATCGTTCTGGGTGCCACCTTGTTACTCGCGGCGAATAATCTAATCACCCTCCTATTAGCCATAGGATTAATCGGTGCCGCTACCATTTCGCTGATAATTTCATTTCCTGGATCACCTCTAACCGCAAGAGTAATCCAAAAACACATCCTTAACATTCTACTAAATTTCGCAATTTTCCTTCTTGCATCCTGCCTGATATTTGCCCTTAGTGGTTCACTCTGCTTTGAAATCATTCCACCGCAACTGCTCATATTTATCGAAAAACCGTTCATTTTATCCTTCCTGATGCTGACGATCATTGTTAGTTTTGGATTGGTACTTGGGATTTTTCCCTTCCAGCTCACACAATCCAAAATCAGCAATATACTCCCTGGATCTCTTAGTCTTAATATTATTTTCATTCCGGCAATAGCCTATACCGGAATATTCATGGAAATGCGTAATCTTATTTTTAATTTACCTACGAGTTCTTCAATTATTGTCGTTTTTTCCTTACTTACTTGCTTTGCCGGGAATATTCGATCGCACAATCAAAAAAGCCTGAAAGAACTAATCGCCAATATGTTGGTTGTCCATTCGGGATTAATCTTATTAGGAATCGCCCTTAATACCCGACTTTCCCTATTGTCAGTCATCTATTTAACGTTTTCTACCCTAATTACAATTTCCGGTCTCTATTCATGTAAAAAGTTACTTCTGGTTCGCAGTCGACTCGGCAATGGTTTAAGTGCCATTTTCATGCTTAGTCTGATGGGCTTTCCCGGAACAGGTGGATTTGCCGCCCGTTTTCTGCTGATCAAAGCACTTACTCAATCTCCGCTGCATTATTCTTTAATACTTCTTGTCCTGTTGAATATGCTACCGCCGGTTTTCTATATAGTCTCTTTCATGTTAGTGTCACGCCATAATATTCTGGAATCAGCAATTTCAAGTAGAACTATTAAGATACTCATGTTTCCGGCTATTCATATAATCACTGTCATGATCACGGGCGTATTCTGGGAACCTTTCATTAAAATTATTGATCAAGCCTTGATTTTTCTGCAGTACAATTTGTAATTTTAACCATGAAAACAAATCTGAATAGTCTTTTTTTTGATGTCGATACTCAGAATGATTTTATCGAGAAAACCGGGGCACTTTATGTTCCCGGAGCGGAGACCTTAAAACCTAATTTCAAAGCCCTCATCGAATATGCCCGACGATCGAAGATCCCGGTTTGGGGTTCGGTGGATGCCCATCTGGCAAGTGATCCGGAACTAATTCAAAATCAGGGTCCTTTCCCCAATCATTGTATGTTAGGTGAGGTCGGTCAGCAAAAAATCCGGGAAACTACTCCTCTTAATCCGATCTGGGTAGAGAATCGTCTCTATTCAACTACCGAATTAACCAAATTCCAAAAGCATCCTCACGAATTATATTTCCAGAAGCAAAGTTTCGATGTTTTTGATAATCCCAATCTTGCCAAGCTCATTGCTCCCTTTGATCCAATTATTGTTTTTGGAGTCGCGACCGACTACTGCGTTCTGGCAGCTGTCCGGGGATTGCGGAGACTTAGTAAAACTGTTTTTTTAGTTACTGATGCTATTAACGCAGTTAATCTCAAGCCGGACGATGGTCAAAGAGCCATGGCTGCAATGCAGCAGGCAGGTGCAATCTTTACCAATACCAAAACCATATTAAGCGGCAAGTTTCTCAGCAATCCAAGAGTGACCGCCGGCACACAATAATTCCCAATCAAAATATCCGCACGGAACTGACAACCATCCGTCATTTAGATGGTCTAATTTGCAGTTTATTTAAAAATGATTAGGAAAGAGCGATAACCATGAAAAGCCATTTAAAATTTTTTGACATTGTCTGTTTTTGCATCAGTCTTCTTGGCGGAGCTTACCTACTCACGATTCAGGATAATCCGCAAGGACAGCCGACTACTGCCAGCAGCAATGCTTATTCCAGCTACGTTGAAAACGTCATCAAATAAGCAATAGCAATTCTATTTCTTCCGTTCTGTAAGTCAGTTCCGGATGGAAAAAGCTTGTTCAATCGAAAATCGCCCCCCCATTAAAATATAAAACTTCCTATAATCCAAATCAGTCCTTAACACGCACAATTCTTGAAGTAAACATTCGAGATTTACGACTATTGCTAATAAATAAATTTTAGCGATAGCTATAAAAAATATTTGGTATATGATCTGAAAATCTTATAGATTACGCAGTTTTATAATAAGCATCATTTTAAATAAATAGCATCTCGATACGTGATTATGGCTACAAAAATTTTTAAGGTAATCCATTGATTATGTCGAATACCTTCATGTTCTATCCAATCCCTTAATATTGAAAAGGAGAAAAACCAATGGTAAAATCTAATCTGTTCAAAATCGCTCAAATGCAACTGGACCGTTGTGCAAAGACCTTAAATTTAGATTTCAATATTCATGAAATCCTGCGGCATCCGATGCGGGAGATTCATGTTTCGCTGCCGGTCCGCATGGATAACGGAGTAGTGCGCACTTTTCGGGGATTTCGAGTACAATATAATGATGCCAAGGGACCAACCAAAGGGGGACTCCGATTCCATCCCGATGAAACAATTGATACCGTCCGGGCATTAGCCGCCTGGATGACCTGGAAGTGTGCTTTGATGGATCTTCCTCTGGGTGGCGCCAAAGGCGGGATTATCTGTAATCCCAAAGAACTTTCTTATGGTGAATTAGAAAGGTTAAGTCGAGCCTATATCCGGAGTATCTATAATTTCATTGGCCCGGAAAAAGACGTTCCCGCTCCGGATGTTTATACTACGCCTCAGGTCATGGCCTGGATGATGGATGAATATTCCAAAATTGCCGGAGAAAATAAGTTTGGTGTAATCACCGGAAAGCCCATCCCAATTGGCGGTTCTTATGGAAGAGGAGATGCTACCGCCCGGGGTGGTATTTCGACTATTCGCGAAGCCGTTAAGGAATTCGATATCAATTTAGACAAGGCAACTTTTGCCATCCAGGGTTATGGGAATGCCGGTTATCATGCGGCGCATTTAGTCAAAGCGGTATTTGGTAGTAAAATCGTAGCAATCAGCGATAGCAAGGGTGGAATCTACAGCGAACGCGGATTAGATCCCGAACTCGTTCTTGAACATAAAAAACGCACCGGCTCAGTGATCAACTTGTCGAACACAAAAAGTATTTCTAACGAAGAACTCCTGGAACTTAAAGTTGACATTCTCATTCCGTCGGCATTAGAGGAGGTCATTACCAAAAAGAATGCCGCCCAAATCAAGGCAAAAATAATTGCTGAGTTAGCCAACGGACCAACCACTCCCGACGCTGACGATATTTTATATAAAAATAAAGTGCATGTCATTCCCGACTTCTTATGCAATGCCGGAGGTGTTACCGTTTCTTATTTTGAAATGGTTCAAAATTCATATATCTATTATTGGGATGAAACCCAGATTCAGGAGGCTCTCGATAGAAAAATGACCGCCGCCTATTATACTGTTTTGAATACTTCCAAACGCTATCAAATTTCGATGCGGGAAGCCGCCTATGTGGTCGCAGTAGGACGAGTTGTCGAAGCCATGAAACTCAGGGGCTGGGTATAGGAGCAGTGGCACGGCACACCGTGCTGTTACGTCATTTCATCAATTACAATTGATATGGGTAGAAGGGCACAAAACTTTGTGCCCTTCGCTTTTTATCACCACAACTTCATTATTAATCGTCATTTCAATTCCCCGGCAGTTGCCGGGGAGAGAAATCGGGTAAGGGCGACTTTGTCAAAAGCGATTCCTCTCCGACCTGACCAACTAGGTCGGAATCGGAATGACTCTAAATCTGATAGGGGCACAAATAAAACCTTCCGAAGGTCTCAACATAATTCACCGCCTGAGATTGATTTATCTGCTCGACCTTCGGAAGGATTAAATCATCGTCATTCCGAGGAATCCTGATCTTATCGGGAGACGAGAAATCGCTTCAGTCTATTCGTAAAAATATCTCTGTACTCCTATACGTTTAATAGTGTAAATACTGATCTGTATTTCGGATTGCTTCAACAGTGTTGAAGCTTGCGAACGTAGTTCGCAGAGTCTTTCCTCACTTCGTTCGGAAATGCTCCGACGGAGTTCCTGCGGAACGCCATTGCTTTTGGCGCACTCCAAATACTAATTACTCACAGCGTGGGGCAGGCTGGCGTGAGACCTCTGTGTTCTTCCATGTCTAATTAATGCGATTTCTCTCCCGCCAGGGCGGGATCGAAATG
>CAZAKO010000009.1:0-15669 GCA_964485745.1 uncultured bacterium
AGGCTAACAATGATTGGTCGTCCATGCGGACAAAAATAGGGATCCGGAGTGGCAAAGAGATTGTCCACTAAATTGCGCATTTCCTCCTGACTTAATTTGTCCCCGGCTTTGATCGCCGCTTTACAGCAATAGGCGGCGGCAACCTTAGATTGAATACTCGTATCCTTGGTGCCATATTCCTGATAATGATCAATGATCTCCTTGATAATTGTGGATTCGTTGCCCCAAGCCATTCCGGCTGGCACGGCTTCGACGGCAATTGTATGTTTACCAAACTCCCGAATACTAAATCCGATCTTCTCCAAAAAGGGCAAAATTTCTAACAGTACCGAAAAATCGGTGACCGATAGATCAATAATCTGGGGAAACAGTAACTGCTGCCCTTTCCAGGATTGCTCAGCCATGGCTTTTAGCGCATTGTCATATAAAATCCGCTCATGCGCAACATGCTGATCAATAATTATCAAACCGGATTTTATCTGCGTTACAATGTATTTATTGTGTAATTGATAGATCGGTACATCCGGGATGAATTCATATTCCTGTTTAGTTTCACCCTTTTCGACAAACCGTTGGGCCCGCTGCTTCCACAATTCCTCAGGAGAAACATGCGGATGCTGTAAGGGTATATTGGTCTGCCGTTCCTGAGGTACTTTAGCAGCCGCAATCGAACTCGGCTGAGGCTGGCTAGTCTCAAGTGGAGATTCAGGGCGGGTTTTCGAGGTTGCCACGTCCGGTGCAGACTTTTCCGATTTTGGTAACTTCAAGGGAGCATAGTAATGCTCCGGTGCAAAACGCTGCAAATTTGGGATCACTTCGGTTACCTCTTTCAATCCGGCTTTCACCGCAGCTTCGAGAAACTGATAAACCTCGTTTTGCTGGCGAAATTTAACCTCCATCTTTGTCGGATGGACATTGACATCCACCGCCTCAGGATCCAGCTGTAAATCCAAACAATAAAACGGATATTCTCCGCGCGAAATGAGATCAGTATAAGCCGAGAGAATCGCATGATTCATGAGGCGGTCAGTGACAAACCGGCGATTGACGAAGAAGTACTGCTCGCCAGTTCGAGCTCGGATTAGGTTCAGATTTCCGATATATCCGGATAACTTCATTGTTGGAACTGCCTGTTCAATCCAGATCAAATTCTCACCATAATCCCCGGAATAGAGTTCACCGATCCGCTCTTTTAAATCCTGTGCCTTAAGTCGCAAGACCTCATGCTCATTATGAATCAGAGTAAAACTGACTTCCGGACGAATCATCGCGAATTTGCGTAAAATATCAACCACATGCCGGAATTCAACCTCGTTGCTTCTGAGAAATTTGCGGCGTGCCGGAACGTTATAAAAAAGGTTTCTGATCGAGATGCTGGTTCCCGTCTGAGGTGCAGTTGGCTTGACATAGCGAAAGTTACCGCCTTCAATCCGCAACTCATGCCCGATGTCACTACCCCTTTCGGTTGATATTGCATCCACGATCGCAACCGCCGCGATGCTTGCCAGCGCTTCACCTCTGAAACCCAGCGTGCGAATCGCCATAAGATCTTCAATCGTTGCAATCTTGCTCGTCGCATAGCGCTCAAAAGCCAGCAGCAAATCATCCTTGCCCATTCCTTCACCATTATCAATCACCTGGCACCGGGTCTTACCTCCACCCTGCAGGACAATTGTAATTTCGGTTGCTCCGGCATCGAGACTGTTCTCAATTAATTCTTTAACAACCGAAGCTGGACGCTGGACAACTTCACCCGCGGCAATTTTATTGGTCAGTTGATCGGAGAGGATTTTAATTTTTGACATAATTAATGATGAATTAAGTCTGGACTTAAATTTTACTTTCGACGCGTTTGACTATCCGCCGGATCAAGGACTGAGACTTGGCTTTGATTTGGGCTACTGCCTCATGCATTCGAGTTTTAAATTCGGAATCTTCAATATTACCCAAATTAATTAGTACATTTAATGCCGCCCCCCTGATTGCCGCATCCGTCGCAAGAGCCGCTACCCCAGCATCGCTGATGGAATTGAGATTCCCGCGCTTTGAGACATAATCAGTCAGGATTAAAACTTTCTCACAGGTTTCCATTACTTGTAATGGGATTTGCGCCGCCGTTTTCATAGCTTCCTGGATTGCCACCTGACGCTGGGCTCTTTCTACCTCGGTTTTTTTCGGCAGTCGGTAGCTGCCCATGACCTGATTAAAGGCGGCAGCATCGCGATCAACTAATCTCAATAGTTCGTCTTTAAGCAGCTGGGCATTGATCGCGGTTTGATTCATCTTCTTGGAATAACGTTCGTAACCGCGTTTGCCAAAAGTCAGGTTGGCAACCATCGCGGTCAGACTGGCAGCCATGACTCCACAGAGAGCTGCCACGCTGCCGCCGCCCGGCGCCGGTGAATCGGAAGACAATTCATCGGCAAACTGGCGCAGGTCGAGCTCAGTCAGCGGATCATCGAATTCCTTGATCTGAAACTCGATAATTTTCTGTTTCGGGTCAAAAGGTGACACATCGTTCAACCCCAGTGATTGAATCGCGGTGTGGAGCAACGCTGATTCCGGGACACCTTGCGATTTGCCCTGTAGCTGTAGATAATAACGACCAGCCATTAACAATGCCTCTTTGGGCACCAGTCCGACGATTTCCGAGCCGGTGACACGCAAGCCCATCTGCCGGGCAAGTTTGCGCACCTCCTCGAATACTACGTGCGGCGGCGTTACTTTGTAATTTGTCAGGTTAATCGAAACCTGAGCAATTTTATATTCATCAATATACCAGCCAACGGCTTTGGTGGATGGCAGCCTGCCGGCGATGCGCAGAGCTGCGCCGTTTTCATCATAGAGAATATTTCCCTCTCGATCGCGTTGGTAGCGCCCCTTTTCCCGGATTTGCAGGGCAATCTCGCTGGCTAATTTCCGATCATTCGTATTAAGATTGACATTATAGGCGATCAGGAATTCCCGCACACCAATTACCGTAGCACCGGATCTGGCGTTGAATTCCGCCGGACCGTAGTCCGGTTTCCACTGCGGATTCTTTAATTTTTCCGACAGTCCTTCGTATTCGCCAGCCCGGATATTCTCCAGATTAATCCGCTCCGCTGTCTGTGCCGATTTTTCGTACAGAAAAACGGGAATTTTTAGTTCGGTGGCAACCTGGCGCGCCAATTCATGGGATAATTGGATGCACTCTTCTGCACTAATGCCGGATATCGGAATAAGCGGACAGACATCGGTGGCACCAAGTCGCGGGTGAGCACCATGGTGCTGACGCATGTCAATCAGTTCGGCGGCTTTGGCAATGCCGGCAAATGCTCCGACCAGAATCCCCTTCCGGGTACCAATAAAAGTAATGACGGTCCGATTGGTAGCCGCACCGGGATCAACATTCAGCAACTTCACCTCCGCAACTGCGGCAATTGCATCACCGATCGCCTTGATTATATTTGGATCACGACCTTCACTAAAGTTTGGCACACATTCAATAATTTCAGCCATAGATGCTCCTCACAATTCCCGGAAATTTACCAGATTAGCGAATATTATTTAAATAAAACATAAGACCCAAAACAATAATCAGCAAGATAAACAACCACCATAAAGGCCTGGCTGTCCGGCGTGGTGCCCGGCTTAAACGATCAAAATGAATTCGTCTCTCGGCTCGTTCGCGCCGCTTATCCGCAATCGAAAATCGGCGCTTTTGATAGGTTACCATCACAATCCCCCGAAGAGTTTGGCGAAATAATTTACAAAAGGATAGATAAAAGCCCCTAAAATTGAAATGCGGGTTATCATTCCAAAAAGGATTACCCCCATTAAGATCATTGGACCGTATCTTTCCAGATAAAAGAAAATCCGCTCCTGACGATGCGGCAAGAGACCGTACAAAATCTTCGAACCGTCTAACGGCGGAATCGGAATCAGATTGAAGATTGCCAATGCTAAATTGATTTGCAAACTGTATCGGAGCATCGCATAAATTGGCGTCCAGACATTTTCAGGTAAAAAATTTAACTGCCCCGCATGAAATGCTCGCACTAACATCCCACTCAAAAATGCCAGCAGCAGATTGGCTGATGGTCCTGCCAACGAGACCAATAAGAGACCCTGTTTTGGATTCCGAAAATTCCGCGGATCCACCGGCACCGGTCGAGCCCAACCGAAACGTACCAAAAAGATCATTACTGTCCCAATAGGATCTAAGTGAACTAACGGATTCATCGTCAGCCGACCCGCCAGCCGGGCGGTCGGATCACCCAATAAATTAGCGACCCAGCCATGCATGAATTCATGGAACGTCAGAGCTAACAGAATTGGCGGAATTAGGAGAATAATCACCTGAAAATTCATTGCCACCTCGGATGAAAGGTTCGGTGCTGTTCGATCAGGTACTCCCGATCTAAATGCATATAAATCTGGGTTGTCGAAATATCTGCATGCCCAAGCATCTCCTGCACCGCCCGCAGATTTGCACCCCCTTCCAATAAATGAGTAGCGAAAGAGTGTCTGAAAACGTGCGGACTGACCTTTTTCCTGATCCCGGCTAATTTGACATATTCCTGAATGATTTTCCAGACTCCCATCCGCGATAGCGGCATGCCGCGTAAATTCAGAAACAGGACATCTCCACTCCATTGCGAACGAGCCAGCAATGAACGCACGGCAGTGATATAATTTTTGATTGCCTTGCGGGCCTTCTCCCCAAAAGGTACAATGCGCTCTTTGGAGCCCTTCCCAAATACCCGGATTACACCATGATGAAAAAAAACATCGGACATCTTAAGGGTAATTAATTCCGAAACCCGAACTCCAGTTGAATAGAGCGTCTCGATTATCGCTCGATCCCGAATTCCCTTTTTTGTTGTCACATCAATAACCTCAATGATTTTCTCGATTTCGGGCAGATCCAGGATTTTTGGCAAACGTGAAGGCCGGCGGGGTGCCTGAAGCAGCTCGGCGGGATTACTCTTAACCAGGTTTTCGGCCAGCATGAATTTATGCAACGCCCGTATCGAAGAAAAATTCCGACAAAGACTGCTCGCGGCTAAGCCTAAGTCAGTGAGCTCATTAATGAAATTTTGGATGACTTGAATGGTAATCTGGTCGGGGCGCTTTAGCTGCTGGTCCTCAAGAAACTGACAATAGCGCAGCAAATCATTGCGATAGGCATCAATCGTATTGGTCGAGAGATTGCATTCGATTCTGAGATAATTGATAAAATCTTGAACGATATGTTGCATTCACAGATAGTGATGGCGTTAACGATTTATCAACGACTGCTCAATCAGATCACACCAGATATGACCAATAGTAATGTGGGCTTCCTGAACCCGCTGAACGTTGTCGGCGGGAACCGCGATGGTAAGGTCTGCGAGTTTAGCTAGCTTTCCCCCGCTACTGCCAGTCAGTACAATTGTAATTAAACCAAGCGATTTGGCATATTCAACGGCTTTAACCACATTTTCGGAAATGCCACTGGTACTAATTCCAATCAAAATGTCACCCTTTTTCCCGAAGGCTTCGATTTGGCGAACGAACACTCGTGAAAAATCATAGTCATTGCTTAGCGCGGATAAGGTTGAAGTATTAGTTGTCAATGCCAACGCCGCAACCGCCCGACGTTCATACCGCAACCGGGCAACCAGTTCGGCGGCGAGATGCTGAGCATCGGCGGCACTGCCGCCATTACCGCACAATAGAATCTTAGCGTCGTTGTGAACGGCTTTAAGCAATAATTCGGCTGCTTTCTGGATGCCATCCAGATTCTTAGCCGCCAGACGCCGTTTGACTTCGGCGCTTTCAGCTAGTTGTCGTTGTATCTCAGAACGGATTAGTTCCGCAGTAACTGGAGCGGGCACTAAAAATTTTCCTTGATATGAATTGCGCGGACAAATTCATCTATCAGGCCGAGATTGTCGGATTGATCGAGGATATTGCCGGTGACAATAAAAGTTGCGCCGGCCTCTACTTTCGCCCGTGCATCTTCGGGAGTGCGGATTCCACCGCCGGTTATAACCGGAATATCAATGTAATTGCTGACCGCCTTGACCACCGCCGTCGGAACCGAATAGTCAGCTCCGCTACCAGCTTCTAAGTAGACCGTATTCATGCCCAGATATTGCGCCGCTAAAGCATGCGCCATGGCAATTTCTGGTTTATTCACCGGCAAAGGCTTGGTGTTGCTCATAAATTCAGCCGTTGTAGTCCTGCCCGACTCGAATAGCAGATAACCGGTAGAAATTGGTTCAATCCCTAACTTTTTGATAAAGGGTGCCGCCACAACATGTTCGCCAATCAGATAATTGGGATTACGACCACTGATCAATGAGATGAACAGGATTGCATCAGCCTCGGTCGAGAGCTGCTGCAAAGAACCCGGAAAAATGATAATCGGCACGGTGCTGTTTTCTTTGACCGTCCGAATAGATTGCTGAAAATCGGCATCAATGATCAGACTACCGCCGACCAGAATGGCATCAACTCCGCGATTACAGACTTCACTAACAAATTCCTTGAGCCGTCTGGAATCGCGGGTATCCGGATCGATCAGGACTAAATAGCCTCCACCTTTGCGTCGAGCAGTATCTTTGAGTTTCTCGAAAACTTTCATCTGTCTAAAATTTAATCAAAAATTTAATAAAATCATCAATTTCTTGTCGAGTCCTTTTTTCTGTGACGGCAATCAAAAGCCGCTGACCCCAATCGGGACGGAATTCCCCCAGATCGACCCCCACCAAGAAATGTTCACTGAGTCCCGCATTGATAATCTCCCGGGCAGGAATGGGAGTCTCGACGACAAATTCATTAAAAAAGGGCACTGACTGATAAGGCAGAGAATAGTGCTTCAGGGACTCGATTTTTCCCGCTAAGTAGTGTGCATTATTGAGACACAACTCGGCTACCTGTTTCAAACCATTTTTACCTAATAAAGAGAGGTAAATAGTTGCTGCTAAAGCCATCAATCCCTGATTAGTGCAGATATTGGATGTCGCCTTTTCCCGACGAATATGCTGCTCGCGGGTTTGCAGCACCAGCACATATCCCCGTTTACCTTCAACATCTATCGTTTGACCAACAATTCTTCCCGGCAGATTGCGAATCAGCGAACGAGTTGCGGTAAATATACCCAGGTATGGTCCGCCAAAAGACTGATGAATACCCAGAGATTGACCCTCTGATACTGCAATATCGGCACCCAGTTCTCCCGGAGTCTTTAAGATTGCCGCAGAAATGGGATTGACCGAAATGACCAACAGCGATTGATTGGCGTGTAAGCGGGCGGCAATTCCGTTCAACTCTTCAATGTTGCCCAGAAAATTAGGGGATTGAACTAATAGAGCTGCCACCGAATTATCCAATTTTGCGCTCAACTGCCCGAAATCCGTTCGCCCATTATTTTCTCCTAAAAATTCTATTTTAATCTCTCTTGCTAAAAGATAAGTTTGCAATACTTTCAGGAAATTGGCGTTGATGAACGGTGATACCAAAATCTTGTTGCGCTTGGTGGCATTGATGCTCATGATGGCAGCTTCCGCCAAAGCTGTCGCCCCATCATAGAGTGAGGCATTAGCTACATCCATATCCAACAGCTGGCAAACCAGCGATTGGTATTCATATATAGCTTGCAAGGTTCCCTGAGAGACTTCCGGTTGATAGGGTGTATAAGCCGTATAGAATTCCGAACGGTTAATTAAAAAATCAATGGCGGCGGGAATAAAATGATCATAGCTGCCACCACCCAAAAAGGAAACCATCGAATCGGTTTCGCTATTTTTTACCGCTAAGGTTCGTAACTTCTGCCAGGCTTCGAGTTCCGATAGTGGTTCCGGTAGCACAATCCGACAATTTTTTATATAATCCTCGGGTATATCCGTCAATAAATCTTCAAAGCGCTCAACTCCGATTGCATTCAGGAGCTCCTTCTCGATAACCGACGTATTGGGAATATAGTGCATCTATTGTCCGATTAATTTCTGGTAATCTGCAGGATTGAGTAGCTCGGCTGTTTCGGCGGCATTTGAAAGTTTGATTTTAGCAATCCAGCCAGCGCCATAAGGATCCTGGTTAATCAATTCAGACTGGTCGGTCAATGCCTGGTTGACTTCGACAATTTCGCCCGAAACGGGACTGTAGATATCCGCTACGGTTTTAACCGCTTCAATGGTACCGATCGAATTCCCCTTAATAGCCGTATTTCCAACCGAAGGTAACTCGACATAGACTATATCGCCTAATTCTTTCACAGCGTAATCGGTAATGCCGACCGTTACCAAATCTGCGGATATCAGCGCCCATTCGTGGTCTTTGGTATATTTTAGATTTTCAGGAACGCTCATATATCATCCTCCTTGAATTAATTTAGCCAAATTTGAAATCTTTCAAAAAATCAATGTGGAAATCGCCCTGTTGAAATTCCGGACTATTGACAATCGCCTGATGAAAGGGGACCGAAGTCGGGATCCCTTCGATAATCGTCTCCTCTAAGGCGCGTCGCATGCGGGCAATTGCCTCGGCCCGATCCTTGCCGTGGGTAATCAGTTTACCCAAAAGGGAATCGTAATTGGACGGAATTTCATAGCCGGAATAAACGTGGGTATCCATCCGGGTTCCCGGGCCGCCGGGCGCGTGAAAGGCTTGGATTTTGCCCGGTGAGGGGCGGAAATTTTTATAAGGATCTTCGGCATTAATTCGACATTCAATCGCGTGCCCGCGGAGTTTGAATTTCTTGACCCAACGCGGCAACGGATTTCCATCAGCCAGACTTATCTGTTCCTTAAGTAAATCGCAGCCGGTAACCATTTCCGTTACCGGGTGCTCGACCTGGATTCGGGTATTCATTTCCATAAAATAGATATTTTTATCGACATCCAATAAAAACTCAACTGTGCCGGCACTGGAATATTCGACTGCCTTAGCAGCCTTAATCGCTGTTTTCCCTAATTTCTCGCGCAGATCTTCGTCCACTACCGGTGAGGGTGACTCCTCAATCAGCTTCTGATGCCGACGCTGAATGGAGCATTCCCTTTCACCCAGAAAGGTGATATTGCCGTAATTATCGCCCAGAATCTGGACTTCGATATGACGAGCTTTTTCCAATAGCTTCTCGAGGTACATATTGGAATTATCAAAAGCTGCGCGGGCTTCCTCCCGGGCCATAGCATAAGCTTGCTCCAATTGATCCGGCTCGCGGACGATTCGCATCCCGCGACCACCTCCCCCAGCTGCTGCCTTTAAAATCACCGGGTAGCCAATCCGTTCGGCTATTTTACGGGCATTTTTAAAGTCCGAGATTACATCCTGACTGCCAGGAATTACCGGTACTCCTGCCTGTATCATTGCGGCTCGGGCTGCGGCTTTATCTCCCATTCGCCGGATCACATCCGGTTTAGGTCCGATAAACAGGATTTCGTTGTCTTCACACATCTGGGCAAAGTCTGGATTCTCAGCCAAAAAGCCATATCCAGGGTGGATGGCATCGGCATTGGTTACTTCGGCAGCACTGATAATCTGAGATTGCTTCAGGTAACTACCCTGACTATTAGCCGGACCAATACAAACAGCTTCATCGGCAAAACGAACGTGAAGAGAGAGCAAATCCGCTGAAGAATAGACTGCCACAGTCGGAATCTCCAGCTCCTTACAGGCCCGGATAATTCTCAGCGCAATTTCACCCCGATTAGCGATGAGGACTTTTTTAATCAAAATTGTCTGTCTTACAGTTTATTGGTTAACCTTACCCAGTCGGATCTATGATAAAAAGAGTTTGATTATACTCGACCGGACGAGCATTCTCGACGGCTATTTTAATAAGCTTCCCGGCAACTTCTGATTCGATCACATTCATGATTTTCATCGCTTCAATAATACACAAAGGTTGGCCGATGGTAATGTGGTCGTCTAACTTGACATAGGGTTCGGCATCCGGCGCCGGGGCCTGATAAAAGGTACCGACAATTGGGGATTTGATTTCGACACCTTTGACAGTGTTTGTCTCCACCGCAGTCCGATCTTCCGAGATTCCCGCGACCTCGACAAAGCGGTTGGGTAGGTTCTTCTGACTTGGTCCTTGAATGACAGTCGTGGTTTCCCCCTCGCTGATTTTACCCGGGCTCTTCGCGACCCTAATCTTAAATCCCCAGCGTGAAATCTCTATCTCACCAATGTCATGCGATTCTAAAATCTTAACCAGTTCAAGAATTCTTGAATTTCTCATGCCTTCCCCCCGTTATGATTTTACCCGCTCCACATATTCACCCGTGCGGGTATCTATGCGGACCTTATCCCCTGCATTTACAAATAATGGAACCATGACGGTAAAGCCGGTTTCAAGCACAGCCGGTTTCGTCGCACCCGTAACCGTGTCACCCCTCATCCCGGGATCGGTTTTAACGATTGCTAGATTCACATGGGGTGGAATCTCGATATCCACGGCTTTTGAGCCATTAAACAAGACCCTTACAATCTCATTCTCTTTGACAAACCGCGAAGCATCTTTGAATAATTCTTCATCTAATGGAACCTGTTCATAGTTTTCAGTATTCATAAAAATATAATGATTTCCATCGTGGTAAAGATACTGCATTTCGACGGCATCGAGCCGCACAATATCAATCCGCTCGCCCGAACGAAAGGTATTTTCTATCACCTGACCGGTCCGGATGTTTTTAAATCGCGTGCGCACTCGGGCGCCACCCCGCCCTAATTTGATATGCTGGAACTCAATAATTTTCAATAATTCGCCATCCAAGTTGAGGATGATCCCGTTACGAATGTCTGCTGTCGTCGCCAAATATTCTCCCTTCCAACAATTTGCCAAACGTGAGGTTGAATTTAGCGTCTCATGGATTCAGTGTCAATCAATTTTTCCGGTTTCAAATAGCTTCTAATGCCCAAAAGTATCCAAATTCTCGAAAATTTATTGAGGATCTCACCTGGTTGTTTTATCTTTGAATTATGGTACCACCAACCCTGATTCCTAACCTACCAACATCTAACCTGATGGCGATCCTCATTGCCCTAATCCCAATCCTGCTATATGCCGAGATGCATTATCGCTTACCCAGTTTTAAAGGCCGTTTGTATAAACAGGAACCGGAAATCCTGTTCGATCTACCTTACCGCATTCAGGGGGATACCATCCCGGTTCTCCTACTGGTCAAAGATGCCGATCGATTCCCAATCCAGATCCGGCAGGTTGAGATTCGAATTTTGTCCCCGACCGATCAGCAACTTTTAGCCACTTTCACAGACAATGAAACTTATCTTGTGGAACAAAAGTGGTTCTCGCGAATCTTTCAGCTGAATGCTACCCCTTTTAAAAATGAATCCATCCAGATAGATTGCCTTGTCCGAATTAACCTTAAAAACAAGCTAAAAACGATCAAAAACGATAACTATCGCACCCTCTCTCAGGCGCCTTTCCGGACTTTTATTGATAGTGAACCTTTACCTTCCCCCAATGGCTGGCTCTGGGGTGACTTACACTGTCACTCCTCTTTTACCGAGGATCAGGTCGAATTCGGAATTCCCCCGGAAAGAATCCAACCGCTGGCGCAGGCATTGGGGCTCTCCTTTTGCGCGCTGACCGAACATTCATACGACCTGGATGACTATCCCGATTCCTGGACCGAAAACGATCCAAATTTAACCAAATGGCATGATTTTCAATCTACGATCCACCAACTAAATCACGACCATCAGGATTTTGTGATTCTCGCTGGTGAGGAAGTGTCGGTAGACAACGGTTTCGGTCAGACTGTCCACCTGGCAGTGATTAACGATCCAAAATTCTATGTCGGAACTGGTGACGGAATGGAAGCTAAACTCGGTCGAATGACCGAATATCACTATGCAACAATTCTGAATGAGATCTCACCCCATACCTTGGTATTTGCCGCCCATCCTGTAACCCGTCAGCCCTTTTCACACCGCCTCATACTCCGGCGGGGAATCTGGAACCGCCGGGACCTCCATCCGGCTCTGAATGGTTTCCAGATTCTCGCGGGGACAAATAACCAAGAAGAAGTGAAAGCCGGCAAAGCACTCTGGATTCGCCAGTTGCTGAGAGGGCAGAAGCAGTATATCTACGCCGGCAACGACGCCCATGGTAATTTTAATCGCTTTCGCCAAATCCAAACTCCGCTACTGAAAATGCATGAGCATAACAACCAGATTTTCGGCTATAATCTGACCGGAGTTAAAGCAACTCTTCCCATGCAACCAGACAAATTGGTCGAAAGCCTCAAATCCGGCTCCGTTTTCACTTCTAATGGTCCTTTTCTGGACATCCATACTGAGGACAGTCATACGCTATCCCTGACAGCCAAATCCAGCCAATTTTTTGGAACGCTACAAAAAATCAGCATAATTGCCGGTGACTTCAACCAACAAACCGAATTCACCCATAAAATTATCAATTGTCATTCCGGAGAATACAATATCTCTATGCGTTTAGAACTTGGTGATCTTCAAACCGCTGGGTACGTCCGTGCCGAAGTGACTACCCGTAAGGACAAATTTGCCCTAACAAATCCGGTATGGTTTCAGAAAAAATCTGTATATTAACCATCAAAACAGCTCTAAAAAGAGAAGTACAAATGAATAATAGGAAGAAGACAATATCAGAATTAGTCGAAGAATTAGAACTGCTGGAAACCGAGCTATCAAAATCAGCCGCCGAAAAAACCAAACTGCAACAGACCATTCAGCAATTAAAGGCAATCATCAAACAGCTAAGTAGCGACCGCATTAAGGAGAAAAATGTCGGAGAAATGCAGCGCCGCTACGAGTTTATTGCCAATAACTCCAGAGAGTTCATGACCCTGATTAATCGCAACTATATTTATGAGGCTGCAAACGATTCTTACTGCCTTGCCCATGGGAAAAAGCGGGAGGAGATTATCGGAAAAACAGTCGTCAGTCTATGGGGTGAGGAAGTTTTTTACGGAACGATTAAAAGGCACCTGGACCTTTGCTTTAGCGGTAAGGAAGTAAATTATGAAGAGTGGTTTAGTTTTCCAGCATTGGGAGGACGCTGTTTCGATGTCAGGTACTATCCTTACTATGACAAGGAGGCTACGGTTACCCACACGGTCGTTGTCACCCACGACATTACCCAGCGTAAAATTGCCGAAGAGGAGCTTAAAAAACACAAAGAGCAATTGTCCGAGATGGTCAAAACCCGGACAATAGAGCTGGAAAAATCAAATCTTCAACTCCAAACGGAAATCCTGGAGCGCAAGCAGCTGGAAGAGAAAAAAGAGAAACTGATAGCCGACCTAAAAGAAGCCTTGAGCAATGTTAAACGATTAAGAGGACTGATTCCAATTTGTGCGAATTGTAAAAAAATTCGCGATGACAAAGGGTATTGGGAAGAGGTCGAATCTTACTTACACGACCATTCAGAGGTGGAATTTACTCATGGTCTCTGTCCGGAATGTATCTCGGCACTCTACCCGGATTATCATAAAAATCAAAATTTTGCCTCTAACAACCCGGAACAGACCGAAACTCCCATCAGGAATGAATCCACCGCTTCTCCCGACAAAAAGTATAAATCTCCCACTGACGACCCTAAAAAATATTAAAAATTTCGATCAAGGAGAATAATTCAATGAGTCAACCACTTGTTCCTGACCGCGATTTGCTGCAGCAATTAGAATCCATGCGCGAAAAAATCTCCGAGGAGCAGGGCATTACGGAGGATGTTCACACGCTGAACCGCCCGCGAGATTCAAAAAATGTGGATCGGCTGCTCGATCATCTCACTATCGTCGCCCAAAGCATTTCCCGGGATATTTATAAAGATTCCAACGAAATTTTCGAATTAGCTAAAACCAGTACCTACCCTAGGCAGGTTACTGAATTAGCCGAATCGTTTGGCATGATGATCGTGAAAGTCGAAGCACGGGAACTGCGCCTGCAGCAGACAATTGAAAAATTGAAAAAATTGAATGAGCAGCTTCAAAATGAGTACGGAAAACACGCTCAAATTGAGCGCGAACTCCAACGGCACAGGGATAATCTCGAAACACTGATTCAAGAACGGACTGATGAATTATCCGACGCCAATCAGCTGCTAAAGATCGAAATTGAGGAAAGAAAACAGCTTGAGGAGGAGCGTAAAAAACTGGTCGAAGAACTCCAAGCGACACTTGACAATATCCAAACTCTAAAGGGCTTAATTCCAATCTGTTCATCCTGCAGGAGAATCCGCGATGATTCCGGCTATTGGATTGAATTGAAATCCTATATTGCCAAATATGCTGAGGTTGAATTTAGTCAATGCCTCTGTCCGGATTGCCTCCAGGAACTCTATCCGGAAGAATATCAGCAATTGAAAAGCAAGGGGCAGATTAGCTAAAAGGAAAGGATCCATGGTGAACTATTACCAGGGCATTGATAATCTTCTCGAATTCTTAACTCTCGTTACCAAAGAAGTTGCTGCCAATAACTATGAGGGTGAAACTAAATTATTTGAACTGACTAAAACCGGCAAATATCCCAAGCGCATTACCGATCTGGCAGAATCCTTTGCCATGATGATAGTTAAACTCGAAGCTCGCGAAATCCAGCTGGTCAATACAATCAACGATCTGCAAAAAGCAATTGATGAGCTGCAGCAGCAAATCCTGAAACGTTATGAAGCTGAGGCGAAACTGAGCCATAAACGCAACCAGCTCGAAGACCTGGTTCGCGAACGACATGGCGAACTGCTGAAAACCAATAGCCAATTAAAACAGGAAATTATCACCCGTAAACAGATCGAAGAGGAACGGGAAAAATTGATCATCGAATTAACCTATGCAATCACGCGATTAAAACAATTAAAGGGACTTTTACCAATTTGTGCGGCCTGTAAAAAGATCCGGAATGACCAGGGATTCTGGAGCAATCTGGAATCTTATGTCCAGAGTCATACGAATGCTGAATTCAGCCATGGTATCTGTATCAGCTGTATGAAAAAAATATATCCCGAGCAGTATCAGCGGTTAGTCGCAAAGGGCAAAATAACACCGGTTAAGGATTAACAGGTAATTCACATAAAATCAAAAAAGGGTGGCATCACCACCCTTTTTCAGTCTATCGAAACGTTTTCCTATTCCGCCATTTTGCGGTACTGCTCGTAACGCTCATCAACGATAACTTGCTGCTCTTTCCAGTATTTTTCCGCCAGATCCGGGAAACTCAGCTTCAGCGAGGTATAGCGCTTTTCGCCTTTCAGAAATTCCTCAACCGGCAGTGACGGCTTTCTAGAATCCAGAATCAATGGATTCTTGCCTTCGGCTTTCAACAATGGATTATAACGATACAGAATCCAGTAGCCGGTGTCTACCGCTTTTTTCTCTTCCGCCTGGGTTAGTTCCATATTACAGCCGTGATTGATACAGGGCGCATAGGCGATAATAATCGCTGGACCATTATAGGCTTCGGCTTCTTTAACGGCTTTCAGAAACTGATTTTTATTGGCACCCATCGCCACCGCAGCTACATAGACATACCCGTAACTCATCATTATCAAGCCGAGGTCTTTCTTCTTGGTAGTTTTTCCGGCTTCGGCAAAGCGTGCCACCGAACCTAAGGGAGTTGCCTTGGAGGCTTGACCGCCGGTGTTCGAATACACCTCCGTATCCAGAACCAGAATGTTGACATTCCGATTTGAAGCCA
>CAZAKO010000009.1:15769-26501 GCA_964485745.1 uncultured bacterium
TAACCATATTCGGCATTATCCTCAAACAGGGAATTAGCCCAGGTCGGTCCGTGTCCATCTTTATTCACCGCATAGGGGATTGTGGGAAATGTGCCGCCCCAGATGGATGAACAGCCGGTGGCATTGGCAATGATCATGCGATCCCCAAATAGCTGGGTAATCACTTTAATATAAGGTGTCTCCCCGCAGCCAGCACACGCACCGGAGAACTCCAATAATGGTTGTTTAAACTGACTGCCTTTGATCGTTTCAAGACCTACCGTCTTGGTCAGAACATCACTTGGTAAAGCCTCAAAAAACTCAACACAAGCCGTTTCGCCGGCATCCCGTTCTTGCTGAATCGGAACGGCAACCAGAGCCTCCTTGGGACATTCATTGACACAGTTCATACAGCTCTGGCAGTCATCAATATAAACCTGAAGCCGATATTTCATCCCGGCGTCCTTCCCGATCGCGTCGAGGGTAACAAAGCCCTTCGGCGCATTGACTAAGTCTTTAGGATCAATCAATTTGGGACGGATCGCGGCATGCGGACAGATAAACGAGCACTGATTGCACTGAATGCACTTTTCCCTGAGCCAATGGGGCACTCGGGGTGCAACGCCCCGTTTTTCCAATTTGGCAGTATTGGAAGGTACATAACCATCGAGAGGCATCTGGGAAACGGTAATTTCATCACCCTTTTCCCGCATTGTTTTTTCGATGACATTCTTCACAAATGCAGACGCATCAGCCGGAACCAGCTGTTTCATTGGAGCATGTTTTGCCGGCCTCTTGGCGGGAACTTCAACTTCAACCAGCGCCGCCGCCGTGGCGTCAATCGCTTTCCAGTTCATCTCCACGACTTCCTGACCCTTTGTGCCATAGGTCTTCTTAACGGCAGCCTTGATCAATTTGACCGCCTGATTCTTTTCTAAAACTCCCGAAATAATAAAAAAGGCAGCCATCATTACTGTATTAATCCGACCACCCAGTCCGATACCACGGGCAATTTCCAGGGCATCAATATTATAAAAACGTACATTTTTGGAAATGATGGTTTGCTGCATATCTGCGGTGAGATGTTCAAATACCTCCTCCTTGCCCCAGATCGAATTCAACAGGAAAACGCCCTTGGCTTTAATTCCTTCGAGAACATCATAACGCCCGATAAACGCCTGGTTGTGACAGGCAACAAAGTCAATATTATCCGTGACTAAGTACTCGGACTTAATCGGATGTTTCCCAAAACGCAAATGACTGCGGGTAATGCCGCCGGATTTTTTGGAATCATACTGAAAATACCCTTGAGCATACATGTCGGTATTATCACCAATAATCTTGATTGAATTCTTATTGGCACCCACGGTTCCGTCTGAGCCTAATCCCCAGAATTTACAAGATATAGTTCCCTCGGGAATCGAGTAGATATGCTCCTTAATTTCCACCGATGTATGGGTTACATCATCAACAATTCCGACCGTGAAGCCATGCGTTGCAACCCCATCGAGATGGTCATAGACGGCTTTGACCATCGAAGGCGTAAACTCCTTCGAAGATAATCCATAGCGACCGCCAATGACCTGAACATTTTTACCTATCAGGGAAGCGACCACATCGAGATAAAGCGGCTCGCCGATTGCACCCGGCTCCTTGGTACGATCAAGCACAGCGATCTTCTTCACCGAAGCCGGGATCGCTTTGACAAACTGTTCAACCGCAAACGGGCGATAGAGCCGCACCTTAATCAGACCAACTTTCTCACCGCGTTTGTTCAGATAATCAATTGTCTCCTCGACCGTATCGGCACCGCTACCCATAATCACTATAATTTTTTGCGCATCGGGCACTCCAAAATAATCAAATAGATGATACTGACGACCAACCTTTTTGGCCAATAAATCCATGTATTCTTGCACAATCTCTGGCGCAACCTGGTAATATTTATTGACGGTCTCACGACCCTGGAAATAGACATCTGGATTCTCCTGACCGACTTTAACCCGCGGATTTTCAGGATTCATTGCCCGCTTACGAAATTGATCAACGTACTTCAAATCCAGCATTTCAGCCATCGTCGCATAACTGATTTCATCAATTTTCTGAATTTCATGGGAGTTGCGGAATCCATCAAAAAAGTTGAGGAAAGGAATGCTGGCTTTGAGCGTTGCTAAATGGGAAACCACCGCCAGGTCCATGATCTCCTGAATCGAGCTGGCGGCCATTAATGCCCAACCGGTATTGCGGGCTGACATGACATCGGAATGATCACCAAAAATTGATAATGACTGGCAGGCTAAAGAGCGGCCTGACACATGAAAAACGGTCGGCAGCATTTCACCGGCGATTTTGTGCATATTGGGCAGCATCAACATCAGACCCTGCGAAGCCGTAAAGGTTGTCGTCATTGCACCGGCGGATAGAGAACCGTGAACGGCACCCGAGGCGCCGCCTTCTGACTGTAATTCCACCACCTGCACTCTTTGACCAAAAAGATTTTTCCGCCCTTGAGCAGACCAGGCATCAGCCATTTCACCCATACCCGAAGAGGGGGTAATCGGATAAATCGCAGCTACTTCACTGAAAGCATAGGCAACATGAGTAGCGGCAGTATTGCCGTCCATTGATTTCATATTCTTCGCCATTATTCTCTCCATTTAATATATTAGTTTTCTCTTAATGACACAGTTATCCCCTGAGTGACCAATCATGAGGTGCCGGCGCAGCAGTTTTGTTCGTAAAAAACCTCCTAACAAACAGCCTTAACTAAGGGCGAAGTTAAGATATTTTATAGCTAAAATCAAACTTTATGGATGATTTTATCTATGATTTTAACCAATAATCAAAGGGTAAGCGCAATCCCTCATTTTAGTAGATATTCGGCTAAATACTAATCGGGATCGCTGGTCGTAATGAAGAAGGATTGCCCTTCGAAATTTTTATATTTGGGACACAGCCTCTGGGTATTGTAAAACTCCTCGACATTGACGACTTTCTTATAACTGGTTACAACATTCAGCGGTGCACTGCCATATTTACCATTGTGTAAATTCACCATTAATCCAGATTTCCCTTCGAGAATCAGATTCAGAGCAATATTGCCAAAAGCCATTGGCACCAGTGAGTCAATTGCATCCGGTGCCCCACTGCGAACTAAATAGCCAAGATTCTGGACAATCGTATTTACTTTTTCACCCTGATTGAATTTAGGCGAAAGCTCCCTGAGTTTTTTTGCTACAATGTCACCGATACCGCCTAATCTTTTATGACCGTAGGCATCGGTTTCAGTATCCTTAAAGATCATCTCAATCCCTTTGAAAGCAGCTCCCTCGGAAACGAGAACAACCGAATAATGGCTGGGGTTATCCCGCCGATCCTCAGACATTAACTCACATAAGCGCTCCACGTCGAATTCATATTCGGGAATGGCACAGCGGTCGGAAGCTCCGGCCATCGCTGGTACTAAAGCCGAAAAACCGGCATAGCGCCCAAATACTTCAATCACTAAAAACCGTTCATGTGAACCGGCTGAAGTTCGTAAAGCATGGGCCAATTCGATTGTGCGGCTGACACAGGTACTAAAACCAATGGTATAATCTGTCCCGGGAACATCACCATCCATTGTTTTCGGAATCGCAATCACTTTAAATCCCTGATTGTAGAGATGAGCTGCATAGCTCAACGTATCATCACCACCGATTGGGATTAAATAATCTATTCCCAGCCATTCCAGATTCTGGAGAACCTCCGCGGTTAAATCATTTAATTCAGCGGTATACTTATCCCGCAGGTGAACCGGGACATCCTTCTTAGCCATATGACTGGGACGGGTTCGCGATGTATGCAGAAAGGTACCTCCGGTTCGACTAACTTTATTAACGACACTCTCGGTTAACGGCAGAAAATTATTACTATTGTCGTAATCCTTTTCCCGGACGACATCGGTAATTCCGGACCAGCCACGACGTAAACCGATGACTTCATGACCTTCTCGAATTGCCCGCAGGGTAACAGCCCGGATAGCCGGATTTAGACCCGGTACATCTCCACCACCAGTTAGTATTCCAATTCGCATAAGATTCTCCCTTAATTTTTTCGATTTCTATCGGCACGAAAGTTAATGATACAGGACTCAAATATCAATTTAAAATATTGCTCCCACTTTATCAGTTATAGATTATCGTGACCGATTTATGCGTAATAAAAATTTAGACCATGCGAACTTATATTAATCCGCAATCAAGATTGCCAACAGAATCGAATCGAATTTTTCTTCCGGATTATCCGAACGCGATAACAGGATGATGGGAACCGTGGCACCCACTACCAATCCACCAACCCGGGATTCGGTCAGACACATCAGGATTTTAATCAGCGCATTTCCACAGGTAATGTTGGGAACCAGCAAAACATCGGTCTGACCGGCGATAGCGCTCTTAATCCCCTTTTTGGCGGCGGCTTCAGCCGATAAAGCCACATCCATAGCGATCGGACCCTCGAGGATGATATTACCAAATTGACCAGCATCAGCCAACTTTTGCAATTCCGCCGCGTCAATAGTTTCCGGAATTTTCGGATTGACTTTTTCAATGGGACATAGGACGGCGACTTTGGGGCAAGCGATTTGTAATTTTTGGCCAACCTGAAGCATATTATTTAGAATTGCCTTTTTTGCTTCAAGGTCAGGCGTAATGTTAATCCCACCATCACCCATGATGAGAAACTTTGGATAGGTTGGGATTTCCGCTACCGCCACATGGCTCAGGACATCGCCCTTACGCAAGCCCTTATCACGATCAAGTACGGCTTTCATTAAAATCGGGGTGGCAATATGACCCTTCATCAGGATATCCGCCCGACCTTTGCGAATTTGCTCAACTGCCAGGGCGGCAATCTCCTGATCTTCTACTGCCGGTACTATTTGATTCTCAGAAACCGGAAAATGCAGCTCTTCCGCCAGTGCTTGAATCCGGGTTGGGTTACCGATCAAAATCGACTCGGCAATGCCCTTCTGCTCGACATCCTTGAGAGCCGCCAGGACACTGGGATCATCTGCCATCGCAACCGCTATTCTTTTAGGATGCGTTCTTAATTGAACCTTCTTAAATATCTCGGCATAGGTTTTAAGCATAAAGTCTAATTCACTCCGATTTACGATTCACTGTGATAAATTTGAATTTCCTGTTCCCCGTCAATTGCCCGAAATCCGCCAGCGGCTAAGGACTCCAACTCATTTTCACCGGGATAAACTGCAATTTTAGCAATGAATTTAATCCGATTTTCCAAATCCTGCACAACTTTCTCCGAACGGGCCAATCCCCCGGTAATGATAATCCGATCAACTCGCCCGTTAAGAACGGTGGCCATGGCCCCAATTTCCTTGGCAACCTGATAGATCATGGCGCGATAAATCAAGTCGGCATACTTATCGCCCTCGGAAATCCGTTTAAGAATTTCACGCATGTCGCTGGTTCCAAGATAAGCCTTTAGACCACTGTTCCGGGTAAATTTGACATACAGATTCTTGAATGAATATTTCCCGCTCATTGCCATTTGAATCAGCTGCTCAAGCGGCAAGGCGCCGGCACGTTCGGGCGAAAAGGGTCCCATCCCTATCAGCGCATCATTACAATCTACTATCTGCCCGTGATCTATGGCGGCTAACGTTATACCGCCGCCCAGATGAGCCACGATGAAATTGAGTTGATCATATTTTTTTTTCAGGTGTTTCGCCTCTTTACGGATACAGGCATTGACATTCAGGGCATGCAGCCGGCTACGCCGCACAATCTCGGGCACCCCGGAAATGCGCGCTTCGGGAATGAATTCATCTACCGTAACCGGATCGACGACGAATGCCGGCACGTGATATTCCTTGGCAAGCGCATCGGCAATTGACGCTCCCAGATTACTGGCGTGGGTGGCATATTTACAGGTAATGGTATCATTCATCAAATCGGCATTAACCGCATAGACACCACTCTTAATCGGTTTCACTAACCCACCCCGGCCGACAACTGCGACCAACTTGCAATCCGTCAACCAGGATTTCACCGATTTGGTAATGATTTCCAACCGCAGGGGGAGCTGGTCTACGATTGAGATGACATCACATATTTCTGTCCCGGTATGATCAATTGTTTCGACGTGAACCGCCCCTTTGCGATCATATAAAGCCAGTTTGGTCGAGGTTGACCCGGGATTGACTGCCAATACTACTTCTCTGCTCATTTTGCCCGCCAGCAGCTATCTAATATTGACCAATCTAAGATTATCACAGACCCGGTTTTTACAAATATAATGCCACAGGATTGCCTGAATGAGAACCCCAGCTCGACCACCAAATAATTCTTGAAAACTACTTTTACTGATAAGATTTTTCCCAAATTTTGCAATCCTATACCAAGTGAATCAGCTTTTACCTTATTCTTCAAAATATTAAATTGCACTCGAATGGCTGAAAAAATTTATTTCATTTCCGATGTACATTTGCAATCCTGGCAATCCGCCGCCGAGTCTCGCAAGAAAACTCTGTTGTTTGATTTCCTTACCGAGGTGCAGCGGAATGGTGGCACCCTTTATATCGTTGGCGACCTGTTCGATTTCTGGTTTGAATATCGGTACGTCATTCCGCGCTATTATTTTGGGGTACTTCGTCACTTACAAGAAACAGTCGAAGCCGGTTGCAAAGTCCATATCCTAACCGGTAACCACGATTACTGGTTAGACTCCTTTTTCCCGGAAGAATTAGGAATCGAGGTCCATCTCACCCCGCTGGCGACTGACATCGCCGGGAAATCCTTTTTTATCACACATGCCGATGGAATTCTCAAAGAGGATAAGGGCTATCGTTTGATGAAAAAAGTTCTGCGCAGTCGCATAGCTATTGCACTGTTCCGACTTCTCCATCCGGACCTCGCTTTCAGAATAGCTCAATATGTCTCCGGCAAGAGCCGCCATTACAGCATGCGCAGTCCCGAGCAGAGGGACGCCGAACAACAGCAACTGATCAACTATGGCCAGGCTAAAATCCAGGAGGGATACCAATTTGTGGTCACGGCGCATTTCCACATTCCGACTGAATATGAAAATCCCGCCGGTAAAATGATCAATCTGGGCGACTGGATTTGCTACTTCACCTTTGGATTCTTCGATGGTGAAAACCTGTCGTTATGTTACTGGAATCAGAATCCGCTTGAAAAAACCCTTTAATTAAGGTCTAATTTTTACTTGACATAAAGGCTCAAAAATTCTAATATCAAAAAGTCTAAAAAGTGTAGATGGATTATGAAAAAGACAATTCTCCCGATTGGGATTCTCAGTTTAAGCCTATTTATTGGTTGTGCCTCCAAAATCGCAACTCTGACTCTGGCAGATGTCGAGAAACTGCGAGTTGCTTATAACGCCGGAAAAATCGAGAGTATCGAAAACCTGATTGCGATCTATAAGGATCCTTTACAGCCGGTCGAAGTCCGGATCAGTGCCATGCAGGCTCTGGCTCAAACCAAACATCCTGATGCCCAGAAAATCCTGTATGATTTCCTGGCTCAGAGTGTGGGCTTGAATTATGAATTACTGACCGCCACAGCCACGGCGCTAATCGAAAACCAGACGCCCGATAATGTCGCCGCAATGGTAGTCGGGTTGACCGCTGCCCAACGCAAGTATATCGAGTTCCGGACTACCGTCATGGAAAAACTGCAAGCTACCGATATTACCCTGCAGGTTGAGCAGTTGTTGAAAATTTATCAAGCAGAAAAAGAAAATTACATTCAGATGCAGGAATCCCTGACCCATTTGCTCGGTTCGACAAGTGACGATAAAGTCATTCCGATTTTGATTAACATCGCTAAAGATAAAACTTTGAACACCTCGATTCGCTCGCTGGCGTTGGAGATTTTAGGACGCAAACAAAATCCGCTGATTACCGCCACTTTTATCGAGATGCTTGGCGATCCGGCAACCCAGGAGCAGCTGCGCGATTTTGCCCTCCAGGCGATTGGTGATGTCAAAGAAGCCAAAGTCATTTTAGCCCTGCTCGAAACGCTCAATACCGGACGGGAACAGTATTATAAATTAACCGAGATAATAACCAAAGCCCTGGGTGATTTCTCCGATCCAGCCGTCAAACCCACATTGGTCGAAATCACCAAAAACACCGAGTTTCCGCTAAAAACGCGAAAAGACGCCCTTACGGCATTGATCAAATTCAATGACCCGGAAGTATTTAAGCAGCTGCTGCCGATGATGGAAAATCCGGATAATTACATATTATTCGACGAAATGACTTCCATGGCGGCGGCTCTGGGTGACAAAACTGCTTTTGATAAATTGCGCCTGAAAGCCCGCGTGGCACAACTTAGTACAACGGTGCAGCCATGAAAAATACATCTAAGATTTTCATCCTAATCGCTATCCTTTTGCTCACATTTCCAGCGCCATTAAAAGCCCAAAAAACTACGACAACCGCATCACGCAAGTTTTTCGAGTTGGATCAGGATATCGAATCCCTGCGTCAGGAAATTGCCGAATTGCGGAAACAGATCCGGGAGCTGGAAGTTAAAACCTCAGTTCCCGAAATCCGGAAAGAGATCAACAAATTAATTCAAATGCCCGAGATGACGCATGAGATCATGCTGAAAAATGGGACAATTGTCAAGGGTAAAATTATTAGTGAAGATCTCGATTGGATTATCGTCCAAACTCAGATCGGGCAACTGACAATCTCAAAAAACGACGTTAAAGTCACCCGCAAGGCTGACTTACCCAAAGCCAATTGCGTAGCCGATGGTCCCATAACTGATCAGGTTTTTGAAAACAAACGAGTGTTTCAGGGAAAAATCAAAAATACCGGTGTGCGGCGGGCCGACTTCCCCCGCATCATTTTCTATCTCTATGATGAAAACACTAACCTGATCGCCGCAGATTCTACCTTTATTGCCGGAGATTACCATATGTACCAAAGCGGCGTTCAGACTGATGCAACCATCAATCCCGGTCGCTCTTTCAGCTTCGAATGCGAAGTCACAATTCCACCCAAAAAGCCGGTCAGTTACTACATCAAAGAAATAAAATGGGACGAACTCGAATAAGTTTTATTTCGGTTATCTATATCCACCGATTAGCTAATCCGTAGTCTGTCTGTTCCCATTATTAAGAAGAAAACTAGCTTTTATATTTTTCTTCAAATTGAGCGATAATAATATCACAGATAGAGATCAGAATTTTAGGCATAAGTAAAGGAGATATAGGGAATGGTTCAGGGTTTTGAAAAACGGACATGCCATCGCTTTGAAGTACCCGAATCATCACTCATGTATAAAAAAATTGGACTACTCTTTCAAAAGCCTTATCTCTCAGCGGTAAGATTATATAATATCAGTAAGGGTGGCGCCGCCTTTGCCTGTGACGAGGAATTGAAAGTTGGCAAGCAAATTATCATCAAACTTTCCATTCCGAATGAAAAAGACCTGGAACTATTGGCAATTATACTCTGGCAAAGAGATTCAAGTGATGGAGTCTCACTGGCGACTGGCGTCTCGTTTGCAGCGTTCGGCAACGGTCCTAATCAGAACCCAACCGAGGCTTTGAACACCCTCAGACGCCTTGATCAACAATATGTCACTAATCGCTGATAATCTATTCAATCGTACAGGCTATTTTCCCAAATGAACAATTAAATTGCTTCATTTTAACTAAAAACCGGATTCGGTTTAAAGGATGAAGTAGCTACATAATTGATTTCGCTGATATTGATAATCAGGCAAAAGATTTTCCAGTGCTCGCCAGAAGCTGGCGCTATGGTTTTTTATTTTGGTATGAGTTAATTCGTGCAGTATGACATAATCTATCAGATTATCGGGAAGACCCATCAACTGCAGATTTAAGTTGATCTTATTCTTCGCCGAGCAACTGCCCCAACGACTTTTTAGATTCTTGATGAAAACCTGCCGGTAAAGGAATTGATGGCGTCTGGCTAGCTCTTCCAGACGACACGGCAGGTAATCTCGAGCTTCTTCTCGATAGGCTGTCAACAATCCTACTTTAATAGCATCCTGGACGGGTGTTTCGGTCACCGAAAGAGATTCCGGATAAGTTATCAGAATGCGACTACTCGCCGTATGAATGGTAATCTCTGACTGTTTGCCGGCTGTAAGCACTATTTGATGTTTGCGTGTTTTCAACCGCCGATCGCCAGGATGAAAAACAGGCGGAGTGTGAAGCTCGAGTTTTGCCAGCGACTTGATAATAAACTCGTGCCGTTTCAGCAAGAATTGCTCAGCAACTGGAAATGAAATCCCAACCGGCACTGCGACTCTAACTCCCCGATTAATTCTTACCGAGATATTAAGTCGGCGGGCACGGTGACTCCGAACATAATGCACCGCGCCAATATCCGGATAGGTTACTTTTTGATAGGAGGTGATTATTTTAATCTGCGCTTTTGAAAATCCAGCCAGGCTTAATTAAAAAGATGCGTGCGTAGCTTCAATCCGGTACCTGGCGGAATATCTTCTATGTCCGCTCCCAGCACATCCGCATTATCCCGCAAAATTACGATCCAGGCATAATGATTTTTATATTGCTTACCGGCGATACCCCAGAGTGATTCGTTAGGCTTAACCGTGTAATCATAAAATTCATATTCAAGATCATTCGCGATCTCTTTTGGCTTTTTTAACAATAATTCGTGGAAGGGGTAAATCAGATTTGGATTCTGACCAATCTTTTTACGATTCCACTGATAGATTAA
>CAZAKO010000009.1:26601-32629 GCA_964485745.1 uncultured bacterium
AAAAAAAACAATTATATCTTTTTGGGGTGTCAGAGGTTCAATACCATCCTCTCCAGAACCTTCTGAATTCGATTTAAAAATCTTAAATATTTTGAAAGACTTTGCTGCTAAAGGGATAAAAAATGAACCGGACATTAAGAAATATATTGCCAATATATCAACCGAAAAGAAACACTTTATTGGCAGTAATACGGCTTGTGTCTATGTCTCAATTAACGGCACTCATATTATCTTCGATGCCGGTTCAGGAATCCGCCGACTTGGCGAGAAATTAATGCAGCAGGAGTTCGGACGGGGAGAGGGACAGGCACACATCTTCTTAAGTCATACCCATTGGGATCATATCATGGGATTTCCTTATTTTAAACCGGCGTATAAAGCCGGAAATAATATCATCATCTATGGTGTGCATAACGGTCTTGAACATCGGATCAGCACCCAACAGGAGGATGAGTATTACCCGGTTTCACTTTCAGCCATGGGCGCTAACATAGATTTTATTCAACTGCGCAAGGAGGAAACAACTAATCTAAATGGCATCCAGATTACTAACAAAATGTTAAACCACCCTGGCGGTTCTTTTGGGTACCGACTGGATTATGGAGGAAAAGCGATCGTCTATGCTACCGATTCCGAATATAAAAACCTGGACGGTGAACGCATTGATAAATTCATCGAATTCTTTGCCGAGGCTGATGTGTTGATATTCGATGCCCAGTTTACTATTGATGAGAGCATCGAAAAAGAAAATTGGGGACATAGCACCTCTTTGCAGGGAGTGGATTTTGCCGCCAAGGCAAAAGTTAAGCATCTCCTCCTTTTTCACCATGACCCTTCATATTCTGAAGAGAAACTACTCACCATGCTGAAAGATGCTCAGAAGTACACTGAACAATTTTATCCGAATAAGAAAATTAAGATTTCTATCGCCCGGGAAGGGCTGGAACTAACTCTCTAACTGCCAACCTCATTCATCCAAGCAGTCAATTATCCATTTAGATGAATCAATTATCTCTTTTACTTGTTTTTAGAGGGGCAATTATCTAATTTAAGGCCAGATTTTTGGAATTGGACTAATTAATTTTCAAATTAAACATGCAGATTTCATCCACCCGTTCAGTAATTTTATGGACTTATAATTTCGGATTTAAATAATCCTCCAAGATAATCTTCCTTTTTACTTTCTATCAACCATCAAACCAAGAGTAATTCGGGTTATTTTATGAACAAAAGAAAAGTTATTATCATTGGAGCAGCCGGCAGAGATTTTCATAACTTTAATATTTTTTATCGCGATCAGGAAGAATATCAGGTTGTGGCTTTTACCGCAGCCCAGATTCCTGATATAGACGATCGCAAATATCCGGCGGAACTGGCTGGTAAATTATATCCTGAAGGCATTCCAATTCGAGCCGAAGAAGAACTGCCGGAATTGATTGCCGAATTCAATGTGGACGACTGTGTCTTTTCCTACAGCGATGTAACTTACCAAAAAGTCATGGGTTTGAGTGCCATCGTTCAGGCGGCGGGAGCCAACTTTATGCTTCTCGGTCCCAAAGCCACCATGCTTAAAAGCACCAAATCGGTTATTGCCGTTTGTGCTACCCGCACCGGCTGCGGCAAAAGCCAGACATCCCGGAAGATTATTCAAATCTTGAAAGCCAAGGGGCTAAAAGTGGTTGCCGTTCGGCATCCGATGCCCTACGGAAATTTAAACTCTCAGCGAGTTCAGCGGTTTGCCGCCGTTGATGATCTCATCAAACATCATTGCACCATCGAGGAAATGGAAGAATATGAGCCGCATCTCATGAATGGTGTCGTAGTCTATGCGGGTGTAGATTATGAGGCGATTCTGCGGGAAGCTGAAAAAGATCCTAACGGTTGCGATCTTATTCTCTGGGATGGTGGCAACAATGACTTCACTTTCTATAAGCCCGATTTATTAGTTACTGTGGTTGATCCTCATCGTCCGGGAAATGAATTAACCTACTACCCCGGAGAGGTAAATTTACGCATGGCAGATGTTGTCATTGTCAATAAAACTGATACTGCCCCTCCGGCAGGGATTCAAACTGTATACAAAAATATTCAAAAGGTCAATCCGACAGCGCAGGTAATCAAGGGCACTTCACCAATCAGGGTTGATAATCCAGCCGTAATTAAAAACAAACGAGTCCTGGTTATCGAAGATGGTCCGACGTTGACCCATGGTGAAATGAAAATCGGAGCCGGTACAATTGCAGCTTCGCAATACGGCGCAATCGAGTGTATTGATCCGCGCGAGCACGTTGTAGGGAAATTAGCCGCAACTTTTAAGACTTATCCCAATATCGGTAAAGTACTGCCGGCAATGGGATACGGTGCACAGCAAATTCGTGATCTGGAAGCCACCATCGAAAATACACACTGCGATGCGGTGATTATCGGCACCCCGATAGACCTAAAACGAATTGTGAAAATCAATAAACCCAGTACCCGTGTCTATTATGAGCTCCAGGAAGTTGGCAGTCCCAATCTTGAAGAAATTTTGACCAATTTCATTCAAAAGAGACATTTAATTCCTTAGATCCGGGTGATACCATGTCAAGAAAAAAGACTGCCGTAGTTGCGCTCGGCGGAAATGCCATCTCTCCCGGAGGTCAGATTGATACCATTGCCAATCAATTTCGTAACACTCGCAACAGTCTGATTGCGATAATGAACTTTATTCGTCAGGATTATCATCTGGCAATCACTCATGGTAATGGACCACAAGTCGGCAACGCCCTCCTGCGCGTCGAATTATCAATGGATCAGGCTCCGATCTTACCGCTGGGGATCTGTGTCGCCGATACCGAAGGAGGTATGGGATATATGATCGAACAGTCTCTGCAAAATGCGCTGATTAAAGAACAGATTGATCGCGCCGTAGTTACGATCATTACCCAGATTGTTGTTGATGCTAATGATCCGTCAATTAATCATCCGACCAAATTTATCGGCAGCTGGTACAGCGAAGAAAAAATTAAGGTCCTCGCTCAAAAATACTCCTGGCAGGTGAAGGTGGAACCAGGTAAAGGCTGGCGCAGAGTTGTTCCCTCGCCTATTCCCCAGCGAATCATCAATTGGAAAGCCATCAAACATCTGGTTAATATGGGGATCATCGTCATTGCTGCCGGTGGCGGCGGTATTCCAGTCTATATTATGCAAAATGGAATCTACGAGGGTTTTGACGCGGTGATTGATAAAGATTTAGCTTCGGCGGTATTAGCCCGGGACATTGGCGCCGAAGAACTTTTTATCCTCACTGATGTCGATCAGGTCAGCCTGTTTTTCGGCTCTCCCAAAGAGGAAAAAATTGACCGAATCCGGGTTCAAGATTTGAAAGCGTATTTATCTCAGGGCCATTTTTTAAAGGGTAGCATGGAGCCCAAAATCCTGGCGGCGATCAATTTTCTAAAACAGGGTGGACAAAAAGTCACGATAACTTCACTCGCCGTAGCTCAGCAGGGGCTCTGGAACCAAAAAAGTACAATCATAATCTCATAAAAGGTGTTACATGAGTCAAACTTTAGCAATTATTAAACCCGATGCTTACCAACGTCAGTTAATCGGCACGGTACTCGATTTTATTTTAAAGCAAGGCTTTATCATCAAAGCTTTGAAAATGGTGAATTTGACGAGCGAGGAAGCCCGGCGGTTATATGCGATCCATATGGGCCAGCCTTTCTTCGATGGTTTAATCGAATTTATGACCTCCGGACCATGTTTTCCCATGGTTTTGGAAAAGGATAATGCGGTTCAAACCTTTAGAAAAATAATTGGTGCGACCGATCCGGCCAAGGCAGCTGAGGGCTCTCTACGCCGGTTATACGCCGAGAATGCCCGTAAAAATATCATCCACGGCTCAGATTCTGAGGAAAATGCACAGAAAGAAATTGCATTTTTCTTTCCCTTAATGGAAATTATGGAGTAAATGATCCTCAGAGGAGACCACAAATGAAAAAGATAATTGGATTTTGGACGCTTATCTTACTGATTTTATTTTCCTGCAGTAAGCCCGAAAAGATCTCCGGAATCGTCGGCAAACCGATTTATCTTGCACCAACCATCAAATCTGCCGAAGATACTCTGGGATGTTCCTTTGCCTGGAGTTTTACCGAAAAACCTGAGGGCAGCAATATGGATGTCCTCTCTTTTCAACCGAACAGTCGCAGCTATAACCTATACTTCGTCCCCGATGTTATCGGTCAGTATATCATCAATTATGCGATTACTGGCGCCGACGGAAAAACCAAAGCAAGTAAAGATTTAATATGTGAAGTTGCCGAAGACACGACCAGCGCCGCCGCCGCTCAGCCGGCAGGATATCCCTTAAGTCCGGCGGCTCTCAAGGCGCCCGCTCCAGTTTACACGGATACCAAGATCAAACCGGAAAAAATCCCGGCTTATACTCCCTCTGCGACTAAGCCAACCGGCGGCAAGCGCGGAAAATCAATCCCCAAAATTCCCGGCAAGTATACCATCCAAATCTCCTCCTGGAAAAATTACGCGAGTGCCGAAAAGTCGGTTTCCAAGCTTGCCAATCTGGGTCTGGATCTGTATATCCAGAAAGCTTACTTCAAGGAAACCGGTGAAACCTGGTATCGGGTCCGAACCGGGAACTTTGATCAGTATGCGGCAGCTAAGCAAACCATGATTGAGTTACAATCCAAAATTACCAATGAAAGTCTCTGGATAGACAACGTAAGAGAAGATCAATAAATAACGGAGGGTGAAATGAAACCACTATATTTCGATGTGCGTGATGTTTTTCGCATACCGCGCTTGGCTCTCAGCGGTAAAAAAATCTGGGTACATCTGATAGGGTTGGCGTTAGGTTGGTCAATCTATCTAATCTTGAGTTATCTGGCTTTGATTGCCAACGGTCAATCAATCGTTGAAATCTGGAATACCCACCATTTTTTTCCCTGTCTCTGGGTTGTAAAATTACCAGTAGCCTGGTATGCCTGGCTAATTTACGGACTGGGTCTGCTAATCTGGCTAATTATCTTTCTGCTTGCATCCCTGGCCGTTTCCCGGATAACCTTCAAGCAGCTTAAAGGCGATGAGTTCTTTTCCTCAGGAGATAGTTTAAAATACGTCAAAAAACACGGCATCGCCGTTGTCATGGGACCCGTCTCGCTGATCCTGATTATGGTCTTTTTTATCGTCTGTGCAATCATTGCCGCCTGGATCGCAAAATGGCCGGTCTTGGACATCATTTTCCTCGGGCTGCCTTATCTATTATATTTTGCCGTAGCCGTGTTTGTCGTCTACACTGCAGCCGTATTTATCATCTCTCTGATTCTGGCACCAAGTATCGTCGGCACCGCCGAAGAGGATACGATGGAAACTGTATTTCAGAGCTATTCGACTCTCTGGGCGCAACCCTGGCGGCTGGTTATTTATGAATCCATTGTAGTTGGCTTGGGAGCCTTAGCAACCTATTTATACAGTTATATCCTGATCATTACCTATCGGTTCTTTAACTTCGTCTTTGGTCAATCCTGGTTAATGAGCGGTAAAATCAGCCGAATTAGCGAACAGGCATCTTCATACTTATTCGGCGTTAATTCCCAATTGACTGCCTACATTGACAAAATTTTCAAATTATACACTCCCGCCTCACTGGGTATGGTGAAACCACTCTATCTCACCATAACTGATACAATTACTATCGTACTGGTTACCATTGCCCTTTTTCTGATCGCCGGTTCGGCCGTGGCTTACCTTTTCACCAACTTCAGCGTCGGACAATCGCTAATCTATGTGGTTCTCAGAAAAAAGAAGGATGATGAAAATCTAATCGAACGTAAGGACGAGGACGAACTTAAGGAAGAGGAAGAAAAAGAGAAAGAGAAAGAGGCGGAGCAACCGAGCGAGGAAAAATCCGAACCAGCGGATAAAGAAGAAACAACAGAAGAAACAAAATCAGAAAAATAGCTACTCTATAAATCTTGATAAGAAAGGCGTTCTTTAACTAGGACGCCTTCTTTGCATGAATGGA
>CAZAKO010000010.1:0-28529 GCA_964485745.1 uncultured bacterium
ATGGTGGATCGCCCGCGCCACAAGCTCCTTACCGGTTCCGGTTTCACCTCTTATCAGCACGGTGGTCTTAGGCGAGTGGGCAACCTGTTGAATAAACCTAAAGACATCCTGCATCGGTTTGGAGCTTCCCACGATATTCCCAAATCCGAACGTATCATCTTTTTGCTTCTGAAAGTAAGCAAGTTGTTCATCCTTTTGCAACTCCTCAACGATCTTGTCAACAGTAATTAGGATTTCATCGAGGTTGAGGGGTTTGCGGATATAATCATAGGCACCCAGCTTCATTGCCTGGACAGCTGTATCAATGTTAGCATAACCAGTAATAACTACCACGGGTATTTTATACTGAAGACGGTTCAATTGCTGTAAAAAGGAGATCCCATCCATGCCCGGTAATTTCAAATCGAGAAAAATTAAGTCAGCCTCATCTGCGTTAAGATATTCAATAGCTTCTTCGGCTGTTGATTTAGCGGCAACCTCATGACCAAGCGGTGATAGCACATCTTCAAATAATGAGAGAATCTGTTTATCATCATCAACAATTATAATAGAGGCCATGGCATTAATTAATTAACCAAATATTAATTTCAAATCAAAGTCTTTCTTTCAAAAGACCTTAATTAAAATCAGGAATATTGTTTAGTTCTTCCTTTTTATACAATGCTCTGAATTTTCTCGCGTAAAACTCCAATCCTCTTTGAGAATGGTTCATTTACAACTAATTGCTCTTCAACCCATTTGCATGCGTGCACCACCGTCGAATGATCGCGCCCACCAAAATAAATACCAATCGTTTTGAGGGAAAGGTTGGTATACTCCCTTACAAAGTACATCGCTAACATGCGGGCTTCCGCGACCTGCTTCATCCTGGACTTGCCCACCAGCAAGTCAAGATTGATAGCATAGTCCGTACCGATAACTTTCTGGATATCCTCAATCGAAACCGTTACTTTTTTTTCCATCCCGACGGTTTCGCGCAAAACTTTTCGGGCTAAATTGAGATCAACATCTACTTGCAACAAGGAAGAGTAAGCCAGCAGGCGAATGAGAAAACCCTCTAATTCTCTGATGTTTGACCTTACATTCTGTGCAATGAATTCAATCACCTCATACTGCAGGTTCAGTCCATCTGCCTTCGCCTTCTGGTTCAAGATCGCAATTCTTGTCTCCAGATCGGGCGCTTGAATGTCTACTGTAAGGCTGGATTGAAACCGTGATAGTAAACGATCCTGCAGTCCACACAGCTCCAGCGGCGGGCGATCAGTTGTCAGGACAATCTGCTTCTTATGCTGATAAAGATCATTAAAAATATGAAAGAATTGTTCTTGGGTTTGTTCCTTGTTCTGGAAAAATTGGATGTCATCTAACAGCAGCATGTCAACGCTGCGATAATACTTTGAAAAGTCGGTAGTCTTATTTTTTTGAATCGCAGCAATGAAATCCAACGTAAATGTATCACTGGAAACATAAACAACTTTTCTGGCGCTGCCTTTAAGAATCGCATGATTACCAATAGCTTGTAATAAATGGGTTTTTCCCAGCCCGGTACCACCATAGATTACCAACGGGTTGAAGGATGTCTTTCCCGGAGCATTAGCCACGGCAAACGCCGCCGCCTTGGCGAACTGATTGCAGCTACCCTCCACAAAATTTTCAAATAAGTAATTTCCGTTAATCCTTGTTCCCTGCTCGATCATACCTGATTTGGCCAACTGACTCATACTTTCAGTTCCAGCATCAGTCGTCAATGACTTACTCTGTGTGTATTCCCGATCGTCGGCGGTATCTGTCAGTAACACGGTATATTTTACCTGAAGCCCATCACCAGTAATTTCTCTCAGCGAAGATAATATTAATTCCCGATAATGGGTATCTAACCAATCGTAAAAAAACTTATTTGGCACCTGTAGAAACAGTGAGTCATCGTTCAACGATATGGCTCTAATCGGTTGGAACCAAGTGTTAAATGTTTGCAACGGAATGCGAATTTTAATCAGTTGTAAACATTTACACCAGATGTTTTGACAATCAGTCGAAGTATACATATATATAGATACCACTAAAAAACAGTTATTAACATATCTGCCGTCTCATAACCCGCAAGCCGGTGAAAATTATAGATTTATCCGGAGCCCCCATCGGGTAAGTCTCAAAAAACATCCGAATCCGAAAAGCATAAAACGACAAAAAGGGATTCCCCAGAAAGACTTATTAACAACTTATCAACATACTCGTAATCGCCTTTCATATAAGGTAATCGGGTACATAAGATTGTCAAGGAAAAGGTGAAAATTATTTTTCCAACCATCAGACCGATTGATAATCATAAAAATCATTTTAAATTATGGCGCTTTTATAACCGATAAAGGAATCAAAATTCACATGAAACGCACTTACCAACCAAGCAACCGGAAACATAAAAACAAGCATGGTTTTAGAGAAAGAATGAGCACTAATGGCGGACGAAAAGTAATTGCTAACAGACGTGCAAAAGGTAGAAAAACAATCTCGTCATAAACTTTCAAAGAACGAGATTATTCGAGATAAAAAAAGAATCTCCCATCTCCTGAATCATAGCCAGACTACTCGTGCGACATACAATAGTGTAACCTTGGTAGCAGAACCCCATGATCAAATAGAAATGGCTATCATTTTAAAGAAATCAATCGGCAACGCTTGTCAAAGAAACCATTACAAGAGAATCATCCGAGAAGCATATCGTACCACTAAAAGCTACATAAGAAAACCATATGCCCTGCTTTTTATCCTCAATTCCCCACCAAAACAACTGACCTATAAAAACATGAAAAATTTTCTAGTTGAAGTATTTAAAACCCATGATGACAATTTGTAATCGTATTTTCATAACATTCATAAGAGCATACCGCATCTTTCTTTCGCCGGTCTTGCCTTCCTCCTGCCGTTTCTACCCGACGTGCTCAGAGTATAGCATACTTGCTTTCCAGAATTTTGGGTTTCTCAAAGCTATTTGCCTGTCAACCAAGCGGATTTTAAAATGCCATCCGTTGCATCCCGGCGGATACGACCCCTTGCCAGCCCACAAGGAGATAAAAAATGGATAAAAAATCTCTGCTTGCTTTTGTTTTAATCTTCATCATGATTCTCTTGATGCCCCAATATTTCAAACTGATTAATAGGGGTTCTACGCCACAAACAATTGAAAAAGCTACAGAACCACAAGCAAGCCGCCAGCCGGTATCAACAGAATCCGAAAAGGCAGAAGCGACAAGATCTACCAAGCCTTCCCTTTCCGGAACCAAACAGACTACATATCTCACCATTGACACAGATTTATACACCGCTCGTTTATCTTCCATCGGCGGTGGCTCATTTACCAGCTTTGTACTAAAAAAATATAACATGTTTACCGAAGACGATACAACCCTCGTCGAGCTGATAAAAAATCCTGCAGAACCACAACTGCTTCTAAAATATGTCTCGATTGACGGGGACTCTATCTGTCTGGATGATAATTTTACTCTTAAACAAATTTTGGCTCAAAACGTCAAGGGGGATACAATCCGCCTTACTGGTACTGATACCGCCAATGTTGACTTCATTCTAAATAGCGGTAATCAGAAAGAAGTGGTTAAGAAAACCCTAACCTTTTACGGTAATAACTACGTCATTAATGTGACCACAGACCTCCGGCTCCTACAAAGCGAGATGGCAACAAGATATTACAATTTAGCTTGGGACACGGGATTGTCCTACACCGAACCATCATTGCAAGACGAGGTAAGATACACTAAAGCCTACGCCTACAGCGGCGGCGAAACAGAAGCACTCGATGTAAAAGAAAATAAGTCTACCAGAACCCGATTCTCTGGTCAGACCCAATGGACAGCTATTCGTACTATGTATTTTGCTGCTGCTTTCATCGCTGAGTACGGATGCCCCGGATATCAACTCGGTGGAATTGGAATTCCGATAGCGGGGCGCAATTACTACAAAAAATTCGGAATGCAGGTTGATCTTCCAGTTGAAGCTTCCAACCAGATTAGGTTGTATCTAGGTCCCTTAGACTATACTATAATTAGGAATCTTGGGGTCAAGTTGGAGAACATGATGAGCCTTGGTAAGCTCCTGCGTCCAATCAGCAAAGGCATTCTCTGGACCTTCATTAATCTCAGAAAGGTAATACCAAATTACGGTTGGGTTCTGATTGTCTTCTCCCTATTAATCAAAATTCTACTGCAACCGCTGACTAGCAGATCAATGCAATCTATGAAGGAAATGCAAAAACTTCAGCCCAAAGTCGAGGAGCTCCGCCTAAAATACAAAAACGATCCTCAAAAAATGAGTTCCGAACAAATGAAACTATATAAAGAACATGGTGTGAATCCCATGGGCGGATGCCTTCCACTACTGCTGCAAATGCCAATCTTAATTGCCCTGTTTACCGTATTCAGAACAACCATCGAACTAAGACACGCTCCCTTCATCTGGTGGATCACCGATCTCTCAGCACCCGACACAATTTATACCTTACCCTTTTCCATTCCGCTCTATGGACGACATGTAAACGTGCTTCCGATTATTATGGCTCTATCAACAATTCTACAACAAAAATTGAGTGGTTCGACCAGCTCTAATCCCCAACAAAAGATGATGATGTATCTTATGCCGATCATGTTCTTCTTTATGTTTAACCAGTTCCCGTCTGGATTAAACCTATATTATACCCTGTTTAACGTTTTGACAGTTCTGCAGCAAAAATATATACCTGTCAAGGCCAAGCCTAAAAAACAACGCCCTTCAACTCTCCAGACGCTGCGCCAAATCCAATCAAAAACACGATTTAAGTAACCCTCATTATGAAAAATGGCCAAGGATTGCGCTCCCACGATCGTCGCCCTTTCAACCCCCAATGGTTACGGTGGAATAGCCGTAATCCGAATGTCTGGTAGCCAGTCCCTGCACATTATTCAAAAAATCTTTAGCTCAAAAAACAAAATCCAACCACAGCACGCTATTTACGGTTACCTAAGTGACAAGATGGGTCACATTGATACTGCTGTGGTCACCTATTTCAAGTCACCTCACTCTTACACCGGTGAGGACTTGGTCGAAATAAGTCAACATGGCAACCCTTACCTTTGTGAGTTGACAATCAATGCCTGCAAAGAATACGGAGCAATCGGTGCCGGTCCGGGAGAATTTACCCAGCGAGCTTTTCTGAATGGAAAAATTGATCTGAGTCAAGCAGAAGGAGTAGCAGACATCATTTATGCCTCCTCCCGTGCTGCCCAAAACGCCTCTGCCAATTTGTTACAAGGATACACTGGTAAAATCATCCGTGATTACAAACAATCCGTAGTAGAGCTTATTTCTCTTTTAGAATTGGAACTCGATTTCCAAGAAGATGAGATTCAATTTACCCCCAGAAAACAGATCGAAGAAATGATACGCCACTTAATTTCAGAAGGTAAAAGGCTTATTGAATCCTATAACTATGGAAAGATTGTGCGCGATGGCGCCTTGTGTCCCATCGTCGGTCCGCCTAATAGCGGTAAATCCAGCCTGTTCAATGCCTTCTTACAGGAAGAGCGCGTAATTGTCTCGCCATTTCCAGGAACAACCCGCGACTTTATTGAGGAATCTGTGCGGATTGACAAATATTCTTTTCGGCTTGTGGATACTGCCGGAATTAGAGATTCGGGCGATCCGATCGAACGCGCAGGCGTTAAGCGCTCCCGCGATTTAATAAAGAGGGGTGATCTTATCCTCTATGTTATAGATCTGGCTGATTGTGACATAAAGTTGCCTAAACAACCTGGTTTGCAAAATCCAAAAAATATATTTTATATCCTTAACAAATCCGATATCGCTAATCAAGGTACTTTAGCACAATACAGAAAATACTTGAGTGGTCAAAAGTACTTTATTTGTTCGGCGAAAAATCGCACCGGAATTCACGCAATTGCGGCTGCCATGTCCAAACACATAGATCAGCTCTGTTCTTCAAGTAATACCATTTTCATCACCCGATTGCGGCACTTAGAGGCCCTAAAACAAACCCAAAAGGACTTAGAGTTAGCTTTGAAAAGCACTCGCTCTAATAATCCATCGGAAATCACCATCATCGATCTAAGAGCCGCCCTTAATGGATTAGATGCAATCCTTGGAAAGACGACCAACGACGATATTTTGAATACCATCTTTAGTCATTTTTGCATTGGTAAATAACTCGGTTCCACGTGAAACACACATTTGATAACATAGTCATTGGTGGTGGTCATGCCGGGATTGAAGCGTCCCTGGCTTCAGCCAGGATGGGTATCAAAACCTTACTAATTACCATTGAAAAAGGTGCGATTGCCCGAATGTCCTGTAACCCGGCTATTGGCGGTCTTGCCAAAGCTCACTTAGTTGCTGAGTTAGATGCCCTCGGCGGTGAAATGGGCAAGGTTATAGACCAGACCGGAATTCAATTTAGGACCCTAAATCGTTCAAAGGGTCGAGCCGTCTGGTCACCCCGAGCCCAAGCCGATAAAATTCAATATGCCCTGGAAATGCAACGGCGCTTGGATAACCAGGAAAACCTGACCATTATTGAGGACATTGCTATCGCCATAATCACTGAAAATTCGATGATCAAGGCGGTCTCAACCGAACAACATGGTGCAATCCCTTGCATAACAGCAATTATCTGTGCCGGCACTTTTCTAAATGGATTAATCCATATTGGTATGGATAGTCATTCGGGCGGCCGTCTTAATGAAAAGTGGGCAGTCGGGCTAACCGAGTCCCTAACAAAGATTGGTATTCAGTCGGGGCGGCTAAAGACCGGCACCCCACCACGAATCAAAGCCAATTCAATTGATTACTCAAAGGTCACGCCCCAATATGGAGATATTGATCCAGTTCCCTTTTCTTTTCAGACCGAAAACTTTAACCCTAAAAATATTCCCTGTTATATCACTTATACTAACCCTGAAACTCATGCAATACTAAAAAGCGGTCTTGATCGTTCACCCCTTTTCACCGGCAAAATTAAGGGGATCGGTCCACGTTACTGCCCAAGCATAGAAGATAAAATCTTTCGCTTTAGCGACCGAGACTCTCATCAGATTTTTCTTGAACCCGAATGGGAAAATTCCAATCAGGTCTACCTCAATGGTTTTGCGACAAGCATGCCGTTGGACATTCAAATCAAAGCTCTTCACACCATTCCCGGATTAGAAAACGCAGAAATAATAAAACCGGGTTATGCGATTGAGTATGACTATTTCCCATCCTATCAATTAAAGCGTACCCTCGAAACGAAATCCGTATCCGGGCTGTTTATCGCCGGGCAAGTCAATGGAACATCCGGCTACGAAGAGGCGGCGGCCTTAGGGCTGATGGCTGGAATTAACGCCGCGTTAAAAATACGTAATTTTCCGCCATTTTATCTCGATCGTTCAGAGGCTTACATCGGCGTCTTAATAGACGATTTAATTACGAAAAGTCCTACCGAGCCATATCGCATGTTTACATCCAGCGCCGAATACCGATTGCTCTTGCGCTTCGATAATGCCGATCTGCGTCTCTTACATAAGGGCTACTCGCTGGGCTTAATCAATGCCAAACAGCATCAAAAAACAGAGGAGAAAAAACACATTATTGCCGATGCCGTATATTTCCTCAATTCTTGTACTGTGGGCCCCGATAAAATTAATTCTCTTTTAATCAGTCACCACGAACGACCCGTCATATCGGGTACGACCCTTTCCAAGATCCTTCGGCGCCCGGGTATTCATATTGACGACATTCTTCAATTATTGCCAGCCGAAATTTGTGAAAAACTGTTTAAATATAATAGCATTGGTGATCAAGTCGAGCTCGAGCTCAAATATGAGGGTTACATCAAAAGGCAAAAGGTTCAGATTGAACAGATGATAAGAAATGAGGCTTTGACATTTCCTAAAAATTTTGACTTTTCGAAAATTAAGTCCATCTCCAAAGAAGCCCGCGAAAAACTAACTAAATTCCACCCCGAGACCATCGGTCAGGCGTCCCGCATACCCGGCGTTTTGCCATCCGACGTCACAGCATTATTAATCTTATTAAAAAAGCAACCTGTTTCACGTGAATCAAGATCCTGACCCTATCAATCAGATTATCTCCTTGTTTTCCTCAACTGAGGATTTTCGCCAAACTCTCAGAGAAATTCGGACCAAAACCAATCCGATTAAGATTGGTGGTTTAGCGCTAACTTCGGCATTAGCGATTTTTACCATCTCATTATTCAAATCACTAGGGAAATGGATAACCCTTATTTTCCGTTCTTCAGATGAGGCCGAAATCTTCCGTGACGACTTGGAGTCTTTAATATCACCAGAATCCATCGCCTTTTTCCCCAGCCAAAATACCCAACCAAAAAATCCTTTAGATTCCAACCGGGTTTATAGCCACCTTTTTAATGAGTCTGCACATAAGCTTTTTGCTAAAAACCCTTGTATTATTATTACTTCTCACGCTGCTCTTGACACAAAACTTACTGATCCACGGCAATTTATAGCCGATACGATCCAACTTGAGACCAACCAGTTTTTCCAAAGAGAGCTCCTTCTCCAGAAGTTGAATGATCTTAAGTACCTGCGCGAATATTCAGTTGAATTTCCATCTGAATACGCTGTTAGAGGAGAGCTAGTCGATATCTTTCCAGTCGGCCACAACCGACCAATCCGGATTGAATATTTTGATAATTATATTCAGTCAATTCGATACTTTAATCCTGAAACTCAAAGCACTATCGAGAGGGTTACCAAGATTCTCCTATACCCGCCTTTAATATCTGCTGACAATGGTTATGATCTGTTGGCATATTTACCTGATAAGATGATCTTCGCCTTTCCTCATGCTGACCGGCAACAAGATGATATCGATTCACTATGGAACAGACATGCCAAGTTGAATTTTAAGAAGCAGCTTTTATTGCAGGATATCGAATCATCACCAGTTTCTTTTCCAGTCAAGTCTGTACCCGGATATGTGCGAGGGATTACTGCCGTTGAAAAATATCTTAATACACTAATATCAACCGGCAAGAAGCCAAATCTATTCTTCTTCTGTATCCATAAAACCCAGCAAGACCGTCTTTCATCTCTTCTTAACCAACATCAGATCAAGTTCATTGGCCGGCCGCTATCCTGTGGATTTGAGCTGCCGGAAATAGGACTATATATCAATTCAGATGTCGAAATCTTCAACAAAAAGAGGAAAACCAGAACTTTCCAGGGCTTACCGCCCAACATTAGACATGATCGCTTTAATCCGAACGAGATAAGCATGCATGACCTTCTGGTACACTTAGATTATGGGATTGGTAAGTACGTTGGACTCAAAAAAGTAACTGCCTTTGGTTCAATAAGAGAATGCCTCGTTTTGGAATATAGTGGCGGTGATCGTGTCTTTGTACCATTGGAAAAAATGAACGTTGTTCACAAATACCGCTCCTCTGGAAACCTTATCCCAAAATTGAACAAGCTTGGTGGTACCGATTGGGATCGAACTAAGCTACACACCAAGAGATCTGTCGAGAAGATATCAAGAGAAATAATTGATGTCTACTCCAAACGGCTTAACTCCACCGGATTTGCATTTTCTCCTGATAATGATCTTCAGATGAGCTTAGAATCAGACTTTGCTTTTGAAGAGACACCTGATCAGCTGACAGCCATTGCAGACATAAAACGCGATATGGAGAAGTCCTACCCAATGGATCGCTTGCTGTGTGGAGACGTAGGCTTTGGCAAGACAGAGGTCGCAATTCGAGCGGCGTTCAAGGCGGTCAATGATTCCAAACAAGTAGCTGTTTTAGTGCCCACTACTATTTTAGCCTATCAACATTTTGTCACCTTTAGTAACCGTCTGCAGCAATTTCCGATAAAAATTGCATTGATATCCCGATTTATCAGCACTTCTGAACAGAACCAGATTTTAGAAGATCTAACAAATAAAAAAATTGATATTCTAATAGGTACCCACCGGCTTTTATCCAAGGATGTTAACTTTGCCGACCTGGGATTACTTATTATTGATGAAGAACACCGCTTTGGCGTAATGGATAAGGATAAAATAAAAAAACTCAAATCAAATATAGATATTTTATCCCTCTCGGCAACGCCAATACCACGCTCGTTGCATTTCTCGCTGATAGGCGCCCGCGACTTTTCATTGATTAACACTGCTCCCAAGGAGCGACTACCGATATTTACTGAAACTATATCCTTCGATGAGAATATAATATCACAAGCCGTACGTCGGGAAATCACCAGGGGAGGTCAGATATACTTTGTCCATAATGAGATTAAAACTATTGCATCAACAACTGAAAAACTTAGATCCATGTTTCCCAATCTGGTCATTGAATATGTCCATGGTCAAATGTCCGAAACCTTAATTGAACCGGTTATGATAGATTTCATCCACAATCACATCCAGATTCTCGTCACAACCGCCATCATCGAATCGGGCATTGACATACCCAATGCGAATACAATCTTTATCAACAATGCACAAAACTTTGGATTATCACAATTATACCAACTCAGGGGGCGGGTAGGCAGATATAATCGCAAGGCTTATGCCTTTCTGATCATCACTAAGACGTCCAACCTGTCAGACCAGGCAGTTAAAAGACTTCGTACAATCCAACGTTACACGGCCCTCGGTTCTGGCTATTCAATTGCGCTTGAGGATCTCGAAATTCGCGGCGCTGGGAATATTTTTGGGATCGAGCAGAGTGGTAACATCCATGCTGTTGGCTATAATCTCTACATAAAAATCCTCACCGACTACCTCGGCAACTATCAAGGTGAGGTAACAACTACGAACTTTTCAAATATTCCCGCCATAGAAAACATTTCTGTATCTTTCCCCTATGAAGCTTTTTTCCCCGAGGATTATATCTCATCGGAGTCGCTACGTCTTTCCTATTACCAAAGATTATCATCCATTAAATCTATAGAAGAGCTCCAACGTTTACACTACGAGGTAAACGACATTTTCGGAAAACCGCCGTCGTCTGGAGAGCACCTCTTTGATTTGTTAGAAATCAAATTATACTGTTCTATCGCTGGAATAGATAAATTAACCCTTGAAGAAAATAGGTCCACTTATCGGTTCGTTAAAAATCACCCCTATCGGGATACTCATTACCTCTTGGCTTGTATTAAAGATATCTTAGCCGCCATGCAACTATCATATAAGTTTATCCCTGGTCCAAGCCTCAGTTTAGTAATGTTTTACCCTGGCGACGAAGGAATTCGATTGGTCAAACAGTTCTTGTATCTCCTAACATCCAAACTTAATTTATAACCAAAGAGAGGTTCACTATGAAGAAATTGTATTTATTGATTATTCTAAGTCTGGTTTCAATTTCATTTTGTTCGAAAAACAGCCAGCCAGTTTTGTTAAAAGTCGGATCGCAGCGGTATAGTCTGCTTGACTTTTATGAATTCATTCCGGCCCACCGTTTTAAGCCATTAAATAATGACGAGAAAATGGACAAAATCAACCAGTTCGCCGATAGGCAGCTGATTGTGACCGACGCAATTAAGAAGGGTTATCTTAGCGATTCAACCCTCCAGAGAAATCTGAAGAATTATGAATACAAACTGCTCTTTAATCTGTTCTTCGATCGCAACCTGCTTGATACAATTGTTACCACGAACCAGCTGCTGGACCTATATAATAAAATGCCCCTCTCTATGAAAGACATGTTTACTTTTGATGAATATCGGCCGGCCTTATTAGAGCAGGCGATGCAAACCAACAGTAAAAGGATCCGTTCTGGTTACCTGAATTACCTGCAAATAATTCAAGACAGCACCCATTTTACTCTGATTGACACATCAATTAATAAATTAGCCCAAGAATACTCAAGGAAATTGACCGAATACCAGAATAATAACCAAAGGCAAGCAAGTGAGATAGATATCCTCAAGGCAATAAACCTACACGAACCAATTTACATAGCGAACGATATCGCTTACGGTGTCCCGGAACTATTAAAAATGATTAGTCGGTATCCCTATCCGATTCCCAACGATTTATCTGTAGCAGCTGTCTTATCATCAAATATTAGGTCAATCTTTATCAATTATTATGTTATCAATAAAGCCTATGAACAGAAAATAGACCAAAGTAACGAATTTAAAACCAGGCTCGCTAATCAGAAATATCAACAGCTTACCAACATTTACGAACAGCGTGAGATAGACAACCTCATCAGTAACGATACCGACACGCTAAAATCATATTATGAGAAAAACAAAGATAAGGCATATATGTCATCGCCGACTTATGAAGTACATGAAATATATATTAAAGACAAACAAAAAGCCGAAAGAATACTGAAGCTTGCTAAAAAGACCAGTGACTTTAAAAATCTCTCCGATAAAAATACTGAAAGATTCCAAGATCGTCCTGCGAAAGGTTACCTTGGCTTCATCCGCGAAAATCAGTATTCCAGAATCGGTGCGGCTGCTAAGAACACGAAGGCCGGCACGGTCTATCCCGACCTGATCCCTTTTGGCAACGGTTTTTCAATCATTAAAGTAATCAGCGTAAAAGAGGCTGAACCAATTCCCTTTGACAATATCGTGGTCAGGGTTGGTTCTGATTACAAAAACGAACGTCATAAACAATTGAAAGAAAAGGTTTTGGAAAAAATCAAAAACAAATATCACTATAAACTAAATCTATCCCTCCTAATCCAAAACCCTGAGGAAACAAACAATTGAAAATACAAGCATTTATTATATTTCTTCTATTCTTTAGTCTATGCTCTAAAAATCAGGTTCCGGTAGATTACCTCGCACGCGTCAATGACACTTATTTAACCAAAGATGAACTTTTGAAAATATTGCCCGATCCAGATAATCCAAAGTTTACCGACAAGGATTATATCAAATCAATTATATCTTCCTGGATTGAGAGTGAAATTGTCTATCAGCGGGCAAAAAAATATCATTTTGATCGCGACGAAGCCGTTCTAAATAAAGTGAAAAATTACGAAAAGAAAATGATCATAGACTCGTATCTCCACTACCTTGTACAATCCAATGTTACCGTATCTGAAAACGAAATTCGGGACTATTATTTCAAGAACCGAATTAGCTTCACTCGGGAATTCGACGAGGCAACGGTATCTCACGTTGTTGTAAACGATTTTGAGGAAGCAAATCACATCAAATCAATTCTCGAATCCAAGAAACGTAGTGAACTTGACAAGCTTTTTCAAAAGTACAATTTCGAAACCAAAACAATCAGTCATGGTAGCGCCATCAAGGAAATTGATAAGACTATTTTCGAAACAACACCCCGGAGAATACTTGGCCCCATTCCAACCGACTATGGATACCATATAATTGAGGTCCTTTCGCGTTACCGGGCTGGTTCTGTCCGCTCCATTGATGAGGTTCGCGACGAGATCCTGCAACAAATAACCCAATCAAAAATACAGGAAAGCTACACCGCCATCATTGATAGCCTTTTATCCTCAACTGACATCGAAATAAGAGAGGAAAATTTATCAAACTGGGACAGGGCAAACTTATGAGGAACCAACCGATATTATTCATCATTCTTACAACAATCTGCTTCTCGCAGGAGTTAATTGATGGCATAGCAGCAATTGTTGGCGAAAATACCATCTTAAAAAGTGAACTGGACCAATATACCCGCCTTTATGCTTCTCAACTTGGAATTGATCCCCGATCTGATCCACAAGGTTATGCACAATTATCAAAACTATCGTTGAATGCCCTGATTGATGAAAATATTCTGCTTGAGCAAGCAAAGATTGAAACAATAGAGGTTAAAGATCGCGACGTTGAAAATATGTTAAACCAGCAAATTGACCATATTATTACTCAGGTGGGTTCGAAAGAGGAATTGGAAAAAGTGTTCGGCAGCCCGATGCAGAAAATTAAAAAGGATTATCGCCAAACAATTAGGAATCAGTTAATAGCCAATCAACTAAAAAATGAAAAATTTGGCAAGGTGACCGTAACCCGTAGAGAAATAAAAGATTTTTATGAAACCTACAAAGACAGTATCCCAGAAATACCCCCGTCAATTGATTTCAGCCAAATCCTTTTCAAATTAAAACCCGGATCAATAGAACATAAAATAGCCAAGGATAAAGCTGATTCAATTCTGTCTCTCCTTATAAGCGGTAATCGTAGTTTTGAAGACTTGGCAAAGAAATACTCTGATGATCAGGCAACTGCGTCTTACGGTGGGGATCTCGGCTTCATCTCCCGTGGTGACTTTATCAAAGACTTTGAAGAAGTAGCCTTCTCCTTACAAAAAGGGCAAATAAGCAATGTTACCAGAACAGACTTTGGATATCATATTATTCAGCTAATAGACCGAAAAGGTGAAAGTATCAATGTCCGGCACATTTTGATTAAACCCAAAATATCGGACGATAATATCAAATCCACTCTCAGCCTTGCCGATAGTGTACGTAATTTAATCATTAACCAAGATATCGAATTTGATTCAGCAGCTGTTTTATTTAGTGAGGATCCAGACGTAGAAAGTAATCGAGGAAAAATTCAAAGAATTCCCAAAAACCAAATTCAACAACCGGAGTTTATTACCATTCTTAATACCCTAAAAACAGGCGAAATAAGTTCAATCTTTCAAACTGACCTTGGATATCATCTAATCAGATTAGATGCAGTATACGATGATTCCTGGGTTACTCTTGAACAATGGGCTCTTGAGTATAAAAAATCCAGACTGTATGAACAATGGATTGGTGAACTCCGCTCAAAATTTAACATAGAAATAAAAGTCAGTTATTAATCAGTTATTAATTATAGTTAACATATTGTTAAAATGTTACTATGACCAATAACATCCGAAAATAATCCAAAAATTTTTCTAATCTTACCTTTATCAACATATTGTCAACAATATTTTGTTATCAAAAGTATCAGAGACTCCTTTTAAAAGAAGTTTATTTATCAACAAATTCACCACTTCATCTAAATAAGAGTTGAATATAATTTTAATCTTAGATTAAGTTTTATTTTGATTTAAAAAATCTTGGAAAAATTCCCATATTTTGGTAAAATTACTCGTCGTTAAATTTTACAAAAAAAAGGAGCCTGCAATGCAACTTAGTGTCGAAAAAAAAGATCTCCTTTCGCATATGCAAAAAGTGTCAAAAGTGTCTCCGACTCGCTCCACGATGCCAATTTTAAATAGTATTCTGTTTGAAGTCAAAGATTCAAGTCTTACCCTCCGGTCATCTGATATTGAAATTACCATGAATTCTACCTTGCCGGTAAACAAATCCGAGGATGGATCTGTAGCTATTCCCACGAGAATCATTTTGGACATTGTTAATGAATCCGAAGAGGGCGAAATATTGATTAATGCCGACAATGAAGGTAAGGTGGTCCTAAAATCTGGTAACGGAGTCTATGAAATTATGGGACGCCCGGGTGAGGAATTTCCGTCAATTCCCAAAATTGCAAGTTTTAATAATATTGAAGTTGAGAATGCTCTTTTAAAACGTTTAATTCAAAAAACCATTATTGCTGTCAGTCGGGATGAACTAAAACCGGCATTAATGGGCGTATTATTCCAATTTAAAAGTAAGGAAATCAGGGCGGTTGCTACCGACGGTCATCGCTTGGTTTGTCTAATCCGCAAGGATTATAAAAATTCAGGTGCAGATAGTGATGTTATTATTCCCACAAAATTTCTAAATCTCCTGCTTGGTTATCTTGATTCCGAAGGAAAAACCCTACTCTCGATTAGTGAAAACCATGTAAAAGTCGAATTAGACTCAACCGTTATTTTTACTCGGATAATTGATGAACATTTTCCCGACTATATGAGCGTTATTCCAAAGGATAATGATAAAATTGTTGTCGCTGATCTTGTTTCTCTGTTGTCAACTTTAAGGAGAGTTGATATTTTTTCGAACCGAACAACTCATCAGATATCGGTATTTTTGAGTAAAAGTAATTCAAAAATATCAACTATTAATCCTGAGTCCAGAACTTCTGCCGACGAGGCAATTGAGGTTGAGTATGACGGTGATGATATGACAATCGGGTACAATGCCGAGTATCTAAAGGAAATATTAAGAAGCGTTGACACGGAAAGAGTTGTATTGAAACTTAAATCAGCAATTAGTGCCTGTTTAATTCTTCCTGATCAGCAACAGGAAAAAGAAGATTTCATCATGCTCTTAATGCCAATTAGACTGAGTGAGTAAATAATTTTAGATATCCTCCTGTTAATCAGATAAATGTTTCCATTTCTGGTAAAACTTTTTAGATGAATTTAAGGACGCTCAAACTGGTTCAATTCAGAAATTACAGCCAAGCCTATTTAGAACTTAATGAACATGTGAATATTGTTTGTGGTGATAACGGCGTTGGTAAAACCGCATTATTAGAGGCAATTCACTATCTGTCCCTGGCAAAGAGTTTTCGAACAAATAATGATCTGGATGTGTTAGAAACAGGTCAAGTTTATTTTCAAATCTTTGGAAAATTTGACTCTCTGAAATTTGGCCGAATTGAGATAAATGTAAACTATTCTAAGGAAGTGGGGAAAAAAGTATTTATTAACAAGGTTGAATTAAAAAAAAGAATAGACATTGTCGGAAAAATGCCGGTGATCATCCTTTCGCCAGGGACCCAAAAGATTACAGACGGCGGTCCGGCAGTCAGAAGAGGTTTTATTGATCGGATAATCTCTCAGGTTAACTATGAATATTTTTCATCCCTGGTTGAGTATAAGAAGCGAATCTACCAACGTAATCTGATTTTGAATCAATATCGGAACAGGCAGCATAATAAGAAGTATGATAAGTATTTTGAGGCAATGGACGACATAATTGTCAATCACGCCGAAAGAGTTAGTAATATTCGCAAGAGATTTGTTAATGAATTCAACCCGATATTAAACGCTAATTTTCAGAAACTATCCCACTTTAAAAAACCCGTTGTTTTAGAAGTCGGATCAAATATACCTGGTGATGAGACCGAATTCAGGGAATGTTTTAAGAGTAGACTGATTTCACGTTTTCAAATAGATTTAAAAACAGGTAGGACAAGTATTGGTCCACATCTTGATAATGTTATGTTGGTTTATGGCGATCGTGACATAAGATATTTAGGCTCTCAGGGTGAACATAAAATTTTGTTGGTCTCTCTTAAAATGGCGGAAGGAAAATTTATCGAAGAACAGGCGGGAGAGCCGATAATTTTCCTGTTAGATGATCTGTTTGCCATGCTTGATATAACCCATTGTGTTAATATTATTAATAACATTGGAGATCAGAATCAGATATTGATGACCACCACAGATATCCGCAATATTAATCGGCGGAAACTTGCCGGTGGCAGGAGGAGGATTAAGATTTATAATTTACCCATAGGTATTGCCTGATGTCGGTTTCTATTAATACTGCCCTTGAAAAGATGCTGAAGCAAATCAAGATTGGTAATATTGTCCATCAATGGCAGGCGGTGACAAGTTGGGATGCAATTGTTGGTGAACCAATTGCTAAACATGCTAAGGCAGTAAAGGTAGCCTACGGGAAACTCTACGTTGCAGTAGACTCGCCGGCTTGGCGGAATGAACTGTTATTTCAGAAGCAAGAACTATTGGATCGGGTCAATTCCCATTTAACCGATGCTAAGATAAAGGAGATTATTTTACGGTAGGTAAGATTAAGTTTGCCGAATCGGCAGAGTATAGCGCGGAAAAAATAACCGTTCTGAAGGGACTTGAGGCGGTCCGCAAGAGACCGGCGATGTATATTGGCGATACTGGCAAGCGGGGATTACACCATTTGATTTTTGAAGTCGTTGACAATTCTATAGATGAAGCTCTTGCCGGGTACTGTGACAAGATTGTGGTTACAATTAATCAGGATAATTCGGTAAGTGTTTTGGATAATGGTCGGGGCATTCCGGTGGATATTCATAAAACCGAGAACAAGCCCGCGTTGGAAGTTGTTATGACCATGTTGCATGCCGGAGGAAAATTTGATAAGGGGACTTACAAGGTTTCCGGTGGGCTCCATGGGGTTGGCGTTTCCGTCGTAAATGCGCTTTCAGAATGGATGAGGGTTGAAGTGTACCGTGAGGGCAAGATTTATACCCAGACGTATAAGAGGGGTACCGCTACGTCGTTGGTAACCGAGATTGGCAAGACGCGGAAGCGGGGCACGCTTGTTAGATTTATGCCCGATGAAGAGGTATTTAAGAAAGGGGTCTGGGAGTACGATATCATTGAGGCGCGGATGCGCGAATTGGCTTACTTAAATAAAAATCTTGATGTTTCATTAAAAGATGAGCGAGATGGGAGCGAACAGCATTTTCTATACAAAGGCGGTTTAATAGAGTTTGTTAAATATCTTGATGAAACTAGGCCCTCTATCATCGGTAAGACGATCTATATAGAAGAAGAGTTAGAGAGTGTAACGGTTGAGATAGCACTCCAATATAATTCATCTTACTCCGACAACATCTTTACTTTTGTAAATAATATCAATACCGTTGAAGGGGGAACCCATCTGGTAGGTTTTAAGACCGCAGTAACTAGAACCCTGAATAATTATGCAGCCAAAAACAATCTTTTTAAAAAAGAAAATTATACCCTGTCCGGAGAAGATGTTCGGGAAGGCTTGACGGCGGTAATTAGTATTAAGGTTCCAGAGCCGCAGTTCGAGGGTCAGACGAAAACGAAATTAGGTAACTCTGAGATTAAGGGGATTGTTGATTCGGTTGCCTCGGACGGGTTATCTGAATATCTTGAACAACACCCGACAGAAGCACGACGGATTATTGAGAAGTGCGTTGGTGCCGCCCGTTCACGTGAGGCAGCCCGCAAGGCGCGTGAACTTACCCGGCGTAAAAGTGCCCTGGATGTTGGCAATTTACCGGGGAAGCTTGCCGATTGTTCCACAAGAGATCCGAGTTTGTGCGAAATTTACATAGTTGAAGGCGACTCCGCTGGTGGAAGTGCCAAACAGGGAAGAGATCGCCGTTATCAAGCGATTTTACCCATCCGGGGTAAGATTATTAATGTGGAGAAGGCGCGCATTGATAAAGTTCTAAGTAATGAAGAGATTCTGACCATGATCAAAGCCGTCGGTACCGGATTTGGAGAAGAAGAGTTTGAAATTGACAAGTTGCGCTATAACAAAATCATTATTATGACAGATGCTGATGTTGATGGAAGCCATATCAGAACCTTACTACTGACCTTTTTTTATCGCTATATGCCGCAGCTAGTCGAGGATGGTCATGTGTTTATCGCTCAGCCGCCACTCTACAAGGTTTCTTATGGCAAGAAGGATTATTACGCTTATGATGATGATGAACGCGATCTGTTGGTCAAACGCTTTAAGAAAGAAGGTAATACCAAAATTGATGTTCAACGGTACAAGGGTTTAGGCGAGATGAATCCAGAGCAGCTCTGGTCTACCACTATGAATCCTGAGACCCGCACGCTCCTGAAGATTGGTATTGAGGATGCTGCCCAGGCAGACAGAACGTTCTCAATTTTGATGGGTGATGATGTGGAACCAAGGCGTATTTTTATCCAGAAAAATGCTAAATATGTCAGAAACTTGGATATCTAAACGATGAGCAGGCAGGTAAATATCGAATTTCAGAGAGATAAGGTCATCAATGTCAATATTGATGAGGAAATGCGGGATTCATATTTGGACTACTCCATGTCGGTGATAGTATCCCGCGCCCTTCCTGATGTTAGGGACGGCTTAAAACCGGTTCATCGCCGGATTCTTTACGGCATGCAGGAACTGAGTTTGGCTCACAATCGTCCGACTAAGAAATGTGCCAGAATAGTCGGTGAAGTCATGGGAAAGTATCACCCGCATGGGGATGCCGCAGTCTATGACTCGCTGGTACGCATGGCGCAGGATTTTTCGATGAGGTATCCGCTGGTAGACGGTCAGGGCAATTTCGGTTCCGTTGATGGTGATAATGCGGCAGCAATGCGATATACTGAAGCACGAATGAGCCGCATTGCCGGCGAGCTACTGAGAGATATCGAAAAAAAGACGGTTGCGTTCACCCCTAATTTCGATGAAACACTTGAGGAACCGACCGTATTACCAACTGCAGTTCCAGTATTATTAGCCAACGGTTCGAGCGGGATTGCGGTCGGAATGGCAACGAATATACCACCCCATAACCTCAAGGAAGTTATTGATGCGATAATTTTCCTGGTGGATAACCCGGATGCCTCAATCCAGAATCTGATGGATTTCATTAAAGGACCTGATTTCCCGACCGGGGCAATTATACTTGGCCGGGCAGGCATCAGAAACGCCTATGAAACGGGTAAGGGGACAATTAAGGTCCGTGCCCAAGCCTTTGTCGAGACGAGCAAAATTGGCAAAGACAGTATTATTGTTACCGAAATTCCCTTTCAGGTCAATAAATCGGGCCTGATCGAAAAAATTGCCAACCTTGTCAGGGACAAGGTAATTGAGGGAATTGCAGATATTCGGGATGAATCAGATAAAGAGGGCATTCGGATTGTAATCGAAATCAAGAAAGATGCCGTTCCAGAAATAGTTCTAAATCAACTGTACAATCATACCCAGCTTCAGGATTCATTTGGAATCAATATCCTGGCGCTTGCCGACGGCATTCCCCAGCGGATGAATCTGAAGGAGGTATTAAGTCATTATATAGATTTTCGGCATGAGATTATTGTGAAGCGCACCCAATTTGATTTGGGTGAAGCTGAGGAGAGAGCACACATTCTTGAAGGCTTTAAAATCGCGCTGGACAACATAGATGAAGTGATTGCGATAATCCGCGGTTCATCATCACCAAATGATGCGAAAGTCAATCTTATTGATAGATTCAAGTTTTCGGAGCGGCAGGCTCAGGCAATTCTTGATATGCGCCTGCAGAAGCTTACCAGCCTGGAGGTTAAAAAGGTTGTTGATGAGTATAAAGAGGTCCTGAAGCTGATCGCTCGGTTGAAGGAAATTCTCGAAAGTCGCCCGCTGCGTATGGAAATTTTAAAAAGTGAGATGAGCGAGGTTCGGGATAAATATGGAGATGAGCGCCGCACGGAAATTATCGAAGATGACGGAGAGTTTTCGATCGAGGACATGATTGCCGAAGAGGATATGGTGATAACCATAACTCATAACGGCTTCATCAAGCGTTTCCCGGTAGATATTTCTAGGCGGCAAAATCGCGGCGGTCGAGGGAGCGCTGGCGCACAAGCCAAGGACGAGGACTTCGTACATGACCTATTCATTGCCAATACCCATGATTACCTTATGTTCTTTACCGATAAAGGCAAGTGTTATTGGCTAAAAGTACACGAGATTCCACGTGGGAGTAAAGCTGCCCGAGGACGGGCAATCATTAACCTGATTGAAACCCAGCCCGATGAGAAGGTGCGTGCCGTCCTGAATGTCAAGGAATTCGATGATCAGCATTACATTGTCATGGCAACCAAGAAGGGGATTATTAAGAAGACGATCCTTTCTCAATATGGTAATCCACGCCGAACTGGAATCAAGGCCATAAACTTGGATCCAGACGACGACTTGATTGCGGTAAGGCTTACAAATGGTGATCAGGACATCATTATTGGTACTTCTCACGGTAAGTCTATCCGTTTTCGGGAAACGGATGTCCGACCAATGGGACGTACAACGGCAGGAGTCAGGGGAATCAAGTTGCCTGATAAGGATAATTTTGTGGTTGGGATGGTAGTTGTCAGACATGAAGGCGGTACCCTTTTGGCCGTTTCTGAGAATGGCTATGGCAAGCGGACCGACATTAAGGATTATCCCGTTATCAAGCGCGGTGGCGTAGGGGTAATTACTCTCAAAACTTCTGCTCGGAATGGGCGGATGGTCGCATTACGCGAGGTGGTTGATAGTGATGACCTGATGATCATTACCGAGAAGGGGGTTCTTATCCGACTTCCGGTGGCTACGATTCGAACGATTAGTAGAAATACCCAGGGCGTACGTCTGATCAAATTAGATGAGGGTGACTCGATCTCGGCAGTGACCCGTGTCTTAGAATCAGAAAATGACAAAGACAATAATGAACAACCAGCGGAGCCAGAATCAGCAGAAGATTCTGAAGAAAATCTAAACGAAGCAGCTTCTAGTGGATTAGGATAAAAAGGCCAAGTTTTAAATCCATATTTGCAGCCTGATTGGAACATAAGGTGATTCAGAGAAAAGACATTATTGAGAGGAAATTTAACAAGTCCTGGAGGGGCTACGATCCCGTTGAGGTGACCTATTTTCTCGAGATGTTAGCCGATGAGTTTGAAAAGATGGAGAAACGCCTCAGAGAGTTAGAGCCGATTGAAAATCAGCTTGAACAAATGAAAGTCACCTCTCCGGAGAATATTTTTAAAACCGCAGAGGAGCAGGCAAAGAAAATTGTCGCTGATGCGGAGAAAATAGCAACCGATGTTTTAGATACCGCGAAACAGAAAAAAGCAACTGAGACTGAAGAAATTATCAAACTGGAACACCACAAGAACGAGCTAATTCAACTCTTGACTGAAGCAATCAAGAAACAAACCGAGCTGCTGAAATTTTTAAGTAGTTTTAAAAGCAATGAAGAAGACAAGACCGGCCCAAGTTTTCTTGAGGCGCCAATAGAAGATAGTTGATATCCTATACTTACAAAGATATAGAGAATCGGCTCGCTGAACAAAGACTCCGCAATTACAACGTTGCGCTAATCTCCACCTTTCGGTTAGCGGCAGATTACCTTTCCCATCCCTATGTCGCCGATTTTCACTGTGGCTCAGGGTTTACAAAACAGTCTAGATTTGGGGTCTGGATCTTAAATCAATCGGATGAATTGCTTTGGAGAGAGCTGACTCGTGCAGCGGCCCGGTTGGGAGCATCTTGCTTTATATTTTTGGGAAGAATTCTACCAAAACGTCAAATTTCACAAAAATCTGTATATGTTCTTAAAGACCATATAAACGTTTCGGGTAAAAATCCATTAATCGGGCCCAATGATGACGACCTTGGGACACGCTTTCCGGATATGTCTAATCTGTATGATGATGTGCTTATGGAAGCCGCCATTGATTGCATGGTAAAGTTTGGAGAACACCCCAGAATCGCTACCGGCTTAGTCCCCCAAAGCAATTTGCAGACAACGGAGTTGGAAGATGATATATTATCTCTTCGGGATGATTTGATTATATCAAGTGATGTCTATGCCGGCGCTATTGCCGCCAGACATTTAGGTGGTCGGTCAATCGGTCTTTTGGTTGGGAATCAAGTTCCAATAGAAAAAATTAACATGCTTGTTGTAGAAATAGTTGACAAGATCAGTCAGGCTTAACCGATCGCGGTTGCCGGCATAAAGAATAGTAAGTATCACTATTTTTATCATACCAGTGCGAGACGACGATGCTATTCCTGAGGGTAAGATCGTAGGACTGCCGGATAATTTTCGATTCGATTACGTTGCGACTGTCACGCTGAATTGTATGTGTTGAGCGTGCCGCAATCTCGATATTCTTACCCAAGTCGAATCGGGCATACTCATCGGCATCCCTCCAGGCTCGTACCCAAGAGGAGTAATTGGATACGATGCCGACTCCGTAATAATGTTCTTTGGACGAGGGTAGGTTGCCAGTCCAGTCCGGACGAGCACTCCACTCTTTGTCGTTAGCAGAAATTTTATGGCTTGTTTGGGGGTAACTGATTAACACAAAATATCCGTCAGCGGAGATCGAAGAATCGAGAGCCGAGTAGTTAGATTCAATTTCCAGCAGAGCGAGCGCCTCATAGGATAAATCGAACGTTGGATTCAGGATCCTGAAAATGCCATCTGCCAGATCCTCGACTTCAAAAATGAGATGTGATTGTTTTTGTTTGGCCATGTTTGTTAGCGCTTGAAATAATGCCGCCTTTCGCGCTAATGAAGGATTCTGGTACTTACCAGAATATCCAACGGCATACATTGTACCTGGAGGAGAATCCGGCATTGTCTCAAACCATTCGGGTATGATAGTTTGAGAGTTAGCGGAAAAGGTGAGAAAACACAGGGTAAGAAGAGTCACGAGGTGGTTTTGCATTGGAAGAGGAACAAGCCCGCCATGCAATCCAAATCACGGCGGGCTTATTGTGATTCATTTGCCGACGGCTTCGAGTTTTTGGACTTCCTTTTCGAGTTCGTCGAAACTGAGATTCGCCTTAGCTTCGTTGTAAAGCGCCTTTTGTTTGCGAGCCTCGTTGAGGGTTTCCTGAATCAGGCTATTCAGGTTGTATTCAGCCAGTGAATAGGCATGGTACAATGAGCCCTCGGTCTTCATTTCCCGTTTGATAATCTTGCAGCCGTTCAGGACATTATTGGAGACCTGCTTACTGACCGACGAGGTGAACTCCAAGGCTTCGGCATCTTCTCCGAGACCGCTTTCCTGCATGAAGTTTTTCAGCATATTGGATACTTTAACTTCAATCATCCGAGAAATCCCATCCCGGGCACGTGCATCGGCGGCTTCTTTGGCTAAGCCCATGCTCTGCTTAGCGGCATCGCCAGCCTCGTAAATAGCATCTTCGGCTTGTGGCGGATTAAGATACCATTCGGGGACCTCGTTCATTTTGGCTTTTGGCTTACCGCCGCAGGTCATCAGCATCAGCGCCAACGGAATTAACAGAGCAATAATGAGTAACTTTTTCATAGCACTACTCCTTTCGTGTTGTTAAGACATCATTTATTCTGTTTGCGTAGCAGCCTGTAAAAAGGCAGCAAATTTTTCTTTTGACACGGTTAATTTAGCACCGGCTTTTTGGATGGCAAGGTCTCTGGAGCGAAGAGCCATACCCTTACCCGTCGCCGTGACGGTAGCCAGCCGGCTGGCAGATTGCTTATCAGTAAGCACCAGGTTCAGCTTAAGTTCAATAAAAATTTGTTTGCCGGCTGGTGAATCAACGATCTTTTCATTTGTAATTTCGGCACCGCCAGCTACAATTTTCGTAGCGTCAGGATTAGTCTTAAAACCATTTTCATTAATCCAGCTGGTTACCAACCTATTCAGCTCTGGATCGGGATTGCCGGCCATATCGGTAATATTTACTGAAAAGGTTACATTACTGATAATCAGATTGTATGAGAATACGGCCTGGATTTTATCAATCTCGTTTTTAAAAATTTCGGGTACATTGCTTAGACCAAGAGAGAAAATCACTTTTCCGCGTTGGTTGTCACTCTCAGTCGGTACGGCTAAAATATTAGTCTTGATGATCCCATCCTGATCAGAAGCTATTTTACTAATGACTTCGCCACTTGAATATTTGATAATTACCGGATACCATTTAATCCCGACTTCATTGCCATCGGGAGCGGTGTAGCGTATTTGTGCAATTAGTGGTTCGCCGAGAACCTTACCCACCGGGTCGCTCTGATTATCACCACTGATGATTTTGATATTGATTGCCGCTAATAGGGCTCGTGCTTCGGTAAGAACACCCGCAACCGAGTAGCTCTTAGCTGCCGGATAAGTTGACCCGGTAAGAGCCAGGTAAAGAGCGTTTTTAGCCAGGAAGTCAGGGATTGTGTTCTGAGCACTAAGGTAATTGTCCAGGGCGGTAAAAATGTTGCCCTGCTGGACTAAGGTCCGGGCACCAGTCAAATATGTATCGGTTTCGGCGACAATGTTCCCCAACTGTTGTTCGAGCGCCGAATAATATTTCTGTTTATTCAGAACCGCCAGAACGTAAAACTGTCCTTTGATGAATTCGGTTGCGGCGATTTCGATACCGGCGATTGTCTCAGTTACGACGGATTTTGTGCGAGAGACTATTTCGGATTTTAGTTTAGTCTGGTCATCGGCAGTGATTTCCTGTTCCAGGGTTTCTAACTCAGATTCTATTCTTACTTGGATTTGCTTGGCGACATCAGCCCGGGCTAATTCGGTGGCGGTGGCTTTTTCACTGGCGATCCCGACCCCTAACAGGTAAGTGGAGGCAGGATATTTGGGATGACTATTGGTTTGCGCCCACTTAGGAATCTGGGCTAGACTTACCATATTGAGAAGACTGATTAAGAATAAAGTTGATATATTACGCAAAGCCCCCCCTACTCTTCAGCAATGGTTAAAAGAATTAATTTTCTGGAGATAGAGGTTCTTTTCACCGAACCATTACCCTTATAAAGACTCTTGATAGCCCGGTAGATATCTGAGGCAGATGCATATCTATTGGAACCGACCCACATCAGGACATCATAGGAATAGTCAGAGACGGCATTTTCTTTCAGTACATTGGACATTCCCTTTAGGATATCATTGAGCTGGAAGATGATTTCCTCAGCCTCGTCGGTGTCGTAAGCATTGCTAACCGATACAATCAGTTTATATTGGATGCCCTGCTGAGTATCGGCTTTCCAGTAGGCCGAAATTCGGCTTAGGACCTTATCGGCAGCGTCGTTCATCGCTTCTTCAATGAGCACAGCGTCGGGTGCAGCGCGTTCCGGGCTATAGCCGGTTTCGGTTCCCAGCAGGCGCCCGGTGGTGGTTTCGAAAGCCCGGCAGCCGACGATGCCCTTTTTAACGGTTGAAGAGCCAACGTTGCGGGATTCGATGGTGATATTGTAGGTTATATATACATCGCTGCCAATGGAAAGAGCCAGCAGGTAGCCGTAGTCCTCTTCCGTACTGCTCAGGGCATACTGAGTGGAAATTAGCTCTTGCAGCACTTGTTGCTGTTCCGGAACGACCGCGGTGTACTTTCTGGCCGTCAGATAGGACTCGATGACCTCGGCGCCCTTTTTGATATTGGGATCGGTTCTGAGTAATTCTAACGGGGCAATCTCTTTAGGAGCTTCGGGGATTACCATAATTGTAGGTAATCCAAGAGTTTCAACGATGGCAGTAGATTTAACAAGTACAGACTGTTGCATCAGTGTTTCTTGAAGTAAACTCTTGTTTATTTTAAACGTCTTTTCGATTTTCAGCCCGGTGCCGTTATCAATTTTAATGCGCTTGTCGTAATAGTCAGCCTCCCAGGCAATAAATTTACGGATGTTGTCTTCCCGGTAGAAATTCTCCTGGATTTTTTCGAAGGCTTGCTTTTCTTCGGCGGTTTGCAACAGCGGATCGGTACCGCCAAGCAGCACAAACCAGACAGCAGTTTTGCGGGCATCTAAATTGGCGCTTTTATCGAGTTCAGCGGCTTTGGGCTTATGACCCTTTTTACCAATTCCGATTCCGGTAGCACGAACCATTACGGCGGTTGGTGAAGTACTTTCCAGCAGGGTTGCTTGACACGCTCGAGGCAAGTTTGAGGCTTCAAGGTTGATCAGTGCAAGACTGCCGAGTAAAATGACTGAGATAATATGCCGCATGTTTATTGTCCTATAAATTTTTCAGCTGGTTTTGAATCACCGCCACGGGATTAAAAGCCAAGGTTGGCGGAGAAAAATGAATATAGAGTCCAAATGTTGTGCTGTAGCTGTACATTTTCGGCGCCACCCAGCCCGCCTCGTTAACGATATCAACCTCTTTTTTATCGTACTTAACCGTCCACCAGTCAATGGGCGGAAATGCCTGTACACCGGCGAAAATCCCGATATTCCAATCAATGTTGACCGCATACTCGAGCCCGGCGTTTAGACGCACGCCAACGCTGTTGTTGGAAATGGTGACTTTTTCGCCGTTATAGTAGTCGCTTCCGCGAACTTTTGAGATAGAGATGATTTGGGCACCCAGTAAGGCTTCGCCCTGAATCGCGAAGGGCCCGAGATAGTATTTTTTGAGGTAGCCAGCGTATCCATAATAAAGACCAGCGAACCAGTTGTTAGTAGGAATCAGATCAATCAGGCGCCAATCCTTGTCCCAGATGGCGAAGTCGAAAATCTGGCTCTTTACCGGTATAGCGCTCGCCGTCCCGCCAAATACCAGGAATGTCTGTCTTTTGTTGATCAAGCTGGCAATATTCCACTGGAAGTCGAGATCGAGTCCGATCGTCTTGCCGGTATAGTCGTCAAAATAGACGACGAATCCTTTTTGAGTGTTCATCATAAAGCCACTTTCAACCTTGATATCGAACAGGCGTGGTTTGAAGGCAATGTCTATTCCGAGTCGGGGGTGTTCTACAATCATCATTCCGTGTGCCCAATCGCCCTTTTTGATGGCGATTGCCTGAGATAGTTGTCCGGGAGATTTCTGGTTGTTGGCAACTGTGCTGATGCGCACAAAACCGGATTTTTGGAACCGGACCTTGCCATCATCGCGTTCGATCCATTCACCTACGAAGAACGGCTCATCCAATTTGATGCCCTCAGCCCGACCCAGTGGAAATTTTATTCGGCGCCGTTCGACCTCAACGATGGGCGCCGTGAGTTTGAACATATCCAGCTCGCGGGTTTTAATCTCGAAGTTAATCGCTAGTGTATGAGCAGCCATCCTGAATGCATACTCCCGACCATCCACCCGCTGACCATCAATGGTATAATGATCGTCCGTTGCGGCGCTGGAATTGCTTTCGG
>CAZAKO010000010.1:28629-32488 GCA_964485745.1 uncultured bacterium
CGCTGACCATCAATGGTATAATGATCGTCCGTTGCGGCGCTGGAATTGCTTTCGGTGTAAACACGGGCAATCTTTTCCACTCGCGGCTGGTCATCGCTGATGACGTGGTACCACAACAAGCTGCCGGTCATTTTGACACTGACTTCGCCCTTATCCTTGTCGGTTTTTTCACTATAGGAGTTAATCACCGGGATAAAAAGAAAGGAGGAGTTCATCACCCGCTCCAGCTGATCGGCGGTGATACCCAGCTCTTTGGCTTTCAGGGTGATAAATGAGTTGCGTTGGGTCTCGGTGATTAAATTCTGCGCCCGAATTTCTTTATTAAGGTCCAGGACCCTGACAATTTCGGGGACGAGATGGGTATTTATCTGTGATTCTAGTTCATTTTCCGAAAAGTGCCCGACGGCAGTTAATTCCTGCCGGAAGGTACTTTGCAGGTTCTCCGGCAAAGGATTATAGTCGAAACGGGCAATCCGGATCCCGGTTTGAATTGCATTCAATAAATATTGTCGGTCGGCAGGATTCAGCTTGAGGTCTTGAGTAAACAGTAATGCATCCACGAAAGTGATTGACTTTCGCTGATATTTTTCGGGTTCCTGCGCCATTAATAGGTTGAGATAGGTACCTGCAATCAGGCAACAAGCTAGTTGAAAATAGACGATAATTTTCCTATTGTTCATATACCTGTCATAGCAAACCGGTTACCGTTCTTGATTCAGATTAAATGCGAATCTAATTTCGATGCAATGAATATAGATGTCAATATTTTTCTTTATGTTGCCAGCCGGATAATTCGTATTGACAATTTGTGATTTAGAGCATAAAATTAGGTTGGAAAATGACAAGGTTGGTATTGTTTAAGTACCCGATGAATCAATTCACCTATTTCTCGTTCGTTTTGCTGTTTTCTGCCAAGTTGATCTGGGGGCAGGCGCTGACGATCAGCGAGGTCATGTTTAATCCCGTCGGTGCGGATGACTATGATGAGTATATCGAGATCGCTAACATTAGCGGTTCGCCAGTGGATTTACACGAGGTGTATTTTTCAATAAATGGTGAACTTGAAACCCTGCAGTTTCCTTTTGGCAGTAGCATCCTGTCATCGGGGCAATATGCGCTTATCTTAGATCGGGGCTATTTAATTGATGGAAAATCTTCAACCTATGCTTTGCTCATACCCCAGAATGCTCTATTATTGACAATTGATAATTCCGCCTTTGGGAAAAGTGGGTTGCTAAATACCGTGCAAAACGAGCTTATACTTGGTTTGACTGATAACGACACCTTATCCCGAGTATTGACCACTCCCGACCAGGAGGCTGGCTATTCGGATGAAAAAATCATTCTTGACGGTCCCGATTCTGAGGATAATTGGGGCAATAGCCAGACGGTTAATGGAACCCCGGGATTTAGAAACAGTCTTTCGCCCCGCGATTACGATATTGCGGTCATTGATTTGCGGCGCTGTACAGATGCCGGCCCGGTTCCCGGAGAGCCGGTGCAATTTCGGTTGACAATCCAAAACGTTGGCTTAAATCCGATCTACAATGCCGAAGTTCACTTTGGTCCCGACTGGAATAATGATTCGATGTTGATTGCGAAGGAAATTGTATATACCGATATTCTCTCTCTGGAGCCGGGCGACCAGGTTATTTTATTCCCGGTGTTACCGGAAGCACCCGTGGGGATGGTGGACATCCTGGCTTTGATTAATTTCGAAGATGATAATCTGCAAAACAACCGTTTCTTCTTCACGTTAAAGGCGCCCTATTCTAAAGATTGTCTGGTAATCAACGAATTTATGTATGCGCCCAGAGCCGATGGCGGAGGCGAATGGATCGAATTATACAACATTTCTACCGATCCAATCAATCTCAGATCCTGGACTATTGGTGACAACTCAACCCGATCAAGAATTACTTCTAAGGATGTATTGATACAGCCCAACGAGTATGTTACGCTTGCTTCGGATTCGGCCATGCTGGCTATTTGGGATGTTGCCGGAATTTTTATCGAAACCGAGAAAGCGATACCCGGATTAAACAACACTAAGGACTCCATCGTAGTCCGCGATCTCTGTGACCATATCATAGATGCCCTGGAGTATTCAGCAGCTTGGGGTTCTCAGTCAGGAGTTTCACTTGAGCGAATAAATCCGTATTCTTTGGACAATTCGGCGAATAACTGGGGGCTTTCGCAGGATGTGAGTGGGGCGACCCCCAACCGACCGAACAGCATCCTGATTAAAAACATTGATCTGGCTATTGATGAGGTTAAGGTATCGCCGGAGCAGCTGATTTATGGAGATGATGCCCGTTTAATTTGTCAGGTCAGCAACCGGGGATTATTATCTGTCAATGGTTACTCGGTTCAGCTTTGTTTATCAGACATGGGTGGCAATTTACTGCTTGACAAGATGGTTTTTTCAAATACCTCATTAGACAATGCTGAAACTGAGATTTTGAACATTAGTTTTTTCCCCACGTCCGGCGGCTTGCTGAGGCTGAGGGCAACAGTCTCATGCCCCAGTGATGAATTGGTCGCGGATGATACTATTAGTAGCCAGCTATTCGTCGGTTACCCAAGCAATTCGGTAATTATTAATGAAATTATGTATGCTCCTGCGTCTGGAGAACCGGAATGGTTTGAAATTTATAATCGTTCCGACTATGCCGTTGATCTATATCAATGGAAGTGTCGGGATGCCGGGGGGAAATGGAAATATTTGACTGGTGATTCAAAATTACTCATGCCAGGTGGTTTCGGGATTGTCACCTCACAGGGTGGTTTTAAGCAATCTTATCCTGGATTTGAGGCGACATTAATTGTAATGGATGGGTTCCCGGTGATCAACAATACTTCCGACTCTTTATTTCTGAGTGATGCAATCGACCATGTCGTTGAGACTGTGTATTTTAGGAATGATTGGGGCGGAGAAACCGGGATTAGCATCGAGCGCAGGGATCCTAATACTCCTGCTCTGGGTGAGCGTAACTGGGGAACTTCGTTAGCAGCTGTGGGGGCTTCTCCGGGCGAGAAAAATTCCGTCCTAAAATACCAGAAAGATATATCCATCGTACCAAATAGTTTTGCATTCACTGATTCCACTGCGGGATTAATACAGCCGGCTCATTTTGAGATTGCGGTGCGGAATTCCGGCAGTGCATTGTCGAATCCCTTTTCGATTGAATTGTTTTTTGATGCTAATGAGGACGGCAGCACCTCGTCAGATGAACTCGTCTGGAGCGTTCAGAGTATCCCGCCCTTGTTGCCCGATTCAGTCTTCTATTACAGCAGCAGTCTAATGACGAGTAAATCCGGACGCTGCCGATATATTGTAGTTGTGGGAATGGATGGAGAAGAATATTTCGCCGATAACGTGGCCCATACTGACTTGCTGGTAAGTTACCTACCCCACTCTTTAGCCTTAAATGAATTTTTAGCATATCCCATAGCTGGTCAGACAGAATTTGTTGAGATCGTCAATATCTGTGCTGATCAGGTCGATCTCCGTGATTGGTATTTTTCCAACAGGCGCAGCAGTGTTCGAATACAGTATTCAGTTGCCTTGGAACCGGGCGAATATCTCGTGTTGACGAGTGACAGCAGTGCATTTTACAACTATTTCCCGCCAACACCGGCGACGATTATTATTCCCTCCCGCTGGCCAGGACTTAATAATACAGCCGACAATATCATTCTAAGTGATCCGACAGGTACAGTGAATGATCAGCTTGGTTATGACGGGACTTGGGGTATGAAGGCGGGCAAGTCTCTGGAGAAGAAGCTTCCTGAACTCGACAGTCGGGAACAAAGCAACTGGGCAGAATCAAATTCAACTTTTGGCGCCACTCCAGGA
>CAZAKO010000011.1:0-8984 GCA_964485745.1 uncultured bacterium
GTAATTTTAGAAGGGAGGAACAATTATGGCTATTCCCAAGGGAAGCATTAACAAGGTTATACTGGTCGGTCATTTAGGACGAGATCCGGAGGTCCGTTATACTCCTGCTGGTGATGCCGTCGCCGACGTTTCCCTGGCAACTACCGAGTCAATCAAAGACAAGAATGGGGAACGGAGCGAAAAGACCGAATGGCACAATCTGGTACTCTGGCGTGCTCAGGCCGAATTTGCCAAAGAATATTTGAAGAAGGGTCAGCTGGTGTATGTTGAAGGTCGGTTGCAGACCAGACAGTGGGAAGACAAAGAAGGTCAAAAGAGAAGCCGGTCCGAAATCCAGGTTAACCAAATTGTGGCCCTAGGCGGCTTTATTGGCAAGGGCAAACCAGAAGCACCCGCGGCAGCTGACGAAGAGACTACTGCCACCGGGGATGAAGAAATCCCCTTTTAGTACCTGATCAATGATATTCGAATGAGCTGTCACCGATAAACTCTCGAATTATCGAGGTCGGTGGTACTTCATTGTCATCAATCGGAAGAAAATAGGACAGGATGTTCAATAATCGCTCCGATTCAGGGCGACTGGGATCATCTTCTTGAACTGTCTTAAGGGCTAGCTCGGCGGATTGTTTTAAGATCCCGAATTCATAGGGCAAAGAAGAATTGAACATGACGTCTGCCATACCCTGATATTTAAATATATACCGCTTCTCTCCCTCGATTACACTTTTCCAGATATTAATTGTCTGGGCGGCAGAATAACCCCTAAATTTCTGATCCCGAACGATGCGCCGGAGCAGCCGGGCATCATGGGTCGGAAACCGGTTAAGATTATCAAAATTCAGATGAGTCAGGGCACTTATATATATTTTAAATTTATAGCGATCCTCAATATCCTGAGTCAAATGCGGATTAATCCCATGGATCCCTTCGATGATAAAGAGAGTCTTGGGGTCGGCTTTAATTGGTGACCGTCCGGTAACTTTTTTCCCTTGATGAAAATCGTAAATTGGCGGTGTCACCTGCTTGCCAGCAATTAGATCCTTAAGCTGGACATTTAAAAGTTTCAAGTCCAATGCATCAAGCGTTTCAAAATTAACCTTGTTACCTTGTTCCCGCAGGATCTCATCGCGGTCCTTATAATAATCATCCAGTGAGAGACTAATTACTCGATGCCCCAGGACGCGCAGCTGGATATAAAGGCGCTTCATAAAGGTCGTCTTGCCTGAAGATGAGGGCCCGGCAACAAAAATCAAGCGCTTGTCACCCGGCGAGGTATCAATCTTATCAGCAATTGCAGCAATTTTCTTTTCATGCAGGGCTTCAGATATCTTGATCATCTCCGAGATGTTGCCACTGGTAACCAGATCATTCAACTGACTGACACATTTTAAGTCTAAGATATTACCCCAGCGTTCTGCTTCATTGAAAATCTCATACAACCGTTCCTGATCATAAAAAGGCTGAATGGTATGTGGCGCGCCCTCAACCGGACTTCTGAGAATAAAGCCATTTTTGTAACCCCTAATCTGATAAACCTGGATTAGGCCGGTCGTGGGTGCGGGCGGAGATGGCAGCCAGTACCTTTTATCCCTTAAGGTATACAAAACAATATAATTTAAAGCACTATGTTTGATCAAGTTGCCCGTAACCGTGTAACCATTTTTCGAGAAATAAGCTTGGGCTTCGATGCGGGTACATAGCACGGGCGTTATGGGTAAATCGGCGGCCACAATTGCATCAAAACCACGGATGATCGCCTCAAGCACTTCTGATTCGAGCGGTTGATGATCATCCAATTCACAATACACTCCATCACACATACTATTGAGTACATACAGGGTTCGTCCGGGCAGCACTTGCTCGACCGCACTCTGTAAAATCAGAATCGCAGCACTTTCATAAGCTCGTCGGGAAGACTCAAGAAAGTCCTTAAAAGTCACGATATGAGCATTTTCATTAATCGGCTCACTCAAAGAAGTAAAAATACCATTTTTAATCGCCACATACTCTAAGAAAAGCTCATCCGCCTTGTACTTTCGCAGAACGTCCCGGATTGTTTGCCCAACCTCGACCGTCAGCGGTTCACCTTGATCAATAATTAATTCGATTTCTTTCATGGGACTTAAGTTAGTTATAAAAGTAGCTAAAATAAAGTTTGGTTTTAAAATTCGAATGTCTAATTTTACTTCGTGTTATCGTTAATAATAACCGAAAACCTTATCGCGAACTAACATTTCCAAGGAGATTAATATGACCGCGAATCCAGCTCAGCTCCCGGTTTATTCAACCGATTTTAAATACCGCCGGGTACAAAATTGGATAATTATTGGCTTTCTCTATTCGTTCTTCTATATGTCACGCTATAATTTTTCGGCTATTGCCCCAACCCTCCAGACAGTCTTTGGATGGACGAAACTGGATCTGCGGATCTTTGAAATGTTACTGCCTCTGGTTTATGGCCTTTCCGTAGTCATTAATGGTCCACTTGCCGATAAAATTGGTGGTCGTAAGGCTTTCTTGATCGGCGCTGGTGGAGTTATTATCATGAATGGATTATTCGGATCAGCTCACCATCTAATCCAAGCGCCAGCCAGTTGGGAAGGGACAACATTACTTAGTTCAGCGGTATTATCTTACGGGCTTGACAAGCCGAACTTGCTCTGGACTTTAGCGGCTATCTGGGCAGTCAATGGATATTTTCAATCCTTCGGAGCATTATCAATCGTTAAAATCAATGCTCAGTGGTTTCACATCAAGGAACGCGGCACCTTCTCCGCAATTTTTGGGGTTCTGATTCGTTTCGGCTTGATCCTGGCTTTCTCGGGCACGCCGCTAATTGTCAAATATCTGGCTTGGCAGTGGGCGTTCTGGCTTCCGGCCATAGTCGTCGCAATTCTATTTGTTCTAACTATCTTCTTGGTCAAGGATACACCAGTCGAGGCTGGTTATCCCGAACTCGATACCGGCGACGGTTCGGTAGGCATTAGCGAGAAAGTCCGCTTGAAAGAAGTCCTAATTAAGGTTTTCGGCAATAAAATTATGTGGACAATCGCCATTGGATCAATGATGATTGGATTTGTACGGCGGAGTATTGTGGATGCCTGGTGGCCAGTATACTATAAAGAAATGCAAGGAGTTAGTGGTGCTGAATTAGCTCCACAGCTAACCGCCTGGGGAATTGCCATTCTCGGCATTATTGGCGGATTCGTGTTTGGGATCAGTTCTGACCGGGTTTACAACGGGCGCAGGGCACCGGTAATTGTAATCGGATTTATCGGCATGACATTTATTCTGGCTCTTTTCTATCTTTCTGACCTTTTCCAACTTGGCTCCATGGCAGCGGCAATTTTGATCGCCTGCCTGTCCTTTTTTGTCAATGGAGCACACGGCATGATTGGCGGGGCTGCCACAATGGATTTCGGCGGTCGCAAAGCAGCCGGAACAGCCGTTGGTCTGATAGATGGTATTCAATACTTGGCCGGCGCGATTGCCGGATGGGCTGTCGGCAATATTACCACCTACTGGGGCTGGCAGGCTTGGAAGCTCTGGCCGGTTCCATTTGCCATTATCGGGGCTTTAGTCATGGCGCGGCTCTGGAACGTTCTGCCCAAAGGCAAGGTAACCCATTAATTAAAAAGGAGCCAACAGATGAACAATATTTTTGACCTTATTATTCTAAACGGTCGTCCGGCATCCGGAAAATCGGAAGTCATAGATTATCTTAAAAAAACCGCTGATGCTGAACGTGCCAGCCGCTTTCATCTTGGAAAACTCGATGAGATTGATGATTTTCCGATGCTCTGGACCTGGTTCGAAGAGGATGCCATCCTGGAAAAACTGATGGGGCAACCCCGCATCCACACCGACAAAGATGGCTACTTTCTCGGGGAATATCTCTGGCACCTGCTGATCGAGCGCATTTCAATGGACTATTCCAAACGACTGCGCGACCATGCCGATTATCATGCCGACACTACCACGCTGGTCGAATTCTCGCGCGGAACAGAGCATGGCGGTTACAAAGAAGCATATCAGCACCTTTCACGAGAAATTCTGGAAAAGGCGGCAATTTTCTATATTGACGTATCCTACGAGGAGTCGCTGCGGAAGAACCGCAAGCGATTTAATCCGGCTAAGCCGGATAGCATTCTCGAACATGGCTTGCCGGATGCTAAATTAAAGCGGCTTTACGAACAATGCGACTGGGAAGAATTCAAGGGCACCGATCCCGAATTCATAACCGTTAAAGGTATTCGGGTACCCTATGTTGTACTTTACAATGAGCCGGATGTCACCACTGCGCGTGATGAAAAATTAGGCAATATTCTGGAGACCCTATTAGGAAAATTATGGATTTTGCACAGGCGTCAGAACTCTCAATAAAAAGCAAAACTCTGATCGAGCAAATTTATTCTATTTGCTATTTTCTTCGATAAACTTCAGCACTTTCTGTTTGAGGATATTGCGCGTAATCCGAAATGCCATCAGTTTACGCTCGTCATCACCCAAAACTCGAATCGGATCATCAATATACCAGTTGATCCGCTCATGCTTACCCGAAATATTGACGCAGCTGAGCGCCGCGACCTCACATAAAGGAATAACATAGTCGAACTTGGTATCGGCGAGTTTGTCTATATGCTTGCTATGTTGTCCCTCCGTCGTAATATTCATCTCGGCTAATACCTGCTTAGTTAAGGTGTGGATCCCGGCGGGGGTGGTTCCGGCACTATAGGCTTCGAACTTATCGCCGCCATAAGCCCGCAGCAGGGCCTCAGCCATTTGGCTGCGCACCGAATTGCCCGTACAAACGAAAAGAACTTTCTTTCTGGTATAACCAGATGCGGAACTTATACCATTACCGCTGTCGTGTTTTTTTTCAAATTCGTCTTGAAATAATTTCGCTAAATCACCCATGTTCCTTCTCTATTTGCAATAAATATAAAGTCTATCAAGGCAATTTCCCAACATCAATTATTTTAATCTGATTTGTGTCACATCAACCATTGGTTAAATTTAAGCATGAATCCATTCGATCAGATCAAGCAACTAGCCCTCCGGGGTGGATTTGTCGCTGTCGGCATCTCGCCACCCTATGTAGCCCAGCGCTACCGGCAAAGGTTACTTTTTTGGCTAAAATCGGATTACCAGGGCACGATGAGTTGGATGAAGAAGGATTTAGCAGTGCGTTTTGATCTGCGTCAAAAATTCCCCTGGGTGAAATCGGTCTTGGTAGTTGCCGACAAATATTATTCCCAGCGGGCATATCCCGGCAAAACAGTGCGCATCTCTCGTCACGCTTGGGGAATGGATTATCACTTAGTCATTAAAGGTAAATTGAACCTGCTTTTAAACAATCTACAACATGATTATCCAGGCATCATTAGCAAAATATTCGTTGACAGTAGCCCGGCAATTGAGAAAGCGCTTGCCGAGCAAGCCGGTCTGGGATGGATTGGTAAGAACTCAATTCTAATCGTCAAAGACCAAGGCTCATACTGTTTTTTAGGAATAATTCTGCTGAACTTACCCTTCGATAATAATGTACCAGCTGAAAGTCTCTGCGGTAGCTGTCGAGCTTGTTTGGACGCCTGCCCAACCGGTGCAATCATCGCCCCGGGACTGATAGACGCCCGGAAGTGTATCGCTTATTTAACTATTGAAAAGAAGGGTAATCTTACCGATCTTGAAATGTCCAAGCTCAACAACTGGCTTTATGGCTGCGACATTTGTCAGGAGTGCTGCCCCTGGAATCAAAAATTGGCTGAGAACAAAACCAATCCAGTTTACCAGAATCTCTGGAATTATTTTCAAAAAACGGAAACAGAATGGTTGGCAATCACCGAAGATGAATTTAGATCGCAGTTCAAACAAAGCTCGATTGGGAGATTAAAGTATAATAGATTCTACCGTAATCTACGGGCCCTGCTTGGTAATTGTTTTTCTTAAAACGATTGAAAGAATTAAATTTAAATATGAGTAAAGAACCCAATAGTGAAGCAATGACTTGCATCGCCGTGGATGCGATGGGCGGTGATAATGCTCCGGCAGAGATCGTAACCGGTGCAGCGGCAGCTACAATCGAGTCCCCGGTTCACGTAATCCTGATCGGTGATGAAAATCAGATTAGCCGGATATTAGATAATACCGAATATAAACACGACCAGATCGAAATTGTGCATACTGATCAGGTCATTACCATGGATGATACACCCCGGGAAGCTATTCGGGACAAACCAAATGCATCCATGTTGCTGGCTGCAAATTTGTGTGCCGAAAACAGGGCCCAGGGAATGGTTTCGGCAGGCAATACCGGTGCTTATGTGCTTGCTGCCTCACTTAACATCCCCAGAATCACGAGAGTTCGAAAAACCGCAATTGCCTCGGTTTACCCCACCAGAAATGCTCAGCGACGGAAGGATCACTTCTCTTTGATCCTGGATATTGGTGCAAATATTCACTGCACTGCCGAAGACATGATCCAATTTGCCCTGATGGGCAAGATTTATGCCTCTGACATCAAGGGAATCCAAAATCCGACGGTAGCACTGCTAAATATCGGCAAAGAGGCTTACAAGGGTGGCGATTTGTTGAGTAAAGTTTACAAAATGCTCAGCGAGACGCCGGAAATTAATTTTATCGGCAACATTGAGGGTAATGACGTTATGTTAGGTCTATCCGATGTCGTCGTTACTGAAGGATACGTCGGCAATATCGTAACAAAAACCATCGAAGGCGTTGCCGAAACACTCTCGCATCTGGGACGCTACGCTTTCAAACGACGTTTTCTATGGCGCCTGGGACTAATCGCCCTATCCAGCGGCATTAAGCAGCTCAAAAGCACTACCGATTATTCCGAGTACGGCGGGGCACCGTTATTAGGCTTCAAAAAAATAGTAATCAAGGCTCACGGACGCTCAAAGGCTAAGGCAATTACCAATGCGATCAAACTGGCAGCCAAATCCCACCGGGATAATATCTGCGGCAGAATTGAGCAAGAGATTAATAAGTGTGAATCTTTTTGGTTGTCCTCCGGCAGCAGATTAGCGCCAAACATCGCAAAATAAACAAGAAAATTTACCCCAAACTTAGCGGGAAGGAATCTCTATTCCCAGCGATTTTAGCTTGCGTGATAGATTGGACTGTTGTAAACCAAGCTCAGCTGCAGCATTACTGATATTCCAGTTAACGGATCTCAATTTTCGAATCAGATAATGTTTCTCAAAAGCAGCCTTAGCCCGATTGAAGTTTGGTTCGGTAATAAATGCATTATTGGATGTATCGCTCAGCGCCTCGGGCTGCAAATTAGGTAAAACATTGTCCTTGCTGATGGTCCGGTCCTCAGTGAGAATGTAAAGCCGTTCGATCAGGTTCTTAAGTTCGCGAATATTTCCGGGATATTTGTATTCATCCAGCAGTTCGAGCGCATCCTTCGAAAAAGTCTTTTGTGCGACTTTCATTTCCCGCGCATAGTACGCTGAATAATAGTCAATCAGAACCGCAACGTCGCCCTCTCGTTCCCGCAGGGGTGGTAAAAAAATCGGGACAACATTCAGCCGGTAAAACAGATCTTCTCTAAATGTCCCCTGCGAGACCATTGCCTTGATCTCACGATTGGTGGCAGCCAGAATCCGGACATCAATTTTAATGCTCTGATTACCGCCGACTCGCTCGAACTGACCTTGCTCCAAAACTCGCAGAATTTTCGACTGCGCCTCAAGATTCATATCACCAATTTCATCCAGAAAGAGAGTGCCACCATTGGCCATTTCCAGCTTGCCCGGCTTGCGTCGATCGGCACCGGTAAAGGCACCTTTCTCATAGCCAAAGAGCTCGCTCTCGACTAACTCCTTGGGAATTGCCGCACTGTTGAAGGTCACAAAAGGGAAGCTTGATCGCTGGCTCAGCCGATGAATGGCATAAGCTACCAGTTCCTTACCGGTTCCACTCTCCCCCGTAATCAGTACCTTAGCCTCGGTTTTGGCAACCCGGGTAATCAGCTGGCGAATGTGGTTAATTTGGGGTGACTCGCCAACCAGTTGATAGCGGAGCTCATGTTCTTCGGTCCCGATGATAGATTTATGCAACAGCCGGCGTTTCTCCATCAGGTTTTGGACGGTGATTAGAATCTTAGGCATTGACAGGGGCTTTTCCATAAAGTCATAGGCACCCAATTTGACAGCTTTTACCGCGGTGTCAATATCACTATTACCGGAAATCATCAAGATGTCTATTTCCGGATTTCCCTTTTTAATCTGCTGGAGTACTTCGATGCCATTCATTTTAGGCAGTTTCACGTCGAGAAAAACCAGGTCAATCGGATTCTTCTCAATTTGTCGCAGTCCCTCTTCACCGCTTTCCGCCATTAAGACCTGATGCCCCTCATCCCGCAGTAAACTTGACAAAGCGAGGCGAATGTTTTTTTCATCATCAACAACAAGTATTTGCATTAGCTAATCCATTTTATTCATTGGTTGAAATTATTGGTAAACTAATCGTGACGGTGGTTCCACCAGGCGATTGGGAAGCAACCGCTATTTCACCACCGTGATTTTCCACTATCCGCTTGACTACTGCCAGACCCAGACCAGTGCCTTTGCGCTTGGTGGTAAAATAAGGCTCAAATATTTTCGACATATCCTCAGCCTTTATCCCCGATCCGTTATCCTTAAAAGCAATCGAGAAACTGGAATCATTTGTGCCGACAGTTATGGTGAGTTTACCCTGCCCCGGCACACACGCCTGCATGGCATTCTGGATCAGGTTAACAAAGGTCTGCTTCATTTGCATCTTATCCGCATAAATCGAAGGCAATTCCGATTCAACGATCAGCTCGATATTAAAGGTTGGCTGGTATGCCCGCACGATTTCGGTCAGCTGGTCCTTAAGGGCATAGCTCTCTTTGCTAGCCGCCGGCAGGGTAGCGAATTCCCGGAACCGATTAACCAGGGACTGGAGGTTTTGGACTTCCTCTTTAATGATCG
>CAZAKO010000011.1:9084-32357 GCA_964485745.1 uncultured bacterium
TCCCGGAACCGATTAACCAGGGACTGGAGGTTTTGGACTTCCTCTTTAATGATCGTGATGCTCTCTTTTAATACCGGTGCTAGCTCCTCGGGTCTTCTAAGTCCCTTACTTTCAAGCCGTTCAATGGTTAATTTAATCGGAGTGAGCGGATTTTTAATTTCATGTGCCATGACCCGTGCAATCTCTTTCCAAATCAGCTGCTTCTCCGCCTCGATTGCCCGCTGCCGCTGCCGATTAATTTCCCGAACCATCTGATTAAAAGAAACTATCAGGTCATTAATCGGCGAGAAACGATTTTCCCGCACCTGAATATCGGTATCACCGGCGGCAAGTGCCCGGGTCGCCGTCTGCAACCGGCGGAGTGGCCGGGTAATCAGATTGATTGATAGTAAAAAGATGATTAAAACCGCCAATAGTACGAAAACAAAAATGTAAATTGAATAGATTGTCACTTCACGGCGATAAAGATCTACGGCGAGATCAGTCCGGGACTGATTGATCATTAAAGTCTCTATCTCTTGTTTGAATTTTTCCCTTTCTTCCAGCGGCAGATGAGGCGCATACTGATCATACAAACGATTTAGCTGCAGGGTCACATCCTGCTGGGAAATCCGCTGCAGGAAAGAATTAAAACTCTTCAAGAAAAACTGCCGCGTAAACAGAATCGAAACCACTAAAAGGAGCAGAAATACAACGATTATCTGGATTCTAAAGGATGGCAATAAATTTTTCATATTATTGGAGCGGTTACTGCATAAAAATTGTCGTATTAAAGCTGCTGGTATTTACGATAGGACGGTGATTATTCCAAAAGAGCATCAAGTCGAGTTCCGATCCCCCGCCAATGAAAGTAATGTTCTCAAGCAATGCACTCAAGCGAATATAGTACTGCTGTCCATGCTTTAAATTCGAGGAATCAATAATCTTCACATCCTTAAGGGTCACCAGATTTTGATGAACCTGGTCAATGTCTTTCACAAACAGGCGTGACTCCTTTTCTGACAAATAGATCTCGTATCGTTTGTCCAATAGATTATATCGCACGGAGCGGAAAAATTCTTGCTTCAGAACCGGTTTCTTAGCCTTTTCACTAAATAGTTCGGCTTCGAACCTCACCATGACCAACTGACCTGAGGAAATTACCTTGTCCAGCTCTGTGGTATAGCAATTCTCAAGCGCGGCTGACAGATATAGTGAATTCCCCACCACCTTAAATTGAACTTCGGTGAATGTCGGCTCGATGCTCTCAATAAATGGAAAAATCAATGAACCAATTGAGATAATGGTCGTGATGAGTCGGTCGGCAATTGTGTCAAACATGATCTTTGATAGGAAGCTACATCATTGTTGCATTTTATTCAATAGTTTTAGGCAAGATCAAAACCCTCATTAAAGCCAACGCGCCCACTGGGGGCGCGTGTGGTGGGGTATTGGGGAAAGAAAAATGTCAAACGAAAAATGAACTCAATCGATAATCAAAGCTGGACCAACCGAGAAAGTGAAACCGCCAATCGAAGAATTTGGTGACCCAAGCACATTGGATTCCCGATCATGAGTTACCGCTTTCCAGCCGTTATACCTTGGTATGCCATAGAAATAACCAACCTTGAACTGGATTCCCAATTCACCGGCCAAACGCAATAGCAGGGCGGCGCTTGGCTGAATAATATAGTAACCCTTCTCGACACTCAGGTAATTCTGTTTTTGATCTACCAGAGTCTGATTAATCTGATTCCAGCCAACATTGCCATTGTTCTGATATAGGGCTAATTCCGTCTCCATGAATCCAGCCAGGATTCCAGCCGACAATACCAACCGATTAAAAAACATAGCCCTACTATCAACGGTCATGCCCCAATAACTAATACTATAATCCAAATTGCGCTGGAATGTCTGTCCACCATCAGTGATCAACCGATGCCGGTCGATATTACCATTAGCCCAGGCAAAACCAACCTGGACAGCATCACTATGATCACCCGGCACAACCTGGAAACTATTTAGTCTCAACCCCTGGTAAAACTTATCATTAACCGTTTTACCATCCAACAGAGAGGAATATCCAAAACCTTCTATCAGATTGAAAAATTCCCGGTTATCAGGCGCATAGAACGCCAAATCCCAGGCAAGAATCCCCTGACCAAAACTGGAGCAGTATGGTTGTTTTTTAGTCTCGATATGAATCTCAGGCCTGACTTCTTCCTCTTCTTCAACTTTTGAGATCGGTTCGGGTGTCGCTGCCAATGTGATCCTGGCCTTGATCATTTTGTTGTTACGAAACAGGATTATAGGTATTGTATCGCCAACGTTATGAGTTTCGAGCAGCTGCGCAAATTGATCGTTATATTGGATCTTGTCACCGGCAACGCTGGTAATGATATCGGCTTCTTTGATTCCGGCAGCATCTGCCGGACCACCCGGCTTAACCTCTTTGACATAAGTCCCATAATTATATGGATAACGCATATTTTGCGCTTTTTCAAAATCCAGATCCCATCCAAAAACCAATCCAACATATGGCTTGGAATGGGGGCTGGGTTCGATCGCAAGAGTGTCGGCAGCAAGCGCATCTTCTGGTGAACTCCAGTATAGCTCTACCTCTTTCTCTGGCGTCTGCTCAGTATTCGTGATCGTCTGGGCAAACATAATCCTGGAGATGAATAAGAACCAGGAGATAATCATGATGATCACACAGTATTCAATAGACTTCTGAATTACTAAACTCGGGTTTGATTTTAAATTTTTCATTGTATTCCCTTTCATATTCATACTTCTAAAAATTGACCCAATTAGAAACCAAACCAGGGTGAGATACTAATCGTCAAGCCGTTAAGCGAAGTTTCATTACTAGGGCCAGCGACATCATACTTTTCGTCATGGAAAACATTCCGCCAGCCGCTCTTGGAATAGCTCAGCATATATCCCGCTTCGATCTTAATCCAAAAGACCGGTAAAACCCGATAGGTCAAAGCTACGTGGGGCTGCAGTAATAAGTAATTTTTCTTAAATTGCAGATAGCTGTTATGCGAACTGGTCGAGTCAATATCACTCCAGGTAATGTCTTTCTCGGTCTGATAAATCTCTATTTTAGAACCGCCACCACCGAACATAAACCCGTATGACAATAACCACCGATCACCAGCACGAAACCTTTTATCCAGAGTGACCCCACCCAAACCAGAACGGTAACGCAGAGAACGCCCAACCGGAGTATTAGCATCAATAGTGTAAGAGCATTGCTGGGTTGACCCGGTCCAGCCGCCCAAGCCGCCAATGAAATAACCATCGCCAATCAAACCCTGCAACTCAAATCCATGATATACAGAATTCAATGGTGATAAGGCTTTTGCCCCTAAATCCTCAAAAAGACTGTTAACCGCAGATAGATCAGTGCTTAGGTACATTGGGCGATAGGAACCACCACCCAGACCGGGGCTCTTCAGCATTAACTTGCGGTCAAACACGGAAGAACGTGGTTCTGGCTCCTCTTTGGCAGGAATCAGCAGGACTCTTTGATAAGTTTCACCACCTCTAAAATACTTGATTGAAAGACTGTCACCAATGGCTCTGTCAGCCAGCATATCTTCCAGATGGGCAAGATGCTTAACCGGTTTACCATCAATCTCAAAAATAATATCACCCCGCTCGAGACCGAGCCGGGTACTCTGCTCACGAATACCGCCGACCAAAACTCCATAATTGGCCGGATAGTTCAATTCATAGACATCTTTAAAACTTACGTTATCTAAGTACAGTCCTAATTCCGGATCTAATTCCCTTTCCGCTTTTAATTCGCTTTCACTCGGACGGCTCCCGACAAACCAGCTCTGCAGCTCTTTTGCCGCAATTTCGTACTGCTTGCCAAAATTGTATTTGATTTGCTCCTTGGATTCCTGACCTTCATCCGCCAGGGTGGGATGGTAATAAAGGGCAAGAATCGAAAACGGAATCAACAGATACTGGATAAATTTTTTGATGGACAATCTCATTTTTTATACTCCTCTTTTAAAAATCTGTCATAACCTTTGTCAATTAGGATGCCAGAAAAGTAGCTCTGGCAATTTCTCGTCGGCAAAATACGTTTTACAAATAAACTTCTGTGAAAATCCGATAAAAATTATATCATATTGATATAGCCTGTTAACTCAAAATGATATAGTAATAGCCGGCTAAATGCAGGAAACTTTCAAACCGGGCAATTATCTATTGTAACAATTAGCGAAAACCAATATATTCTTGGTGAAAAAATAAAATAGGAAAGCGAATATGTCCAAATTTTCGCTGGTTAAAAGCGCCGCAGTTTTGGGGATTGACGCCTACATAGTAAACGTAGAATGCAATCTGAGCCGAGCCGAAGTGCCCCGATTTATCACTGTTGGTCTGCCCGAGGGAGCCGTCAAGGAGAGCAAAGAGCGGGTTACCTCAGCCATTAAAAATGCCGGTTACTTCATCCCCAGCAACAAGGTTGTGATCAATCTGGCTCCCGCCGACATCCGTAAAGAGGGCAGTGCACTTGATTTACCAATTGCAATAGGAATCCTGAGTGCGGCGAAAATAGTAAAACCAGACCTTCTGAATGACTATGTGATTTTAGGTGAACTATCTCTGGACGGCTCGCTGCGCGGCATCAGGGGGGCACTGCCAATCGCGGTCTCGATCAGCAATACCGATATCAAGGGAATCATTCTGCCTGAAGAAAACGCGAAAGAAGCGGCTATCGCCGGTGGGCTTACTGTAGTAGGCATCAAATCTTTAACCGAAGCCATTGATTTCCTGAATGGCAATCTCGTTCCCAAGCCGGTCACGGTAAATGTCCAGGAATTATTTGAGGAGCATCGCAAGTATGGGTTAGATTTTGCCGATGTCAAAGGTCAGGAGCACGCCAAACGGGCACTCGAGGTTGCCGCTGCCGGTGCCCACAACATCATCATGATCGGACCGCCCGGCTCTGGAAAAACCATGTTAGCCAAGCGGTTTCCAACCATCTTGCCCAATCTGACCTTAGAAGAGGCTCTTGAAACCACTAAAATCCATTCAGTTGCCGGACTCGTACCCACGGGAGAAGGAATCATCGCCATCCGCCCATTCCGGTCGCCGCACCATACAATCTCCGATGCGGCATTGGTCGGCGGCGGGAAAATCCCCCGTCCCGGCGAGGTTAGTCTCAGCCACCACGGTGTCCTTTTCCTGGATGAATTACCGGAATTCAAGAAGAACGTCCTGGAAGTTCTACGACAGCCGATGGAGAACCGGGTAGTAACGATCAGCCGGGCGCAGATGTCGCTCTCGTATCCTGCCAATTTCGTTTTGGTCGGTGCAATGAATCCCTGCCCCTGCGGCTATCGCACCGATCCGCATAATGAATGCACCTGTTCCCCGGGCCAGATCCAGAAATACATGTCGCGAATTTCGGGTCCTTTAATGGACCGGATTGATATTCATATTGAGGTTCCCGCGGTGAAAATCTCCGAGCTATCACACAAGGTCCCCGGCGAATATTCCGATAAGATCCGCGAACGGGTTCAGGCAACCCGATTAATTCAATTGGAACGCTTTAAAGAATACAAGGGGATATACGCTAATGCGCATATGGAGACTAAATTAATTCGAAAATTTTGCGCTATTGACAGAACTGGCGAAACCCTACTCCACAATGCAATCAGTAAATTAGGATTAAGTGCCAGAGCCTATGATCGCATCCTGAAGGTTTCACGCACAATCGCCGATTTAACCGGATGCGAAAATATTCGCCCGGAACATTTGGCCGAAGCCATCCAGTATCGCAGTCTTGACCGACAACTTTGGCTATAGGACTTCTGTCTAATTAATCGTTAGTGCTGATAAAAGACCGTACGAATGGATTCAAATCCTGTTACTCAATATAAACATAGCTTATCAGGGAAGCACCACAAATTATATTTTGTGAATCAGCTTCAGATTGCCTAATCTATTCTGGATGATTATTCCAAATCGAAAGACTTCAATGCTAATGATTTCCAACTTTCTCGACAACCGACCAACGAGTCAACGCTAATCAAATGAGAAATTGGCGTAAAGCAGCTCTGGTTCTATTACTTTGGTTAAACGGGTTCTCTCTCCTTGCAGCCACCGGTGGTCGGATCAGCGGTTACATTCGTGAAAAGAGCAGTGGCGAACCGTTAATCTACGCCAACGTTGTTCTGGTCGGAAAGGAGCTCGGTGCCGCCAGCAATAACTACGGCTACTACGTGATTAGCGGAGTACTACCAGGGAAATATACACTCCGAGTCACCTATGTCGGTTACAAGGAACAGGATCAAGTAATCCAGGTAGATTCTCAACAGGATCTGCGACTCGATATCTACCTTGAAAAGGAGATTATTCAGGGAGAGGACGTCGTGGTCACCGCCGAAAGGGCGCGCTTCAAAGAAAAGGTCGAAATCAGTCGCACCAATGTCTCATTCCGCGAGATCAAATCTACCCCGGCTTTCATTGAGTCGGACCTGTTCCGTTCACTCCAACTCTTACCCGGAGTTACCACCCAGAATGATTTCTCCGCCGCCTTAATTGTCAGAGGCGGTAGCCCTGACGAAAATCTGATTTTACTGGATGGCACCGAAGTCTATAATCCCTATCATATTGGCGGTGTATTTTCGACATTCAATGCCGACGCAATTGCGGATGCCGAATTTCTGGCCGGTGGTTTTCCAGCCGAATATGGCGGGCGGATATCATCGGTACTAAACATTACCTCCAAGGAGGGCAACGCCAGCGGTGGCTTATTGACTAAAAACACACCCCTGGGGAAGTATTGGGATCTAAGCGCTGCCAAAGGCGAAGTGAGTGTCCTGAGCAGTAAAATATTATTGGAAGGACCGTTGTACCGGGGCTCATGGATGCTGTCCTTGCGTCGTACCTACTTTGATCAAATGGCAAGAATTTATTATCTCTTTAAAGGTGAAGATCAGAACTGGACCTATTACTTCTGGGATGGACAGCTAAAGTTGATCTCGGATTTGAATTCCCGCAACCGTTTATCTATCTCATCATTTAACGGCTCCGACCGCCTGGCATTTGAATTCGATGAAGAAGATGCCGGGATTAAATTCGACTGGGACTGGGGCAACAACACCTCCAATGTGCAGTGGCGCTACGTACCTAATTCCCGGTTCTTTTCAGAGCTGACTCTGGCACAAACCTTTTATGACTTCGATGTCAACTTAGAACTCAGTGTAGTTGACAGCGTTGCTGGAACCTCAACCAACAAAATCACCGTTTTCAACCAGATCAAAGATCTCAGTCTCAAGGAAAAATTATATTTCTATATCAGCCGTCATCATACCGCAATCTTAGGAATGGAATATAAAATTCTCGGATTATCCTTCAATTATCGCCTGGACAATTTAGTGCTGTTCCGAATGTCGCAAAAACCTTCCATAATGGCATTTTACATTCAGGATCAATGGAAACCAAACGCGCTCTGGGCATTCCAATTTGGATTGCGGGTCAGTAAATACGAACTGCACCGGCAGCTCTACTCTGAGCCACGCCTCGGACTGAAATATAATCTGACCGAAAACACGGTACTAAAAGCTAGTTATGGAAAATATTACCAATTCCTCTTTACAACAAACGATGAAAATGAAATTTTAAGAATCGTTGACTTCTGGGAACCAATCCAAAAAAATAATCGGGCGGAGAGCAACCAGCACCTAATCATGGGAATTGAACAATGGCTCAAAGAGGGATTCACCGCCTCCCTGGAAATTTATTACAAGCCTTACAGCTACTTACTGGTCACCAATCCTAACAATAATCCCTCAACCAATGCAGATGACTACATCAGCGGAACCGGCAACTCTCAGGGACTGGAGTTAATCTTGCGCAAAATTCATGGCAAGCTGACCGGCTGGATTGGGTACTCTTTCAACTTGGTCGAAAAACAAATTGACTTCAACGGTGATGGTGAAACTCGGAAGTCCGATGGTGAAATCTACAATCCAACCTATCACCGTCCCCATAATCTTAATATTTTCCTTTCCTATAAAATCAACCAGAAAAATACAATCAACTTGGGCTGGACCAGTTCCAGCGGGCAACCCTACACGCCAGTGGTCGGCAAAGTATTTACCCAAAGCAATTTTGGCAGCTTAGAAAATCCCTACCAAAACTTAGTTAATATAGATGGCTCGAAAAACTCAGCACGTTATCCCAGCTATCTGCGTGGTGATCTCGGCTGGGTCCGCAAAGTTTCACCTTTTGGCATCCAGGGTAAATTCAAATTGCAGATTATCAATTTCACTAACCATTTCAATGTCCTGGTATATAACTGGAACCACCAGCGATCACCTTCTAAGGTTACGGCAATCGGCATGTTTCCAATCATCCCAACTTTTGGAGTCGAATTCGACCTGTAAGAACGATGCGAACACTAAATCATAGAACCGGAATATTTATCATAATCACGCTGCTGGCAGTTGCCAGTTGCGAAAAAGATATGAGTTTGCACGAATTCGAGAATGACTTCGGTTACTATACCCCGGAATTGCGGGTTGAGGCAATTTTGGACGCAACCCATCCGGAACAATCCATCGTGCGGCTCGACCGGAGCATCACGATTGATGATACAACCGTGTACAATGGGCGCGATGATGACGGCGACTGGCGCACTTTTAGTGACCTGAATAATAACGGTCAATGGGACTCCGGCGAGCCCTTAAATGATGATGTTGGTCGAGATGGCATGCCGGCAAACGAACATCTTTCCCGCGATCAGGGTGAGGGCAATGGCCGTCCCGATCCGGGTGAACCGCACGTTGATGAGTATGATGAAATCATTCCCCATTTGCACGATTCGACCGCGACCATTATCCTGAGTAATATTCAGACCGATTCACCTTACTATGGCCAGACTATCGAGTTCATCTGGAATGCCCAGGCAGACTCATTCCAAATGGTTTGGGAACAGCCAGAAACCTCAGCAGAAGAGACCATAATCGAGACCGTCTTTTATGGGGGTTATTGCCCACCGGGTAATACTATCTTACATGGAGATTGCGAATATGAGATCAACATCAATTCCCCGGCTTTCGGTTTAATCATAACCGGCAGTACAAGTACCATTCCAGCGGTGAACTTTTTAACCAATTTTCCCCTCTTCCCGGCGACGATGGTTGACGATACGATGGTATTCGCTTATAATGCCGGTGGGCAGGTTTTCTGGGAATCAGACCCGCGGTGTGCAGTCTACTACATCAAATTAGAACAAGTAGAACGGTTGGACTCGCTGATACTGCTATATGATCATCCCAACTACCCCCTTGAGGATTTGAAAGCCTACAATCAGGGGCGACCGGTTGGAGTGGAACCCATTACGGCCGATATCGTACCGGGGCTATATCTGCTGACAGTCAGCACACTGAATGAAAATTACGGAAGATACTATTATTCCAGCCTGCCATTAAAGGATCCCGAAAAATCAAATCTGCGTGATCAATACGGCAATCCGGTAATGGGAGTTTTCGGCGCGCAAGCCAATAAATCTATCTTCATCCGCATCAAATAGAGATCAACATCTTTTTGGAATCCTCATCCTAAGGCATTAAATTCACTCCCGCCGTGGTGGAGCAGTGATACTAAAAACCATTAATCTAAGCAAGCGTTTTGGACATCGCTGGGCGGTCAAGGATCTAAATTTAGCAGTTGAAAAAGGTCAGATCTTTGGATTCCTGGGACCAAACGGAGCCGGGAAGAGCACTACAATTCGCATGCTGCTGAATTTGATTCGACCAAGCTCAGGCTCTTTTGAATTATTTTCAAAAAATGTCAAGAGTTACGGGCAGAAAATCTATGCTCGCATTGGCGCTCTGGTTGAAAAACCCGACTTTTATCTTTACTTATCCGCCGAAAAGAATCTTCAGTTCTTAGGTGCCCTAAATGGTGGTGTTTCCCATAAAAGAATTTATGAGGTTCTGGAAATTGTCGAACTTGCCGAACGGGCAAAGGACAGGGTCAGAAGTTATTCCCATGGCATGAAGCAGCGGCTGGGCATCGCCCAGGCTTTATTATGCTCTCCGGAACTGGTAATTCTGGATGAACCCACCTCTGGTCTGGATCCGCAAGGAATCAAAGAGATCCGCGAACTGATTATCCGCCTGGCACACGAACAGGAAATGACAATTTTTCTTTCTTCCCATCTGCTCCATGAGATCGAACAGGTCTGCACGCATATGGCAATCATTGACAAAGGAATCATGGTAGTACAGGGTAACGTCCATAACCTCCTCCGCGAGACCGACTTTTTCGTAACCGAAGTCCAAGTAAATGAGCCTCAAAGAGCATTCAATCTGCTGCGGCGGGAAAAGTGGGTGCACAAAGTTGCCCTCGAAGATGGATTACTCAAGGTTCAGCTTCCCGGTGAAAGTCGTCCACTATTAACTGAATTTTTAATTAAAAGTGATTTTGCGGTTTCGGCCATCGTCCCGCGCACCTCACTCGAGGACTATTATCTGTCCTTATTGAAAGTAGTCAAACCGGTGAAAAAGTAATGGTATTCCTGAAAAATATCTATTATGAAATTTTAAAGATTTTTAGCAAGTCACGCACTTATATTGGTTTTGTCACCGTGATTATCCTGATCCCGATTATCATGCTCTTGGTACGCAAATATGGATTCGAGGTTCAGGATCAGGCCCTAAAGTCACTTGGCAATACCTTTGTCTTTGTCGGCTCATTGGTCAATGGATTATTGGTATCGTACTATCTGATGAATGTTCTCTGGATTCATTTTCCCTTCTTTATCGTTTTAGTTGCCGGCGACATCATGGCGGGTGAAGGGGCCGCCGGAACTTTTCGGATTCTACTGACCCGACCAGTAAACCGCTTCTGGATTATAACCTCCAAATTCGTCGCGACCATATTCTACACCTGGGCAATTGTCTTCTTCCTGGGAATTTGCAGCATTGGAATCGGCATGGCGTTAGTTGGCGGAGGCGATCTATTCGTCTTTGACAAAGGGATCCTGATCCTATCGCAAAGCCAGGCAATCAGCCGGTTTCTATTAGCCTATTCTCTGGCGGTAATAGTCCAGCTGGTCGTTGCCTCCCTAACATTTTTCTTCTCGACTATGACCAGTAACGGAATTGGTCCGATAATCGGTACTTATGCGGTGTTGGTAGTTTTCTACATACTCTCGGTATTGAAAATAAGTGCTCTGGAGACAATTCGCCCATATCTTTTTACTTCCTATTTTGATATATTTTTTGCTCCATTTTCCGACCCAATCCCATGGGGAGAGATAGTTCATCATATAGGTTTACTAACCTGCTACATCGTAGGATTTTACCTTGCCAGTACCTTAATTTTCTTAAAAAAAGACATTACCACCTGATGCGCAATTTAAAACCAATTTTGAGGCTTTACTTAGGAATTGCAATTATCGGATTGTCAGCCAGGCTTGGGCTGGCGGTCAGTCAATCTGCCCCAGATCCGCAGAAAATAATAGACCAGGTGCAATCCACCTATACGGCGATAAATGATTATCGGGTTACCGCTCACGTAAAAGTAGATATTCCCAATTTGCGAATGCCCGACAAGCGGATAAGAATTTTATTTAAAAAACCTGACCGGATGTCAATTCAGACCAACGGTTTTGCGTTAGTACCCAAAATCGGTTTTATCCCTATTTTGGATACACTCCTAACTAACCACATGACGGTTCAATTCAAGAATACAATTCAGGAGAACGGCAAAACTTTGCACCTGTTGGAGTTCACGCCAAAACAGCCAATGGAAGATGCTTCGATTACCATTTGGGTAGACGCCCAGCGCTGGACAATTGACAAAGCCCTACTGCGTTTGAAAGACACCGGGGAATCAGTAATGACCTTTTCCTACCGCCAAATTGACGGCTTCTGGCTACCCGAAACTACTAACGTTTATATCCATCTGGATCGGGGCATTCCCATGCTCAACCGCCCGACCATAGAGAATCCAGCCGGGAGCGTTGATCGAAGCACTTTAGGCAATAAGGAGCCGATGGATGGACAGGTAATCATCTTGTTCAAAGACTACCGGATTAATCAAGGCATCGCCGACTATTTATTCGAAAAGTAACCAGTTAAATTCCCGATAGACTGCTGACAACCCTTTGCATTTGCGAATGTAATTACTTAAAATCACTTGTGGTCCGTGGTTTAAAATTTAAGCAGAGTAACTCATGACGCAATTGGAAATTACGATCTTGGGAATCGTTCATGCCCAACCCAGTCACGCCTATAGTGTTGAGAAAGTAATCGAGGACAAGGGTATTCGCGAACGTCTCGATATCGGCTTTTCAACAATCTATTCAACCCTGAAAAAGATGGAAAAAAGTGGCTTGCTGGAAAGCCATTACCATCCTCAGGAAAATTTGCCCGGTCGCCGTATCTACACAATCACCCCAAAAGGCAAAAAATTATTGGTGGACGAAATTAAAAAGGCTCTATCTCAGCCCCAGCGGGAGCCTTCGCTTTTCGAATCCGGACTCATGTTTGGTAGCTGTCTATCGAAGGAAGAAATCAAAGAGGTTCTTGTACTATACGATTCCGAGCTGGGACGCTTAATCCAGACAAAACTGCGTGAAATGACCGGCCCCAAAATTTCAAACTCCCTTGAAAGGGCAATGCTCTCAAGACCACTTACTCTCTGGCAAGCCGAGCGCAAGTGGATCAGGGAACTGTTGAACTTTTTATAAACATTATAGAAAGGATGCATTATGCAAAACTGGATAGACTATCTAACTGCCAATCCGATTATCGCCATTGCTCTGGTTGTTGTCCTAATCCTTTTTATTTTAATGGTATTCAAGAAATTGATTATCTGGGCAATTATTTCTTTTGTAATTCTGTCAGCGGCTACCGGTTTCAGTTACCATGAAGCTCAAAAAGCTCCAAAAGAGGTGCGAGCCCTACTCAAGCGCGGTGAAGAGCTTAAAAAGAAAATCCTTAAAGAGGGTAAAAAAACAGCGGCAAAAGTCGTTGATGAAGCCCAGGAAATAATCGAGGATAAGACCGGTGAATAAGTAGCCTCCTAGACAAAACACCAGACTCAATGGCAAATATTACTGGTCTTGTTTATTTCAACACATCTGGTAAAAAATCACCGGGATAACTATTACCAAAGTTAACATTAGATTTACTTGATAGAAAGGAAATCGCCGTGGCAAATTATATTCCCGAACCATTTCGCATTAAGGTTGTCGAACCGATCCATCAGACCACTCGCGCAGAACGAGCTGCCATTTTGAAGGCAGCCGGTTATAACCTATTTAATATCGCTTCCGAAAAGGTTTATATTGATCTATTGACTGATAGTGGAACGGGTGCCATGAGTGACTCTCAGTGGGCTGGCCTCCAGCAGGGGGATGAATCTTACGCCTGCTGCCGCAATTGGTATCACCTTGAAGAGGCGATCCGGAATATGACCGGCTTGAAACATATTATTCCGCTCCATCAGGGGCGGGCAGCCGAGAACCTCCTCTTTTCAACAATATTAAAAGAGAAGATGTACGTTCCCAATAATAATCACTTTGATACAACCCGTGCCAATGTATTAGCTAATGGTGGGATCCCGCTGGATCTAGTCATTGATGAGGGGCGAGAGCCGGAGACCGACTATCCTTTTAAAGGCAACATAGATATCCAGAAATTAGACAACGCTATTCGCCAGTATGGCAAAGACCGGATCCCGTTGGTAATGATTACCATAACCAATAACTCGGGCGGGGGTCAACCGGTCGCGATGCAAAACATCAGAGCTGCCAAAGAGGTTTGTCGGCAGTATGGTTTACCGCTGTTTTTCGATGCCTGCCGCTTCGCCGAAAATGCTTATTTCATTAAAATCCGGGAAAAAGAATACAGTCAAAAAACCATCCCGGAAATTGTCAAAGAAATGTTCAGTCATGTTGACGGTTGCACCGTGAGTGCCAAAAAGGACGGTCTGGTCAACATTGGCGGTTTCATTGCCATCAATGATGATTCTTTGGCCGTGCAATTGAAAGAAAGGTTGATTCTGATCGAGGGTTTTCCAACCTATGGCGGCTTAGCCGGGCGGGACCTCGAAGCCATCGCACGGGGCTTGATCGAGGTCCAGAACGAGGAATATTTAGCCTATCGGGTAGGACAGGTAAAGTATCTTGGTGATCTGTTAGATCAGGCGGGAATACCCCTCTTAAAACCCTTTGGCGGGCACGCCGTATACATCAATGCCAGAAAATTCCTGAAGCACATTCCGCCAGCCGAATTTCCGGGGCAATCTCTGGTTGTCAATCTCTATCTCCAATCAGGCATAAGGACTTCCGAAATCGGCAGCTTTATGTTTTCCCAGAAAGACCCGCTCACCGGTAAAATGACTTATCCCGAGTTGGAATTGGTCCGTCTGGCGCTGCCCCGCCGGGTTTATACCCAAGCTCACTTAGATTATGTCGCCCAGGCTTTGGTAGATCTGTATGCTAACCGCAATTCGCTGCACGGCATGCGTATTGTTAAATATGGTGAATCGCGCTTGCACCATTTTGTTGCGCGCTTAGAGTTTGTCAACTCCTAAAACGAACCCCAAACGCCCTGCCATATAATTAAACTCTAAAATCACTCCAACAAGATTATTTATGACAATAGACTTGCATTTAGACCATTATATTTAATATTTTTAGGGGGATTTTTGGAAAGAGTATGAACAGTCACAGGGGGGACCAGGCATGATTTCATCCCGTCTCTATTTTGCCTACGCTGACAATATGGATGAAGAAATCGTTAGGCGCATCTGCCCCGGCGTTTCTTTTGAGGGGATTGCGGAGCTGAAAGGGTACCGCCTCACCTTCAACTCATGGGGTAAAATCACCCTGATTAAGGATGATTCCGACTCGGCTTGGGGGGTGGTATGGTGCCTTTCTACCCGGGACATTCATTTCTTAGACAACAAAGAACGCGAGAACCTCGGTTCGTTTGAAAAAATCATGGTCAATGTCAATCTATTAGACGGTCGTGAAACCGGAGCCTTTCTTTATATTACTACGGTAGGCAATCATCCATTATTCAATTCCAACCTGCTTGAACAGGTAATCGAGCTGGCTCATTATTGGGCTTTGCCAGCTAACTATATCCAATATTTAAAGAGTATCCAAGAAAATAATTCCTGAATATCGGTTTAAATTACTCTGTTGCTTTGGCAATATTATCAGCTATACCGTTTTCCTAAAGGACGGCCCTAGGTAAGCACTGACAGCTGCAATTTATCCCAGCGTTTAATCAAGCCGGTAAAATTAGGGATTATTATTTGCTTATGCCGAGCAAAACCACAGCTTGCGTCAATTAGCCGACGAGCTGGTGGTAAAGTTTGTCAATTTCTTGGTTTAATTCTTCGATCGAGCCATTATTCTCGATCACAAAAGAGGCAAGATCACGCTTATCTTCTTCCGGCATCTGCAGATCCATGCGCCGCAGAATCTCTTCTCGGGTTAAATTGCCCCGCCGCAGAGCCCGGGCGATGCGCATCTTCATAGAAGCAAAAATCAGTAGGGTATGATCCAGATGACTATCGAATCCGGATTCAAATATCAATGGTGCATCAACTACTAACAAGCCAATTTTTTTCTCGAGCTCATCACGCCTTTTCTCAAAAGCCTCAATCACATAAGGGTGAACGATGTTATTCAAGATGGACTGATTTTCCTCATTGCTGAAAGCCTGGCTTGCCAGTTTCTGAGTGTCTACCTGACCATCTTTGATGATATCGGCGCCAAACTCCTCGACAATTCGATCCTGAATAGCCTGATTCGTCTGCAGAATCTCCTTCGCAATCGAATCAGCATCGAAAATTACGGCACCATTTTCCTTAAAACGCTGACAGGCGGTGCTCTTCCCCGCTCCCAGTCCGCCTGTGACGCCCAACGTAACCACCGTTATTTTACCTCCAATTTGTGCTTAATTTCCTGCATTATCTCCCCTGGTTGACCAGCGGCATCTATGGTGATCAGAATACCCATCTTCCGATAAAATTTAATTAGCGGCGCGGTTATCTTTTGGTATACGCGCAATCGGTTTTTAATTGTATTTGGTCGGTCATCTTCTCTCTGGAATAGTTCGCCCCCGCAGTTGTCACAAATCCCCGCCACTTCAGGGGGTTTAGTAATTAGATTATAGACTATCTGACAATTGCGACAGGTCCGCCGCGAGGACAGGCGCCTGATAATCAGATCTTCCCCAGCCTTTAGCAAAATAACCCGGTCTATCTTACCATCATGCATCTCAAATAATTTCTGTAGTCCTTCAGCCTGGGCAAGGGTTCGGGGAAATCCGTCAAGGATATAACCCTGAGGGGCGTCTGCTCCAAACAGGCGATCCTGGATAAGGTCCAGGATAACTTCATCCGGCACCAGCTCCCCGCGGGTCATAAATGATTGGGCTAATTTCCCTAAGTCGGTCTTTTGGTCAACCGCCTCCCGGAGGATATCCCCGGTTGAGATTTGTGGAATTCCAAATTCCTGCGCCATTTGTTGCGCTTGAGTTCCTTTACCCACTCCAGGTGGTCCCAGCAAAATTAATTTCATTATAGATCCCTTTTTATTATCATTCAAAAATTATAGTAAGATTCCGGCAATGGAAGCCGTCAGCCACGAGGCTATAGCACCCCCGAACATGGCTTTCAGGGCGACCCGGGACAAATCCGATCGTCTTTGAGGAACTAGCGCACTGATTCCACCGATCTGAATCCCAATTGAAGAGAAATTAGCAAAACCGCAAAGTGCATAAGTCGCAATTGTAATTGCCTTGGCACTCAAAATACCCTTATGCATTAGCTCGGCTAATGCAGTATAGGCAACAAACTCGTTCAGCGCCACCTTAATTCCCAAGAGATTGCCAACATCCGCTGCATATTGCCAGGGCACTCCCATCAACCATGCCAGCGGTCTTAATATCGTACCAAACAAGGTCTTCAAGCTTCCTGGGCATATTCCGCCAAACTCCCCTTTTATCGGCGACAAAGAACTCGCATTGACATAGAGATAATAATTTCCATGCAGAATCTTACCATCTACCAGGCGATCGGCAAGCGACAGGATCAGATCAACCAGACCAATAAGGGCAATAAAGGCAATTAACATCGCACCGACATTGACGGCCAGCTTCAAGCCATCACTTACACCGGTACTGGCAGCATCGAGCAAATTGGTTGCCCTGACAGTATCGCTTGGCACCGTGGTATCTCCAGCGGTTTTTGATAAATTGGTTTCGGGAAAAATGATCTTCGCTACCAGTAGCGCCGCCGGAGCCGACATAACGCTGGCAGCAATGAGATGAGTGGCACTAATTCCCATGGCAATGTAGCCCGCCAGCACCCCGCCGGCAATCGTCGCAAAACCACCTACCATAACCGTTAACAGTTCGGACATAGTCATTTCAGATAAAAAGGGTCGAATCAGAAGTGGAGCTTCGCTTTGCCCAACGAAGATATTAGCGGCACAGGAGAGAGTTTCACTCCCGCTGGTACCCATTGTCCACTGCATGAAACGGGCAATCCACTTAATAATTGCCTGCATTACTCCTAAGTAATAGAGCACCGACATAAACGATCCAAAGAAAATGATTACCGGTAAAACCTTGAAACCGAATTGATAGCCAAATCCCGGCCAAAAGGCGGAGTCTGGAGAAAAGTACTCCGGATTCACCAGCTTACCAAACATAAATTGGGATCCCAGATCCGCCAAGGCCAGAAAGCGTTCAACTTTCTGGCTGATGAAAGCAAATATTACCTGCCCACTACAATTATTATTAACCAACCACACAAAGCCAGCAATCAACAACCCGGCGGCAAGTTGCTTTTGAAATTTTGATACTTTAAGTATCGCTTTGATAACAATAGTCACTAAAATTACCCACCAGCCCCAGCCCAGCAAATTGATCCGGCTCAATAAGAAAAAGCCCGTTCCACTGAGAATGACCAATAAAATAGTGAATACCAAGGATACTTTCGGACTACCCGCGATTGAACCAGTATTGATCTCATTCTTGAACAGGTAGATGATAACCAGGCCAAGAAATAGGGACATTGCTAAATAGGACATAACAGGGGCGCCAAGAATGACAGCCGCAAACAGCAATTGTAACATTAAGCCCCAAACAACTGTCCGCAGACGAATCTCCTTGCGGTTATTGGACATTAAATAGGCGACGCCCAGCAGCACAATAATACCCAGTAATCCGATAAAACGCATAGACGATTTCCCTTGTCAGTTAGATGTTATCATTATTATTCCGGTTTCTCATAGCATTTCCGGCAGCGGGCTTCGTATGTATCAGTTGCACCTAACAGCACCCGCTCAGCCGATTTTGATAAACGTTGGGTATAGTTTGCCGGATTGCCGCATTTCACACAGATGGCTAGGGTTTTGGTAATATATTCAGCCTCACACAGTAGTTGTGGAATTGGCTCGAACGGGACTCCGCGATAGTCTTTATCGAGACCCGCAACAATTACCCGACGCCCGGAGTTAGCCAGTTGGCGGCAGACATCCACCAAGGTATTATCAAAAAATTGGGCTTCATCAATACCCAGAACCTGGGCCTGAGAAACATACTGCAAAATATCATTGGCTTTCTCCACCGCAATTGAAGGAATCCGCTGTTGGTTATGCGACACGATATGATCATCACTATATCGCACATCAATTTTGGGCTTAAAAATCGCCACCTTCTGGCGGGCGATCTGAGCTCGCCGCAGACGACGGATCAGCTCCTCGGTCTTGCCGGAAAACATGCTGCCACAAATTACCTCAATCCAGCCACAAGGCTTACCCGTGATGGCAACGACTTCCTCAATCCCCTGGGGAATACTGCGGACGGTTCCTGCAGGCATAAATTACCTCTAACATTTGATTAATTTTTGATGCAAACCAAAATAATTTCATCGGTAATCAAGCTGATAATTGGGCTAATAGAGATCTAATTTTCGTTTTCATTAAATCTACTGCCACAAGGTTATGGCCGCCCTCTGGAATGATGATATCGGCATACTGTTTGGTTGGCGCAATAAACTGTTCGTGCATCGGGCGGACGGTTTCCAGATATTGTTTGATCACCGATTCGACCGATCGCCCGCGTTGTTTGATATCCCGCTTCAATCTCCTGATAAAGCGAATATCCGGATCGGTTTCAATATAGATCCTGATATCCATCAAATCGCGCAGCTCACTATCGTAGAGTACCATAATACCTTCCAGAACAATAATCTTGTGACCAGATACCACCCGTGATTCGGCGCTCCTGGTATGGGTGGCATAATCGTAAATCGGAACATTAATTGGCTCACCATTGATCAGACCCCGCATATGCTGCTTTAAGAGGGTAAAGTCGTAGGCATCGGGGTGATCGAAGTTGTGATGATGACGTGCATCAAGCGGAATATTGGCTAAATCATAATAATAAGAATCCTGCTCAATGATGACTACCTGGCTGGGATCAAGATCACCAACAATATTTTTAGCCATTGAGGTTTTGCCCGAACCGGTTCCTCCGGCAACGCCAATCAGAAGGGATTTTTTCATCGGGGTGCAGAATCCTTCAACTTAGAATCATCAAAAGGCACTGGCAAAAGGTCTTTGGTCATGTGTACCTCCGAATGACCATTCGCGGCAATCAGGTAGATCGGGATATTACCACACAAATCCCAGATAACCTGGCGACAGGCACCACAGGGCGAGGCTCCATTGGATGAGTAGACGGCCATTGCCTTGAATCGTTTTTGCCCACTGACAATTGCAGCTGCGATGGCATTCCGTTCGGCACAGACTGTGAGCCCCAGGGAGCTGGATTCAACATTGCATCCTAAAAATACCTGATCATCTGCCGTCAAGACCGCCGCGCCAACCGGGTAACTGGAAAAGGGCGAATGTGAAAAAGCGGCCGCCTTGCGGGCCTGTTCCATCAACTGTTCTGGTTTAACTGTTTCCACATCCGTTTCCTTTCGTAAGGTTCCAATGCCAACAATAACACTACCCCGGCTAAAAACCCACCAATATGGGCAAACCACGCCACTCCACCTTGCTGCCGAATCGTAAGTGCACCCAGACCATTACTTAACTGGATCAGAAACCACATTCCCAATACATAAAGTGCGGGAACCCAAACGCGCCGAATAATGAAGAAAAACCACAAAAAGACCTGGATTTTTGCCCGGGGGTAACGCAGCAAGTAGGCCCCCAGGACCCCCGAAATTGCGCCGCTGGCACCAATGATAGGTAGATTATCTTGGAAATTCAAAACTATCTGGCAAAGAGTTGCGAGGATTCCGCAAAGAAGATAAAACATCAGAAATTTAACATGTCCAAGTATCCCCTCAATATTATCGCCAAAGATCCAGAGATACAACATATTTCCGGCCAGATGCAAAAAATTAACATGTACAAATAGAGCGGTGAAAAACGGTACAAAAAGACCTGTTATGCCCCTCTGAAAAAGAACATTAGCAACGACTCCGGTGGAGTAAAACCATTCATTGATAAGCTGCCGGGGAATCGTAAGCTGATAGCAATACACCAGCCCATTAAGCACGATAATTCCAATCGTAACATAGGGGGTACGCAATCTAAAAGTAGTATCTCTTAAGGGAATAAACATTAGTTGCTATTAATATATTTGGAAAGTACTTGACTTAGTGGTCATGTTGTTCGCCTGATCGGTGACGGAAATGGTCAGAGTGTACTGCCCTTCTTTCAAAGGGGCAGGCAATTTGTAGCGCACATAATTTTTCGGAGCATTATACTCTGCATAAATGGGATTGTTATTTAGAGTCATCTTGATGGAGGTGTCATCCTTCAGACCCGCTAATTCATCTTTGACCGTAGCTCTCAGGTATTTGACGTCACCCATCCTGAAATTACCCCCGTTACCGGGAAAAATATCGGCAATTTCCGGTGGGACTTCATCCTTTAAAAGGACAAAGGTCCCGGTACTCTTGATCAATGCTCGCAGCGCAAATCCCTCGACCAAAGCCTGATTGCCGAGGAATTTCCATTTATTATCACCATATTCATAAATCCCGATCTTCTCCAAATCTGATGTGGGATTAAAAAGTTTAAACCGCAGAACCGCATCCGACTTTAGCGGCTGCTCCAAGGGAAAGAGGGTATAACGACCGGAAATATTCATCTCTGACTCCGGAAATTGAGGATCACTCCGGGCAATCCAGGTTACGAGGGTATCATAGGCGGCAAACTCTCCAAAAGTAACTGTAACGACAGAATCTCTCGATGCAATTTCGTGTCCAACATACGGCGAAATCAAACGAAAATAAATTGGCAGACGGCACACAATTTCAGGATTGCGATTAAATCTCCACTCAACCGCAATAGCTCTCTCCACTAACCTGAATGGAATCGGCTCGCTGACGTAGGTCTGAGGGTTCAACGCGAATGTCCCCAGTTCGATAAGTTGATCCGCAGTCTGAATCAAACAACGCGGTGCCAGCAAGGGAACAACCGGCAATATAATCTTGCAAAGAAAAGTTTGGGGATTATGAATAAAGGAGACCTCAGGCTGGCTGGTAGTCATGGGAAAATAAAGCTGCGGATTGAAATAAAATGACCGTGCCTGATGCAACCAGGTCGAGCGCATTTCGAGCTGCAGGATATTGCCTTCAGCGTAATTACCATGGGAGACCTTCAAGGTGATGCTGGAATCGTCCCGGATAATGCTGTGAATTATTGCCGGTCTTAATACCGTACCATCCTTTGAAATCCATTCTATCCGAAGTGAAACCTGATTAAGGGAATCGCCTTCAAACCTGATCAGGTAACCATCCTCCTCGATTACAAACGAATGCAGCGCCGGCTGGAATAGCGGCGCAACGTCAAGAACGAAGTTCAGGACCGAGGTGTTCATGTTCCAGTCATACACTTCGATTTCCACATCGTAGATTCCATCACTTAAATCCAAGATTCCATTTCCCGGGCATAAATTATGAACGCCCGTGACTTTCGTCCCCGCCAATAGCCAGAGCCGATTAAAAGAACCCAGCCCACTCTCCCGTAGCTGATAATCGCGATCGACCTCCACAAAGTGAGTTTCAGCAAAGACAAGCGTGTCGTATTGCACCTGAAAAACAAGGCTGTCGTTCACCTGCATCCTGATCCCATAGGGCGAGTACCGATTGGGAATACCCCGAACGGTATCATGGGTTTTGATCTCGATCCCGACCGCACCACAAATATGGACCGTATCAGGGAGAATGAAATGTTTCCTGCTCGTATATATTGCATCAAATACCTGAATGGTCGGCAGACCGTTGACCCGTGACCGACTGTCAATGGGCATAATCGCTAAGCTGCTTATCGTTGGAATAGTTAAATCGCGAACCTTCAGGTTTGTATTCAACGGATTAATCGGGCGATTCAAGGCATCCCGCACTTCGAAATGCAGGTGAGGCACTACCGTGCCGGATTCCCCGGTGTAAGCCAGAGTATCACCCCTGAAGACCCGTAACTCATGCTCCCGCAGGTAAATGTCTACGGCATAGCGTTTTTGCACCAGCTGCTCGGTGACGACATAACTCTGGATGCGTTTGCTAAACTCGTCCAAATGACCGTAGACCGCGATATTGCCGCCATCAAGCTTGAGGTAGACTGCTCGTCCATAGCCAAAAGGCGAGGTGCGAATCCGCCAAATGTATCCATTACCAATGGCAAAAACCGGATATCCGGTTTGCGAATCGGTTTTAATGTCTATCCCGGAGTGAAAATGACCAGGGCGATATTCACCAAATGTCGAACTCAGGTTCTTGCTGGAATTAGTCGGCCAGAGATAATTTTGACCGGATAACAATATTATCCCGCACAAGAGATTGGTCGTGATCAACAACAAAGACTTCATCATTCGGGCAACATTACTGAGATAAAAATATAAGCTCCAATAATCGGGTCAATCAACTGCTTTATCAATCCTGACTGTTCTCCAATACTTTCTCATCATATATGACAGTGCGATTGCGACCGGTACGTTTCGCACGATAAAGAGCCTTATCGGCAGCAGCTATCAGATCCGGCCCGGACTTCATCATGACCGGATTAAATTCCGCAACCCCCAGAGAGACACTTACTTTCAGCCGGATATCATCCTTATGAACTTCGGTGCAGGCAATCAGACGGCGTAATTTTTCAGCCACTTTCCGGGCTCCGTGCACCCCCGATTCAGGCAAAAGGATGACAAATTCCTCGCCACCATAACGCGCATAGATATCGTGCGACCGCAATTCTGCGCGCAGTG
>CAZAKO010000012.1:0-30305 GCA_964485745.1 uncultured bacterium
CTTAATGCAATTGAAGCGATTATGCCGGTGCTGTACTGGAAAACATAGTAATTCAGGTAAAAATGCGGAATCCCACTCCATTCGTTCTGAATATATTCATCAACTTGCATGACACCCTGATCGTGGCCATAATAATAGCGGACGAGATCGAGATAGGTTTTATTCAGCCAATCGGGCGTCAGGGAATTGCCCTTTTCGACGTGGCGATGCATTGCCAGTTCAAATTCCGCGAATAGTACCTGGCGGTAGATCGTGGCGCGAACTTCATCCAGATAGCTATCGAGAATAAAGAGTTTGAGCAAGTCGTCCTTCTCATTTTTCAGGATATAATCCACCAGCAGGTTCTCATTGAAAGTCGAGGCGATTTCCGCCATGAAAGTCGTATAATCGGCATTCGCAAAATGCTGATTTTTTGAGGTTAAATACGAATGCAAAGCGTGTCCGAGTTCATGAGTCAGGGTTGAGACATCGCCATATTTGCCGGAGTAATTCATTTTAATATACGGATGCACGTCATAGATTCCTCCCGAATAAGCGCCGGTTTGCTTATCCTTATTCGGATACATGTCAATCCAGCGCTCGGTAAAGGCTTTACGGACGACGTTCACATAATCGTCACCCAGCGGTTTCAACGACGCCAAAACGATCTCGCGGGCTTCGTCAACAGAATAAAGTCGTTCAACCTCTTTAACGGACGAAGCATAAATATCCTCATAGCGCATTTTGTCAATGCCAAGTAGCTTCTGTTTCAATTGAATCAAGCGATGCAGTGGCGCCAGATTTTGCCGCGTGGTTTTGATTAACTGGATATAAACCATCGTATCGATTGCCTCATTATAAAGTCGGGCTTCGAGACAGTCATGATAATCATAGACTTTGGCAATGAAATAATCCTTTTTCATCTGGCCGTTCAGGATGGAGGCAAAGGTATTTTCAAATTGGCAATGGTTGTTCCAGTAAGTGTGCATGACGAGGGTGCGATCATCACGGTTCGGAGACCTGCGCAGATTCGAATAGTTGATGTAATTCAACAGGACTTTTTGTCCGTCGGAAAGAGTGACTTCCGGAGTTGGCATATCGACATCATCAAGCATACCGGCGGATTCTCCCATAGTCTCAGAAAACAGTCCGGTCATGGCAACGATTTTCTGTTTATCTTCCGGCAAAATATGTTTTTTCGAACGCAGGATTTGTTCGACACTGAAGCGGTACGGTTCCAGTTTGGGCTCTTGCTTGAAATATCCCAACAGTGTTTTCTCGTTCATTTTCACCAGATCGTCGTTCTTGAAAGCCAGTTTGGAACTATAATCCACAAGGATTGCCTGGAGTTCGCCCTGTAAAATGCGATAATGACTATTACTTAATTCCGAAGCGTTCTGATGATTGGCGTACGATTGTAAGCGATTTGCCTTCAGGTTAATGGCCGTAATCAGGTCGAACATCGCCAGCATCTTCTGCGGTGATTTCGTCCAATCTGACTTTTTCTTTTCGATCTGAGCAATCAAGCCGACCATAGCCGCCTTGTCTTTCTGCCAATCGGAATCGGAGGCGTAGATATCCTCGATTTTCCATTTATATTCGATGGGAATGTCTTTGCGGGGTGTGTTGGAATAATCGGGAATCTTGGACGTCTGCGCCGATAAGACAATAGTTAGAACACATTGCAAACAAAGACACAGAAAATTTTTTCGCTTATCCATTTTGTCTCCTATACATTGAATGAAGTTATTCGGCCGGTAGCTCATGGCAGGTTAAAATATAAAATTGCCCTATAAATAGCCAGTGTATTGTTAGGCGGCAGTACCGACTTTTAAATCACTGATTCTTACCTGGCATTGCTTTCAAATACAAAAATTTACCTCTTGTCAGATAGTATTTCATCCTCGATCTACGTATTTAAATTACTAAAGAAATCCATGGTGATTCGGCGCGAATTGATTAAATTCGGGCAGTCAAAAATCTTGATCGCTGAACTGTAACAATCGAGGAAAACAACATGACCACTGCAAAAGAGTGTATTGACCTTGAAAACCGGTACGGAGCGCAAAACTATAAACCCCTGGATGTTGTCCTCTCCAAGGGATCCGGGATCTGGGTTGAAGATGTCGCGGGCAAGCAATACATGGATTTTTTAGCCGCCTATTCGGCAGTCAATCAAGGACATTGTCATCCGCGGCTGGTCAAGGTGATGACGACCCAGGCGGCCCGGCTGGCACTAACCTCCCGGGCTTTCCGGAATGACCAACTACCACTTTTAGCCAAAGAGTTATGTGAACTTACCGGCTGCGAAATGATGCTGCCGATGAATACCGGCGCAGAAGCCGTTGAGACCGCCATCAAAGCCGCCCGCAAATGGGGCTATGTCAAAAAAGGTGTAGCAGATAATCAAGCCGAAATTATCGTTTGCGAGGGTAATTTCCACGGACGAACAGTCACAATCATCTCCTTTTCCAGTGAAGCTCAGTATAAACATGGTTATGGACCGCTGACTCCCGGATTTGTCACCATTCCCTATGGCAGTATCAGGGCTTTACAAAAGGCTATTAATAAAAATACGGTCGCCTTTCTGGTCGAACCGATTCAGGGTGAAAACGGAGTGAATATTCCACCGGCAGGCTTTCTGCATCAGGCAGCGGCAATCTGTAAACAGAATAATGTGCTGCTGATGGTGGATGAAATCCAGTCCGGGCTCGGACGTACGGGTTCATTGTTTGCCTACGAACATGAAAATATCAAGCCTGACGTCATCATTCTGGGCAAGGCACTCTCGGGCGGCATGTATCCCATTTCAGCCGTTGTTGCATCCCGGGAAATATTGGGCGTCTTTAAGCCCGGCGATCATGGCTCAACTTACGGTGGTAACCCGCTGGCCTGCGCCATCGCCAGGGAGGCGATAAAAATCATTACCGAAGAAAAACTGATTGAGAATTCCGCTGAGTTAGGTCACTATTTGTTGGAAAAATTACATGAAATCAAAAGTCCCTACGTAGATCATTGCCGCGGTCAGGGACTCTGGGTCGGAATCGTCCTAAAAAAGGGTGCCGGTGGTGCCCGACGATTTTGTGTGGCACTGCAGCAACGAGGACTATTAGCTAAAGAGACCCGCGAGAATATCATCCGGCTTGCTCCTCCATTAATTATTACCAAAGCCGAAGTTGATCAGGCACTGGCTATTATTCGAGACGTGCTGACCTCATAAAAGCTCATTCTCGTTTCGGGTCAACAAATTAATCATATTAACAAATGAAGGGAGCGATGCAATGCAGTATGTTTTCACCGGACTGAAGCCTGCAGTTCTCTGGCGATACTTTTATGAATTAAATCAAATTCCACGCGAATCCAAACACGAAGCAGAAGCCGGAAAATACATCATCAAAATTGCCCGGGAGCTCGGGCTACCTTTTCAACAGGATGAAGCGGGCAATGTACTGGTTACCAAACCCGCCACCGTCGGTTATGAAAAAAAACCAACCGTTTGTCTTCAGGGTCACCTGGATATGGTTTGTGAAAAGAACAGTGGCACTGAGCATGACTTTCGGCGGGACCCGATTAAGATGAAAATTGATGGTGATTATGTCCGGGCTGAGGGAACCACTCTCGGCGCCGATAACGGAATCGGACTCTCAGCCATGTTATCAATCATGGCTGCCGAGAACTTGATTCATCCTCCCCTGGAATTCCTGTTCACCGTGGATGAGGAGACCGGCCTCACCGGCGCCAATGCGCTTAAGCCCGGTTTCATTAATGCCCAAATCTTAATCAATGGCGATTCTGAAGAAGATGGAGCACTCTATGTCGGTTGTGCCGGCGGTAAAGATACTCAGATTGCCCTCCCGATCGAATGGACAGGCACATCGGCTGACACTCAGGCTGTTGTCGTAAAAATTTCCGGTCTCAAGGGCGGACACTCCGGTCTGGATATTCATAAAGGACGGGGTAATGGCAATCAGCTCTTAAATCGCTTTTTATGGAATGCTAACTTGAAATTTGATCTGCATTTAGCGGCAATATCCGGCGGCAGTAAGCATAATGCTATTCCCCGGGAAGCCGAAGCCTTATTAGTCATTGCTGCTAAAGATTTCCAGGCTTTTAAAAAATTGGCTTCGGACTATGAAACTATGTTTCAAAATGAATCCAAGGGGAAAGAATCTGCAATTCAGCTAGTCGTCGCAAATGCAGCTAAACCGGCAAAAGTCTTTACCAAAGCTTTTCAATCGAGACTCTTTAACCTGATTTATGCATTACCACACGGGGTTATCGCAATGAGTTACGCGATCCCCGACTTAGTCGAAACCTCCACCAGCTTAGCGATCATCAGAACCGCAGAGAATGAAGTCCAAATTCTGACCAGCCAGAGAAGCTCCATTGAGAGCGCCATTAACGATATCGCCGACAAGGTCAAAGCCGCCGGCTTACTCGCCGGTGGTAAAGTCAAACAGAGCGGAGGTTATCCCGGCTGGAATCCCAATTTGAATTCCAATATCCTGAAAATCATGCAGAACACCTACAAGGAACTTTATGGCAGCGAACCGGCAGTCAAAGCCATTCATGCCGGCTTGGAGTGCGGGATAATCGGCAAGGCGGTACCCGGGATTGATATGATCTCCTTTGGTCCAACGATCATCAATCCGCACTCGCCCGATGAAGTGGTTGCGATTAATACAGTTGAAAAGTTCTGGACTCTGCTATGTGAGACCTTGCGTCGGATCGCCGTCTCTTAATCTATTAATCGATAAATCAACTCTTAGTTACAATCTTATCCGAAAAAGTTATCTTCTTTCTCAAAAATTTTTTTTTGAGATCTTTTTTCTTGAGACTTGAAATTTTAGTCAGTTTATTACCAGTTAGGAATTTTACCGTAGGACCAGATAAAATTTAAATTAAAAATTTCACCGGGGATTTTTGCCTTCTCGAACAGGCGTAAGGTGTCCCGCAGAATCGCCGTATGCAAAGTAACATGATTAGCCTTTCCCAAAATCCTCCCAAATGGAAAATTGACAAAGGCACTCCGGGGTGGCGCTAAGATCATCGCCTGCTCATAAAAAGGAGTCAGGAGCGCGGTGGGAATTTTAGCCACCTCAATCTGATTGGCGATGAGACAGGCAGTTTCAGCCGTTTTTGCCGAACAGGGAATGATCAACGCCCCGTTACATTCGAGGTCTTTGAGCTCCTTAATCAGCTTCTTAACCGAGCGAGTCAATGATTCCACCTTGGAATTAGCCCCGGAAAAACTGTAGAGGTATTCGTTAACTTTCCCGATCATGCCCTCTTTTTGGAGCAGTACCAAGCGGTCAATCGGTAAAACGACATTAAAATCCTCCAAGACTTCACCGGGTTCCCAATCCAGCGGGAAAAAATTCAGCTCCTCTCGGGCAAAATTGATATCCAGAGTCCGATAGGTATAATTTGTCTCATTCTCATCAGCCGTAAAGGGTTGCTGTCCCTTCAAGTAAGCGCCACAAATCGAAACCAAAGCGATTTTACTATCCAATAACTTGTCATTGAAAGGAGTCCAGTTAATTATCTTCGGGCGCGTTTTAAGCCGACAGGATCGGGACAATTGCTCATAGAATAATTGTTTTTGTTTTGGTAAATAGGAAAAATCGGTTCTTTTCATGGCCTAAATTTAACATTTCTAAAGAATATCTCAACGAAGTAAAACATTGTCATATTGAGCTACCTCAATGTAAATCCTTTAACGCCCTAACCTGTTGCTCACACCAAATGCGCAACTCCTCAATATCCCAATTATGATAATCACGATACAATAACGGTTCACCAAAGTTAAGATAGACATTCATTGAACGTACCAACCAATCACCGCGCGTTTTAGCACGAAACAAGCCATTCACCGCAATTGGTAAAATGTCCGCCTTGGCACTTTTGGCTAAGTGGAATGCCCCTTTTCGAAAACGCTTCATTTCACCAGTTACGGTTCGTTCCCCTTCCGGAAACACCAGGATTGAAGTGCCCTGCTCAAGCCTTTCCCGAGCTTTATCAAGGCTTTTGATAGCTTCCTGCAGATTGCCCTTAGACAACGGAATGTTACCCCATCTATTGGTCATGTGTCCCCAAACAGGCCAACTGAAATGGTCATTCAGTTCCAACACCACAAAAAACATTGGAATATATCCCGGACAAATGAAAGCATCCAGGATTGACTCATGGTTGGAGATTATGAGGTAGGGTCTTGGATGATCAAACTTATCCAGACCGGTAACTTTAACCCGAACGCTGATTAACTTTAAGAGTGCCCGACATAAGGGGCTGATCAGGATCAGAAGCTGCTGGGGCCGATAAAAATAGATACCAAGGAGAACCAACGCGGCAATTGCCATAAATATCACCAGGGCAACCGTCCAACGATATAGGGATAGTAAATACTTCAACTAATTTTTCCCATCAGTACAACTTCCAAAAATCTGAACACCGGCTAATATAACAAAATCGGCAGCCGACCTCAAAGATTATTAAACCGATATTAGACAGATGGCAGGACTCATTTGCATAGATGGCGAAAAAACGGTAAACTAAGATTGTTGTTGGAGTGCTCTTAAAACGAAATAGATCAATCAATCGCGATGAGAATGAATCACGTTGCTGCCCTACTCGGTGTGCTCTTGCAGATATTTGGAGCAATATTGCTATTACCCCTGGGGATTAGCCTCTTCAACCAAGACCACCAATACTTGAGTTTTGTCGTCCCAGCGGCTGCGGCAATCCTCACTGGATTTTTACTTCGTGTCCGACGACCAGAACGGATTCTAATTGAAAAACGGGAAGCTGTGGTGACTATCGTTTTTGGCTGGCTCTCGGTTTCATTTTTTGGTGCACTGCCATTATATCTTTCCGGTTACTTCTCCGGGCCACTGGATGCTTTCTTCGAAAGCGTCTCCGGATTCACTACCACCGGAGCATCGGTGCTGACAGATATCGAAGCTCTGCCAATCAGCATTTTGCTTTGGCGGAGCATGACTCACTGGATCGGCGGAATGGGCATCATCATCCTCGCCTTAGTCATTCTGCCAACCATTAACGTCAGCAGCCGCAACCTGTATACCTTTGAATCTTCGGCTATTGCTCAGGAACAGATTACACCCAAAATCAAAGATACCGCCAGGTTACTCTGGATTGTTTACTTCACCTTGACTGCAGTTGAAGCGATCCTGCTCCTGATCGGCGGACTCTCCTTTTTCGATGCTGCCCTGACTGCCATGGCTACGATACCCACCGGCGGTTTCTCCCCCCGCAACGCCAGCATCGCAGCCTATCAAAGTCCTTATGTCGAAACCATCGTGATTATTTTCATGATTCTTTCAGGCGTGAATTACTCACTTTATCTGACCTTTTTCAAGACCAGCAAAAGCTGGGTGCAATTCCGGGAGGTAGTCAGTTTTTATCTGTGCCTCATCGTAGTTGCTTCTCTGATTGTCATTTTTGACCTGCGGATCCATACTTACTCTGCATGGCATGAGGCTGCCCGTTATGGTGTTTTTCAAGTCGTTTCCATTAGTACCACCACCGGTTTCATCACGGCCAACTATCAAAACTGGCGACCTCTCTGCCAAGTCGTTTTACTCCTATTGATGTTTATTGGCGCCTGCCCGGGTTCGACTACCGGTGCGATAAAAAACTCACGGATTATTATCCTTTTTAAGAGTATTTATCGGGAATTAATTCAGATCATTCACCCCCGGGTAATTAACCCGGTCCGAATTAACAATAAAGTGCTTGACGATAAAAGCATCAAGACCGTGCTGGCATTTATTGGAACCTATCTCTCATTTTTCTTGGTTGCCACCTTATTGATGACTGCCGCCGGAACTGACATTCTCACCTCAATTTATTCCGTGGCAACCACGTTAGGCGGAGTGGGCCCCGGGCTCGGAATTACCGGCCCGGTTGAGAGTTATGCCATGCTCCCGGTCTGCAATAAATGGATTTTAATTGCCTGTATGCTCTTTGGACGGTTGGAATTTTACTCGCTCTTCCTGGTTTTCATCCCTAAATTCTGGCAGCGTGCTTGACCGCCTTTTACCTTGATTTTGCAGGGGTGTAGATTTAAATTTGGGATGCTCGCAAGAGAGCCATAAAAAGTCCTGATGTGTGTTGTTAATATTGAACTTAGAGAAGCAATTTGACTAAAATAATCACTATCGCCAACCAAAAAGGTGGAGTTGGCAAAACCACTACCTCAGTGAACTTAGCGGCTGGATTTGCCGTCTCGGAAGTTCCCACTCTGCTGATCGATATGGACCCTCAGGCAAACGCCACAATTGGGTGCGGGATTGACCATCGCACCTTGGACAATTGTATCTATGAAGTTCTGGTGGGTGGTATCGATTTCAATCAGATCGTCCGACCAACTGAAATTCCCTTCCTGGATATCGCTCCCGCCACCCCGCAGCTGGTCGGGGCTGAGATCGAAATGGTATCTATGATCGGTCGTGAGACGGTTTTAAAAAAAGCCTTAGAAAATTTAGCCAAAGAATACCGCTATATCATTATTGATTGTCCCCCGTCGTTAGGACTTTTAACAATCAACAGCCTCAGCGCTTCCCACACGGTGATTATCCCCATCCAGTGTGAATATTATGCGATGGAAGGATTAGGGCAGTTGCTACACACCATTCGATTGGTCCAAAAAAGTCTCAACCGTTCCCTGCAAATCGAAGGTGTTCTGATAACCATGTACGACTCCCGGCTTAGGTTATCGCAGGAAGTAACCGAACAGGTTCGCAGTCACTTCAAGGATAAAGTATATCAAACAATCATCCGGCGGAACGTTAGATTAGGCGAATCGCCCAGCTTCGGCAAACCAATTATTCTTTATGATGCTTCTTCATATGGATCCCAGGATTACATGAACTTGGTAGGAGAGATACTCAGCCATAATGGTCAAGAGATTAGGTAAAGGAATCAACGCCCTCATTCCTGAGTTTCCTCAGGATTTCGAGCTGCTCAATCAGGTGGCTGAGATCGAGATTAGTAAAATTAATTCCAATCCTCATCAACCGCGCAAGGAATTCAACGCTCAGGCGATGGATGAATTAAAACAGTCCATCCGTGAAAATGGCATCATCCAGCCTATTACGGTGCGGCAAGTCTCTGAGGGCTTTGAATTAATATCCGGCGAACGACGGCTGCGAGCCTGCCGGGAACTAAGCTTAAAAAGCATCCCGGCATATGTACTGTCAGTCAATACCGATGTTGAGCTAATGGAATTATCGTTGATCGAGAACCTCCAGCGCGAAGATCTAAATCCGGTGGAAGAAGCCGAAGCCTTCTACTGGCTATCCAATACTTGCAACTTGTCGCATGAGGAGATTGCAAAAAAAGTTGGTAAAGAGCGTTCCACCGTCACGAATTCGATCCGGCTGCTGAATCTGCCAAATGAAATCCTGCATGACCTGAAAGAACAAAAGTTGACCGCCGGACATGCCCGACCAATCCTGGCGATTAGCAATGAAGCCCAACAAATCAATCTCTGGCAGCGCATCAAGCGCGACAGTTTAAGCGTAAGGGCAGTCGAGGCTCTGGTAAAAAAAATAACCGCATCACCCAATCTAAAACAGCCTCCCAAAAAACAATTACAGCCAAATATGCATAAAGCCCTGGAAGATCACTTAATGCACATTGTTGGTTCCCGGGTAAAAATCAAAGGCGCTGATCAGGGTTTCATCGAGATTGAATTCTATTCAAAAGAAGATTTGACCCGGCTGATTGAACTCTTTGAAATAATCGAGGAAAAATCAGGTTGAAAAAACGCTTCTATACTTTGCACTTAATCAGCGACGGTCGCAGTAATCCGATCAAACTGAGTTTTAATACTATTCTAGCCCGCGTTGTATTGGGATTACTGGCTACGATAATCATCGTAATCATTATTGGCACCATTATCTTGCTGCCCAAAGCGCTAAAATATGATGATCTTTTTGCAGAAAATAATCAATTGATTCAAGACCGATTAAAGGTTATGCAGATTCTTAGTGACTACAACAAAATCCGCCAGATGGATCAATACATCCGTTCCGTTTTGGGTGCCGATCTAAGTCTCCCCTCGCTCGACTCCATTAATGTGGATTCGCTATCCATTCCGCCGGTGCTCAACAATCGCAGTGCCGAAAAATCCTTCCAGGTCAGTTACCTCGATAATGTTCCAATTTATCCCCCGGTAGAAGGCTATATTACCCAGGGATTTGTAGATGATCATATAATCTCTCAGGATAACCATTATGGGGTTGATATTGCCGGCCCCGAAGGTGAGCCGATCCGCGCCTCGGCCTCCGGTGTAGTGGTCTTTTCTAACTGGACTTATGACTTAGGTTATATGATAATCCTCTACCATTCAAATGGCTACTTCACGATTTACGGCCATAATCAGCACAATACGGTCAATGAACATCAGTATGTCAACCGGGGAGAGATCGTCGGATATCTGGGCAATAGCGGAATCAGTAACGGACCCCACCTGCACTTTGAAATCTGGCGAGAGGGCAAGCCAATAGATCCGCAGAGTATGATCTATTCTTACCGGCGTGCCGACATCTCGGTAAAAAATTATGGGAGGTAGTAATAAGCAAATGACCAAAAAAAAAGAAACTGCGATCAATACGATCATTGGTGAGGATACCCTGATAACCGGCAATATCGTTCTGAAAGGGAACCTTGTCCTGTACGGCAAGGTAATCGGTGACATTACGACCGAGGGATCAATCACGCTTGCTACTACCGCCAGTGTCCAGGGACAGCTTAGCGGTGAGGAGCTGACCATTGGGGGACATGTCGAGGGAAAGGTCCAGACCAGAGGGAAAGTAACCCTTGGCGCGCAAGCCACCTTAATCGGCGATATCAAGGCTAACCAAATTGTCATTGAGGATGGTGCTCACTTCGAAGGATCGTGCACCATGAATTCAGATTGAGCACTTTACCACCACTGCCAAAATTTGGTGAAATGGTAAATTTTGCCTATTCATTAATCTTTTATTATCAGATTAGTTTACTGCGATGCTAAAGCGAACCCACAACTGCGGCGAATTAAGAACCGAAAACGGTGGCCAGGTAGTTGTCTTGAATGGCTGGGTCAATCGTTGTCGCAATCTTGGCGGATTGCTGTTTATTGATGTTCGTGACCGTTATGGAATGACCCAGGTTGTCTTCGACCCCGAAACCGATCAAGACCTGTTCGGCAGCGCCCGGAATCTCGGCCTCGAAGATGTCATCGCCGTCAAAGGGTTGGTGCGACCACGCCCTAAGGAAGCACTCAATCCCGAGCTGCCAACCGGAGCGATTGAAGTCCTGGCACAGGAAATCGAGATCCTCAATACTTCAAAAGCCCTGCCGTTTCTGGTCACCGACCGCTCCACTGGTCTGGAAGACCTGCGCCTGAAATATCGCTACTTAGAGCTGCGCACTAAAGAGTTGCAGCGGACAATTTTATTTCGCCATCGAGTCGCCCAGAGTGTCCGGAAATATTATACCAAAAATAATTTCCTCGAAATCGAAACCCCATGTTTAATGAAGAGTACCCCGGAGGGCGCCAGAGACTATCTCGTTCCAAGTCGCATTTACAAAGGACACTTTTACGCCTTACCTCAATCGCCGCAGCAGTACAAGCAGCTGCTGATGATTGCCGGTTTTGACCGTTATTTCCAGCTGGTCAGGTGCTTCCGCGATGAGGACCTGCGCGCCGACCGCCAGCCGGAATTTACTCAGATTGATGTCGAAATGTCCTTCGTTGAAGAGCAGGATGTCATGCAGAGCACCGAGGTGATGCTGCGCCAGGTTTTTAAGGAAATTATTGAAGTGGAATTGGATAATCCATTTCCTTGTCTGACCTACGAAAACGCATTACAGACCTATGGCTCAGATAAACCGGACTTGCGCTTTGGCATGCCTATCCACACTTTCAATGAATTAGCCGCTAAATCTGATTTCAAAGTCTTTCAAACAACCATTACAAATAACGGGACCGTGGCTGGCATTTGCGTAACCGGTGGCGCACAACTGTCGCGTAAAAATCTCGATCAGCTGACCGAAAAGGCAATCTCCTGGGGCGCTAAAGGCATGGTTTCCGTCCGAATATCCGACACTGGACTCGAGGGTGGAGTAGCAAAACACCTCAATTCAATTGAAAAAGAATTGATCCGGGAATATAACGCCAAGAGCGGCGATCTTTTGTTGTTTATTGCCGACCGGCCGGAAATCGTGTATCCGGTGCTTGGTAACCTGCGTCTAACAATCGCCTCCCTGCTGAATCTGATCCCTGCTAATGTCTACAAACCACTCTGGGTAACCCGCTTCCCGCTGGTGGAATGGAGTGCCGAGGAACAACGATTCGTCGCAGTGCACCACCCCTTTACCTCAGCCGTGCCGGAAGAACGCCAACTGCTCAAAACCAATCCGGCTCAGGTACACGCCCGGGCTTACGATATCGTCATCAACGGTCAGGAGATCGGCGGCGGCAGCATCCGCAACCACACTCCGGAGATGCAGCACGAAATGTTCGATCTGCTGGGCATCGGGAAAGAGGAAGCTGAAAATAAGTTTGGCTTTTTGATGAATGCCTTAGCTTACGGCGCGCCGCCCCACGGCGGCATTGCCTTAGGATTCGACCGGCTGGTAGCCATTCTTGCCGGTGTTGATAATATCCGGGAGGTAATCGCCTTTCCCAAAACTACCAGTGCGGCTTCGCTGATGGATGGTTGTCCGACGCCGGTAAGCGAAAAGCAACTCAGGGAGCTGGGGTTAAAGCTCTCCAATAAAAAGAAATCTTAATCCCTGATTGATGGGTTTATAGGTATCGTGAAGATTGGTAAGAAAAAAATGATAATCCAGTCTTAAAATATTACTGAACAGCCCAAAATCGTTTTATTCCTCAACCTTTTTGACCAAATCCAGCACTTCACTGGGAGTCTTAGCTGCCAGCAGATTCCGGCGAAAACTCTCCTGCTGACTCAGACGGGCAATCAGCGCCAAGATTTGAATATAGGTGGTGGTCATTGCCTCTGAAGCAATTAAGAGAAAAAACAGGTTTGAAAAATTACCATCTGCCGCCTGAAACTCAACCCCATCCGGGGCTATTCCCACCGCTAAGACGATCCCGTCCACGGCATTGGTTCGGGCATGCGGGATCGCTAATCCCTTCTCCAGACCGGTACTACCCAATCTCTCCCGGTCCAACAGGGCTTGCAATGCCTTAGCCCGATCGGTGACCTTACCAGTCGCACAGGCGGCATCCAGGAGCTCCTCTATTACCGGTTGCTTATCTAAGCTTAGCAATGGTACGACGATATTTTTGCGTTCTAATAAGGTCGAAAGTTTCATGTCTTGATGCTCCTTATTACTACCAAGTTATTCATCTCAGGACAACTCCTCGTAAATTTGATCTACCAGTTCGGGATTTTTAACAACCAATACCGAGCAACGGGCTTTTCGAAAAATGATCTCGGCTTCATCATGGAAAGTATCCTGCTTGGACAGGACTGGTTCGAGTTCGCCGATTATTAAAAGGTCGGCATTCCAATTCCTGATTTCCTGGATGACGAGCTCGTGCGCATTTCCCTTGAGTAATTCGGTTTCGAGGGATAGTTCTTTGCGTAATGCGAGTTCGGTGATATGCCGCAGATAGCGCCGCCCGTCTTCTTCGAGGTCCCGACCGAAGTCAATTTCCTCGACCTTGACAAATATCCGCGCTTTTTCCAGCTGCCGCAGTAGATTGGTATTGACTACATAAAGAGCTTTCAACTCAGCTCCAGTCACTTTGGCAAGCGCAATGCCGAATTTAGCCGCGTAAATACAGCCTTCCGAGCCATCAATAAAAAGCAGGATTTTAGAGACGAGTCTATCGGACTCCATGGTGCTCTTCCTTTCTCCTTTCAAAACGCTCTTTAATCAGCTTCAAGGTGGCAAAGGTATTCCGCTCACTCTCATCCAAAGAATCCGCGATAAATTTAATTGTTTCCTGGTAATCAGGAATAGCAATTTTTTCCAAGGCATTGACCCGCCGCAGGGTCTTGTGAACCTCCTGCGCTAGCCGGAGGAGTGAAACCCGCAGTTCGGCAAACCGACCCATCTCCTGCAACACGACCATAAATTTAGAGATTGCCTCATCAATCCAGAAAGAGGAATTTCCGGCGCTGAAATACGGTGCCGCATTTCGAATATTGACACTAACTTTCGGAATATTAACGCCCATCACCCGGAGGATGTGAATCTGAATATTGGATTCAATCTGGACTCCTCTGGCAATTGACATAACGGCTGTTTTACCATTGGTTACAATCGCATTTTGGAGAGCCAGGTAAGCTTCACCCAGATGCTGATCAATTCGCGCCTGAGCTTCAACTGCGTCTTTCACCAGTGCCATCAACTGCGTAACCAGTACCTGGCGTTTTTGCTCGAGTAATTCATGACCCTCCCGGGCAAATACCAGATCGCGCTTTAACCGCAATAAATTGCCTTTTGTGGGCACGACTTTAATTTTGTCACCACCTATTCTAAAACAAGGCGCAAATCCGATCTATAAAGACTCCGCCGAACCATGATGGTATTGCTGAGCCTCTTCATCCGTAATCCGGTGCAGTTCATCGCGGGGTAACAGCGAGAGTATCTCCCAACCTAAGTCCAGGGTGTTCTCGATCGAGCGCTCCTCGGTCTCTTTTTGCGCAATAAACCTTGTTTCCAGCTCCGTGCCAAATTTTAAATATACTTGATCCAGTGGGCTAAGCTCCTCCTCACCGATAACCGAGGCTAACATGCGAATATCTTTCACCCGCGCATAAGCTGCAAAAAGCTGACTGGCGAGATGGGCATGATCGCCGCGTGTCAAGCCCTCGCCGATGCCATCCTTCATCAGACGGGAGAGTGAGGGTAAAAGCGCAATCGGCGGGTAAATCCCACGCTGAAAGAGGTCCCGATCAAAAACAATCTGACCTTCGGTGATATAACCGGTCAAATCCGGAATGGGGTGCGAAATGTCGTCATTCGGCATGGACAGGATGGGTACTTGGGTAATCGAGCCCGTCGCATTTTCGACCATCCCGGCACGCTCATAAAGGCTGGCAAGATCGGAGTAAAGGTAGCCTGGATAACTTTTACGCGAAGGAATTTCACCCCGCGCAATAGAAATTTCCCTTAAAGCCTCGCAATAGTTGGTCATGTCGGTTAAAACCACAAGCACATGCATATTTTCATGGAAAGCAAGATATTCGGCCATCGTCAGGGCTGACCGCGGTGTAACCAGACGCTCGACGGTAGGCGCATCCGCCAGCGAGAGAAACATAACAACATTTTCCAACACTCCCGAATCCCGTAAATTGTCAATAAAATAGCGGGCAATATCATGCTTAACTCCCATTGCCGCAAATACAACTACAAAATTCACATCTTTGCCTACGATTTTTGCCTGGCGAATAATCTGAGCCGTAACCTGGTTATGCGGCAAACCCGGCCCGGAAAATAACGGCAACTTCTGGCCATTGACCAGAGTATTCATGCCGTCAATAGCCGATATGCCCGTCCGAATATAGATCGTGGGATAAGTACGAGCCGTGGGATTGATGGGGGCGCCATTCACATCCCAGCGCTCTCGGCTGATCGGTTCCGGACCCCCATCTAAGGGACGTCCTAATCCATTAAACACCCGTCCAAGCATATCCCGGCTAACCGAGATCCGCAATGGTTCACCTCGGAAACGGACACTGGTATTACTCAGTGTTAATCCACTTGTCCCCTCAAATACCTGGATGACGGCGGCACCGCGGTCGGCTTCGAGCACCTGCCCAATCCGTTTTTCACCACGGCTACCATTCACCTCCACCAGCTCATTAAAACCGACATTATGGATCTGTTGAACATAGATCAGTGGTCCGACCATCTGTTGCAGACCAATATACTCGCGATACTTTAAAAGTTCTGGATAATTGTCCTTATTCATTAACATCTATTACCAGCCAGGATAATTCACAACTCTTCAAAAAAAATCCGGATGACCAAGGGCTTTCAGTTCCTGGTTCATGCTAACTAAAAGTTGGTCAAGTTTATCTAACTCCTCGTTCGAAACCATATATTTCATGCGCATGATAGCCCCCATGGCTTTGGTCCGCTTGATTTTAAATAAGGTTGTTCCTGCCTTAAGCGCCCCCACTGCCAGCCGATAGAAAGTGATGATAATTCTCAACATCTTGATTTGTTTTAATGCGCACGAGTAGGTATCAATTTCATCATAAGCCGACTGCTGTAGAAAAACACTTTTAAAAAGGGCACATACCTCCATGATAATCCGCTGAGTATCCGGAAGAACATCCACCCCAACCAATTTAACCACCTGCTGGAGTTTCGCCTCCTTCTGTAATAGATCGAGCATCTCCTGGCGCAGGTCGGCCCAGGCCGCATCGGCATTCTCCTGCCACCATGGGGCCACATAGTCAACATACTCCGAAAAAGATTCCAGCCAGGAGATTGCCGGATAGTGCCGCGCATTGGCTAAATCACGGTCTAATGCCAGAAAAACGCGAACGAAGCGCTTAGTATGCTGCGTTACCGGTTCTGAGAAGTCACCGCCAGGTGGCGATACGGCACCCACAACCGTAACCGATCCAGTCTGCCCACCAAGCGTTTCTACCAGTCCGGCTCGCTCATAAAATTCCGCCAGACGAGTCGGTAAATATGCGGGAAATCCTTCCTCAGCGGGTAGCTCCTCCATTCGTCCAGATAACTCTCTTAAAGCCTCCGCCCAGCGGGAGGTGGAATCTGCCATGATGGCGATGTGATAGCCCATATCACGGAAATACTCGGCAATGGTAATTCCGGTATAGATTGAGGCTTCCCGTGCGGCTACCGGCATATTAGAGGTGTTGGCAATTAGTACCGTCCGCTCCATTAGTGGACGACCGGTACGGGGGTCGATCAACTTAGGAAACTCATTTAAAACATCGGTCATTTCGTTGCCCCGTTCACCACAACCGATGTACACCACTATGTCAGCATCTGACCACTTAGCCAGCTGATGCTCGACAATAGTCTTGCCTGTTCCAAATCCCCCGGGAATAGCCACCATGCCGCCTTTGGCTATTGGGAACAGAGTATCTATCACCCGCTGCCCGGTGATCATTGGTCGGTTGGGGGTGAGCCGATTATTGACCGGTCGCGGCTTGCGGACCGGCCAGCGCTGGAGCAGGGTCAGGGTATATTGCTCTCTGCCGTTATTGATAATACATATTTCTTCTTCCACACGATATTCGCCAGGCGGCACAATCTTGACCACTTTCCCGGCAATTCCAGGTGGTACAAGTATTTTCTGGACAACTCGTTCCGTCTCGGGAACATCACCGAGAACCTGACCGGCTCTGACCATCTCACCGGCTTTAACCTGCGGTGTGAACGACCAGCGCTTTTGACGATCAAGAGGCGGAACTCGCACGCCGCGACGAATATACTGCGCCGAAATTTTCTTAATCTCACTAAGTGGTCGCTGGACACCATCGTAAATTGTCCCAATCAAGCCGGGACCTAATTCGACCGAAAGCGGCATCCCACCACCATAGACCCCTGCGTCTGGTGCCAGACCCGTCGTATCTTCATAAACCTGGATTGTCATCAGATTCTCTCGCAGGCTGACAATCTCTCCGATGAGCCGATCATCACCCACTTCGACGAATTCTAACATCTGGGCATGAGTAGTAATTTCTGCCTGGACAACTGGTCCCAATACCCGAGTGACTTTTCCGATTACCTCTGACACTACTTAACCTTGTTGATTATTATCCATAAATCCTTGCATGACTGACCAGCGGTGAGCCTCAAACACCCGCTCAACCCGAATGGTGAGACAGTTATCAAAACGGAGGCGCTGATCAGCTGAAAAAAGAATCGCGCCGGGATCGGGAATGACCTCATTAGTCATTACCAGCTGGACGTGGTTACCACTCCCCGGATTAATCTCAGTCTCCAGGGATTTTAAGATTTTGGGGGTCAGTAAAACTTGCTCGCGGTTTCCACCAGAAATGAGCACCTTTTCGATATTCAAAGTCCTGACGCCTTCGAAAATCATCAATTTCAGCAGGCTTAGATATTCTGGCGTCTGACGGAGTTTCAGCAACCTTTCCTTAACCTGCTTAAGAATTTCGTCAGTAATTATCGTCATTGCTTGTAACGACAGTCTTTTCAACTCAAGAGCTGCAACTGCTACGACCTTTTTTTGGACAAGTTCAGCCTGAGTCTTAGCGCGCGCCATGAGTTCAGCTTGAATCTGTTCAGCTTCCTTTTTGGCCCGGCGCAGGATCAGCTCTTTCTCGCGCTCGGCAGCTTTCTTAACCGCCTCGATTTCCTTTGCGGATTGCTGGCTGATTCCATCAATAATTGTATCGAGAGATGCCGGTCTATCGGGCATAATTCCTCATTCGATCCTAACCCCAACTGCGGCTCGAACAACATCTTTGATTGAAATCCGTTCACCGACTGTGCCGAGCCGATCGGGAATTTCAACAATCAGCGGATAGGCTTGAAAGAAAAAATAATTCCTGACCTCGGGTCTAATCCAGTTTGCCGCCCTTTCTGACAGCAGGATAATACCGATATCATTCTGGGTCATCGCCGTATCTAACGCCTGGCGCGTCTCATGGGCATCGCGCACGACAACGCCTTCCACACCGACCAAGCCGAAGCCCAGTACCATATCTTCATCGCCAATTACAAAAAATTTCAAAAGACCTCCAGAAGATCAAAGCTTGCCAAGAATCATGATGGCAATGATCAGACCGTAGATCGCAATTCCCTCGGCCAAGCCGACAAAAATTAGAGCGCTTCCCACCAATTCGGGCTTCTCGCCAATTGTGCCCATGGCGGCGGTACCAATATTACCGACCGCAACAGCTGCACCAATCGAACCTAATCCGACCGCTATCGCAGCGGCGATAAAACCAAATTTTGCTTTCGCCGCAGCTACCTCAGACGGGGTAGTTACTCCAGTCGCTGCCGGAGTCGTACTCGCTTCGATAGCCGGAGTCGTTTCTGCCGATGTCTGAGCTATGGCATTTAACACTAAGAACGACGCCCCAATAACGACTAACATACCAATCGTAATTGCAATTGCCAGGAGCTTCCTGACAAAATTAGAACTTGACATATTTTGCAATCCTCCGCAATATTAATTTCAACTTATTCAATCTAAATATCATTCAATAGTAAGGTCCTCGCTGACCGGTTTATAAATCGAGCGGCTGGGCCGAAAAAAGCGACTAAAAAATTCGTAAAATTCTAATCGAATGGCTTGAATTGTAACGACCAATCCCTCCAGTACAATTATCAGTAGATTACCAAATATTAACACCAGCACCGAAGCCAGCCCCGCCCACTTGCCACTGAGCATATCCGATAGTGCAAAGATCGCTATAAAAAGACCGGCATGAGCTAATCCAAAAGCGGCAATCCGGATGAAAGAGACGGTATTTGCTAAAAATCCCAGCACCATTTCGAGCATCTCGACCAGCGCGTGCATCAGACTACTCGCAATTTCGCTGCCGCGCAGACGATAATTCTTTTTAATCAAATGAATAATTGGTTCATGGAAAAAAAGAAGCAAGGCACAGGCAGCGGCAATATAAATCACCAGCAAGCCGACCCCTTCGCCGGTTTTTGAAAGCATCATTTTGCTCACCAAAATAATCCCACACCAGTACAGAATGCCGCTGATTAAACCGGCTTTATCAAACAGTGAGCTGATCAAATTACCGCTCCGAATCCCGTTGATCAGATTGATCACAATTGACAGCGATATCAAACCGATCCCATAATAGATGACCACCTTGAAAAGTAGCCCAATTGATTGCATCGGCTTGATCCACAGGGTTGGCAGCCAGTCTTCGACGCCAAAGACACTACCAAATAGAAATCCGAAAACGATACTGGCACAACCGGCATATAGCGCCATCCAACCACCCTTACGGAGAGTATCCCGCTTAGTTTTCAAAGCCAGCCAGAGACCGGCTAAAGTTAGAACAAGCCCATGACCGACATCACCAAACATAAGACCAAACATTAACAGGAAACTAATTCCCAAAATTGGCGTCGGATCAATTGTCTGATAGCGTGGCAAGCCATAGCCGGCAGTCAGCATCTCAAAAGGCTTGAAAAAAGCCGGATTGCGCAATTTTACCGGCACCTCTATCTGCCCCTCCTTAACCGACTTCACTGCCTCTGCCGGGGTAATGTTGACAACTGCCCGATCCTGAGTTGCCTCTTTCATTTCCTTGACAAATGCCGGACGCCGACTTTCGGGCAACCAGCCGCTAAAAAGGCAGGTTTGTTCGGTCCGCCGGAAGAAGTGCAACATCCGATCAAATAGCTGCTCATGCCGGACCCGCAGGAATACAGCAGTTAAAAATTCCTGATGTTGATTGATAATGGACTGCAGCCTCTCGTCCGCCCGGCGCAGTTTTTCGGCAGTCTGAGTTAAATTACGTTCTAAAATCTCGAGTGACTCGGCAGCCAGGGTGGCCGATTCTTTTTCCGTTTTAGATGCCCGAAATCCAGCCGCTTCCAAAGCACTGTGGAGGGCATCTACATCCCGCTTCAATACAATTGCCACAATTGACAGCATTCCCTCAACGTTCCCAATTGGCAAAGCAACGTGCAGGATTGAATCGAGCCGTTCCTCAAGGATTGCCAGATTTGTTTCAGGTATTTGACCAGTCTCTATTGCCAGGTAGGAATAACCGCCGGTGACCTGGATCCCTCGACCAATTCCCGGGAAGCGCTCATAACGACCTTTTAGTTCATTCAGTCTCTGTAATTCTCTGGTGTAGTTTTCGCGTTGCTGAATGGCGGACTCGATCTCCGGACTGATCGCTTCCAGTCGCCGGTCAACTTCAGCCCAGTCGAGAGTAAGAGGCTGTACTCCCTGCAGCCGATCGGTCAGTTTTAGCGATCTAATCAGGTTTTCAACTTTCTCTCGCCGACTGCGAAACTGGGGTGCTTCCTCCTCGGTATAGGAGCGTGCCAAATCTTTAAGCCAAGGATTAATCTGACCAGCATCGGCAATCTGCAGGTCACCCTGCCGGATAACCGTTTCGGCTACCCGGTCAGCATCCTTTTCAAGAAAGATAGCATTGATCAGTAACATTTTCTCAGGGAAAAACATTGCTATCCTCAGTAGACTAAATTAGCTAATATCTTCGACGGTGGTAGTTGGTAATGCTTGGCATTGATCAGCGACCGGATATTGCGCGTCTCAATCCTGAGCAGGTAATAGTATCCAATAGTTGAGCCGATCGAGAGGGGATATTCCAGAAACAAGCGGTTAGCTTCATAATCCAGCGCCTGATTAAGAAACTGTTCCAGCTTTTCCAGGGCGCCGGTCTGGGTCGTGTCAGATGATTCGGTTGCAATTCCCGGTAGGATGCGGTCAAGACCTTCATCCAGCGAACCAGTTATAATCATTTTGCGCAGGGTTGCCTGCGGTAAACGGTAACCATTTGGGATCAGGCTGACTTCCATCGCCGCAATCTGCGCCTGGTAATATTTACGAATCCGGGCGACCCAATCAAGATTTTGCAGATCAATCTCGATCCCAATCATGCGGCGCACAATATGCTGATCAGTTTGATTCAAGCGGGCGGTAATATTCCAGATTTCCCGATAAATACTTTTATCAATTCCAACCTCAACTTCAAAAAGACTCTGATGCCGCTCATAGGCAGCTGCTAAATCCAAAAACGGTTCATAGAAAAAAGCGTCAGACAGGTAACCGGCAAACTTCAGTAAGGTCCTTGCCGTTAACATTTCCTGAACCGGCAAAATAAGCAATCCCGGACTCTCAATAATACCAACGACGTTTTGATCCTGCTTCTGCCAGGCTCGCATTATTGTTTTAACATTTTGGGCATCCACACGAGAAAGGAGTGCCGCCAAAATATCCCGCGCTTGCCCCTTACTCGCATTCATTACTCCCAATACCTGGCGAACCTCTTCCTGAAGCAGGAGGCATTCGAGTGATTCAATCGAGCGTTCGGGAGCCTTTTCAAGTAGCGTTCCTGGCTTCAATCGAGCTAACTGATTGAGAACATCCGCGAGACTGGCAGCCGCGGCAAGTGCCTTATAAGCACCCCCAGATAATAGCGAACTGCGTTTGGTGCGCACCATAGCATTGACATAACCGTAGGTACTAACCGAACTCATGGTGAGGTAAAATCCCCCTTAAGTACAAGCTGCCATAATTTTTCTGCCGCGGTCTTAATTTTTTCCCGATTGCTTTCCAGAACCTGCGCCTGTTGGGCATGTGCCTTCTGAATCGCGGCTTCCTTTTCTTGCTCAGCCTGGGTTTTAGCCATTAAGACAAGCTCCTCAGCCTCGCGCTGAGCCATCAGGTGCGTTTCTTCAATTAATTTTTGAGCCGCGACTTGTGCGGCGGCAGCGTCCTGGCGGGCTTGGGCCTGAGCCGCCTCAAGCGCCTTGCGAGCCCGTTTTTCTTCATCTATAATTTCTTGAAGATAACCTTTAACAACGGGTTCGGATTGCAATCTATTTGTCGTTTTTAAATCCTCCGGTTACAATCTCTGTCTAACAGATCGAAAAATGCGACGTGTAATTTAGGTCTTCTGATGATTAATAATAAAGACAATTTTTACCAAAAATACCAGACCTGATCATCACCAATTTGGTAAATAATCAAACTAACTTTGAAAAAAATATTGATTAAGCAATATTTCCGGCCCTAAAAGATGAAGATTCACTTGTAATTGGATTTAAAATTTTTAAAACTATCTTTGTTTTTCAAAGAGGTTATATGACTACCAAAGAAATTGAGATCAAGGGAACTGATCCTTTACTGGTACTGGGGGTCAACGATGCTTTGATCAAAATCATCGCCGAGCAGTTCCCCTTGAAAATTGTCGCCCGCGGTCAGAAAATAATCCTATCCGGTGAAGATTACATTATCGAACAAGTCAATCGGATTATTGGCGAGATGCTGGTAACCATCAATCGCACAGGCACGCTTGATAAATCCGATTTGGATACCCTGATTCAGCTGGAATTAAGTGGACACAAAAGGGATCTCGAAGTGACTCCTGACACCGTTATTCTCTACAAGAAATCCGGCGTAATTAAACCACGCTCGCCCAACCAGGAGCGCTATTATAAATCCACCATCCATAACGACATCGTCTTTGGAATTGGACCGGCAGGAACGGGAAAAACTTATCTGGCGGTCGCAATTGCGGTTGCCGCCCTGCGCAATCATGAGGTCAAACGGATCATTTTAACCCGCCCCGCCGTTGAAGCGGGCGAGAGCCTCGGATTCTTACCCGGTGACCTGACCGAAAAGATCGAGCCCTATTTGGCGCCGCTCTATGATGCCCTGCACGATATGCTCCCGGCCGATAAACTGAAAGTCTATAGCGAACAGCACATTATTGAAATCCTGCCCTTGGCTTACATGCGCGGGCGAACCCTTAACAATGCCTATGTTATTCTCGACGAAGCCCAGAACACTACCAGAATGCAAATGAAAATGTTCCTGACTCGTCTCGGGATTAATTCCAAGGCAATCGTTACCGGTGACATAACCCAAATTGATATTCCCGATAAAAAGGGGTCGGGGCTGATCGAAGCCCGCGAAATCCTCCGGAATATTGACGGCATTGACTTCATCTATTTCGAATCAACCGACGTAGTCCGCCACCGATTGGTTAAAGAAATTATTAACGCCTATAACGGAGAAAGTAGCCGCAAAGCACCGGAAAAATGAACCAGTTCATATAAGTGCATTAAGTACAATGACGGATCGAAATTTACTGCATTATTTAAGACCTATTTGCACCAGACATTGGTTGCTGACAATTCTAATTGTAGCTTCCTTGGGGGCTCATCAAATACTGGCAAATCAAGGTGTCCAACCGCAGAAGGTCTGGGTCTTCCTGGATGAATCCCAGCTTCCCGCAGCTAAAATGATGCCTTTTCCACTCTCCCCGCGAGCACAAGATCGTTCCCTAACCAAAGGCGGCGATGCTCGGGATAATCTTTCTGCCTCCCAACCAGGACAAGCTGTTGAATCCATTATAGCTCAAAATACCAATAAAATCCATTTCTATTCACGCGCTCTAAGAGCCTACTCAGCCGAGGCAACTCCCGCCCAGATAAAGCAGCTGGAATGTCTGCCAATTGTGCTCAAAGTCCAACCAGTAAAAAGATACCGCCATACTATAGACCCCAACGAACCAGCCGGAGCACTGCGGTTACCCAAAGGGTCCTCTCCGCAAACTCAATCCGGAGCAGCCTATACTCAACTGGCTATACTTAACGTACCGACGGCTCATGATTCCGGCTTTAGCGGCCACGGTGTACGGATTGCCATGATTGATGCTGGCTTTCAGAAAAACCACGAGGTCTTCCAGAAAATAATTAGTGAAAAGCGCTTGATTGCCGAATGGGACTTCATCTTTGACGACAACAATGTTTCCGATGAAATTACAGAAGATACCACTATAGCTGGCACCCAGGGCAATCATGGAACTTCGGTCTGGAGCGTGATTGGTGGATACCAACCCGGTGTTTTAATTGGGGTTGCCTGGGGTGCCGAATACCTGCTTGCCAAGTCCGAGCGAATTGGCTCGGAAAGCATTGTCGAAGAAGATCAATTCGTGGAAGCGGTCGAATGGGCAGAGGCATTGGGTGCCGATATCATCAGTGCCTCGGTAGCCTATCGCGACTTTGACAATCCAGCCGACGATTATCAGCATCGCGACTTAGACGGTCATACCACCAATTCTGCCAAAGCCATCAACTGGGCTTATGAACGTGGGATTGTAACCGTAATCAGCGCCGGTAATGAAGCCAATCGTTTTGCCGATGATGGTGGTCTGTTGACCCCGGCGGATGCCTGGGGCGCCATCGCGGCTGGGGCAGTTGATACCAATCAAAATATTGCCTCATTCAGTTCCTACGGACCGACTGCCGATGGTCGCATCAAACCAGACTTGTGCGCACCGGGCGTCAGCGTCTACACCGCCACGTGTTCGTCCATTAACAGCTATGCCTACCGGAGCGGGACCTCGTTTGCAGCTCCCCTGATTGCCGGGTGTGCCGCTTTACTTGTCGAAAAATTTCCGAATGCCCCACCAATTTATATCGTCAACCGACTTAAACAATATGCCTCTTACGCCGACAATCCGGATCAACGCTATGGCTGGGGTGTTCCCGATGTGGCACTCTCATTGTTTGCTCCAATTGCACCAGCCGCAGAGAACCAGGTTACCGTATTTCCTAATCCCTCAAACGAGGTAACTTTTTTTTATTTCCATTGGAATCATATCATACCGCCGATCGGTAATACCGAGTTGTCAGTTTTCAATATCTTGGGGGAACGGGTTTGGCAACAGCACCTGCAGCCCAAAACCGCCGGGACCACAGAATTACTCTTTTGGGATCACCGCAATAACTCTAACCTCAAGGTATCAACCGGCATCTACTTTGTGACGGTTAAAGACGGCTCAAACTATCTAAAAGGGAGATTTCTGATAACCCACTAAAAATTAACCAGAGAGATTGGCTGCTTTTGACAACCTAATAAGTTATCAATAGTCTAAAACAAAGAGATTTATGAATGGAACCCTTGGAAAAAGAATTAATCGAAAGAATTAAACATGGTGACGAGATGGCTTTTCGACAAATCATGAGCAAATATGGCGAACGCATCATGGGATTAGCCTTTCATTTCACCAAAAATTATCAAGACGCTGAAGACCTGTATCAGGAAACTTTTATCAAAGTGTACAAAAATATTCAAACCTTCCGATTCGAAAGTGAATTCTTCACCTGGGTTTATCGGATTCTGGCTAATCAGGCTTTCAATTATTACCGTAAATCGCACAGAATGACAATCGTTGATCCCGGAGAAGAGGATTATCTCTGGGAGACGATCCCGAACGAGGATTCTGAGGCAGCCGATCAGGTGACCTTGAATAACTCACTGCGAGAGGAAATTGACCGGGCTCTGATGCAGCTCTCTTCCCAGCAACGAGTTGTATTCATCCTCAAACATTACGAGGGCAAGAGGATCAAAGACATCGCCACGATCCTCGATTGCACCGAGGGTACGATCAAGCGTTACCTGTTCCGGGCTACCCACAAACTCCAAACAATCTTGGCTAAAGCATAAAAAGGAGAGGTTCATGAAAAGCCACAAAATATATGAAGAAATGCTGCTGCTTTACTTTCACCATGAATTGAATTCCGGCGATCAGAAGATCATACTCCGTCATCTTGAAACCTGTTCTGCCTGCCACCAGCAACTGGAGTCTCTGGGGACATTAAAAAATTATTTGGCAATCACACCGCGCGTCATACCAACCAAAACCCTGATAGAACGGGTAAACCAGCAAGTCCTGACCAAAGTCTTCCAAACCCAAAAAACTAAAATATTCGATCGGGCACTCGGCTGGCTTGAGAGTCTCCCGGATTCAATCAGCGGCATAATCGCTCAGCCACGCTATCTGCTGGTTACAATTAGCGTAACCTTCCTCATCGGCATATTCGTTGGAAAATTATGGTTGAGCAGCGGGCTGCAGCATGATCCAAATATGCTGGCAAACTTTGTCAATTATCAAGCCTCAATGACTAATGGAGAGAAAGAGATTCTGCAAAAAGCTCTGGCTAACTATCTGATTCAATCCGGAGGAATCGAGGTGGCTGACCTCTTCCAGGGAGAAACAGACAAAGACGGCGACGGCGTCGTTGAAGTCAACCTAAAAATCGAAAGCGATCTCGCCTTAAAGGGTGGCTTGGATGATCCCACCATTTTGAACATGTTGCGCTATTCGGCTCTGCATGATTATGATAAAACCCGCCGGTTAAGGGCTCTCAGACTGCTGGCACAAACTCCTCAAACTCAGGAAAACGAATCCATCATGATTGCCATTCTCCTCAACAGCAGCGACCAGGAATTGCGGGTCAGGGCAATCGAATATCTCATCCATTATGAAATCAACAGCCAGATCATGGATACGTACAAAACCCTTGCACTACGAGACAGCAGTGATACCATCCGCAATATCGCTCTCGAACAATTGCACCAGAATGCGGACAATTCGGTCATCCCGATCCTGGCCTTGATCGCCTCAACTGATAAAAACGACGAAATCCGCAACAATGCCCAAAAGTATCTGAACCAAATTACTCGGAGTAATCGCCATGAAACTAAATAACTTACTACTAATTTTCATCCTGATTGCCGCGGTTGATGCCACCGCCCAACAATTCGAATATGACGGCAAATATTATCGGGGAGAAATTAAGAAAAAATATGATATTCCTGAAAACGGGTTGCTAAACATGAAAAATATCAATGGTGACGTCAAAATAGTCGGCGAAACCCGCAACGATATTCTGGTCACCGAACGCTATCGGATTAGTGCCTATTCCGAAGCCAGCGCAAGAAACATATTCGATGATTCTCACACAAAGTACATTTTCAAAGGCAAAACCCTGATAATCGAAGGGGCCAGCGGATCCCGTCGTTATCAGAGCAATTTTCTGATCCAGATTCCGGCTAAATTCAACTTAGATGTCCAAGCCAGCGGGGGTGATCTCGTCACCGAAACCGTCAGCGGACAAATTAACTTAAGGACTTCCGGCGGCGATATTGATATTGTAGACCTAAACGGAAAAATTGACATTTATACTTCCGGCGGAGATTTGACTATCCGCCAATGCCGCAAAGACCTCAATGCTACCACTTCCGGCGGCAATATTTGTATTAATAAGTTCAGCGGTCAACTCCAAGCCAAAACCTCCGGCGGTGACATCAACATCGAAAATCTGGATGGCAACGGGGAAATCAAGACCTCCGGCGGCGATATTTACCTGACCAAGATCAAAGGCGACCGTTTTAACGCCACCACCTCGGGAGGAGATATCGGTGCAGACTATATTGATACACAATTAGAATTGAGCACCTCGGGAGGTGACATTAATATCGGCCAAGCTCGCGCCAACGCCTGGCTCCATACCTCCGGTGGCGATATCCAGATTGATGAAGTCAGCGGGAATCTTGAGGCAAACACTTCCGGCGGCGATATCAGTGTAAAGTATGTAAAAGGCGCCGCGATACTCCATACTTCCGGGGGTGATATCGAACTCGAAAGAGCCTTGAACAATGTCAAGGCAACCACCTCGGGTGGGGATATCAATCTATCATATGTAACCGGATCGGTCTATGCGCGGACATCCGGGGGCAATATCGAACTCGAGAAGCATCTGGAAAAAACAACCAAAGATAATTCCATTGATTTAGCCAGCTCGGGAGGCGATATCGCGATCACCATCCCGAACAACATGCCGGCAGATATTTTTGCTAAGATCACCATTTACAACAAGTGGGATAACAATCAGATTCGCACAGATTTTCCAATCACGGTAACGCGTGAGGTCAAGGGATCAAGGGTGATTATTACCGGAAAGGGAAGTATTAATGGCGGCGGTGACCCGATTAATTTGGAGACCAGTGGGGGTGACATCATTATTCACAAAATAATGCAACCGTAATGCGAGAACCGAAAATCAAAATAGAAGACGTGAGGTTTTAAATGAAAGGACGTTTAATCATGGCTCTGGGATTGCTCCTGGTTGTTACTCAGGCTCAAGAGCTAATCACCGAAAGGCATGATATTCCTTATCAAGGAGAACAGGAATTAAATGTCGGCATTGAGTTCGGTTTGGGGAAGCTGGAACTCAAGAGCAATGAGGGTGCCAAGTATATCCTCTTATCCGAGATTACTTACTCCCGGGAATTGTACAAGCCGACAGTTGATTATAAAACGGTTGGGACGCGAGGAAAACTGCGGATCGTCTCCAAAAAGTTTGATGAGGACAAGCGCTTCTGGGGTGCTCATAAAAAAGACGACTCCGATATCAGAAACAACCATTGGCAATTGGCATTTATCGAGACAATTCCAACCAGTTATAACATCAATTTGGGACTCGGCAAAGGCCAACTCGATTTCAGCCGCCTGCGAGTCAATGACCTGAATTTGGAATGTGGACTCAGTGATGTAGTCCTGGGATTCAATTCCAACAATAAGGAGAGTATCCGTAATCTGGTGATTCAGACCGGTCTGGGCAGTGTAGAGGCTTACGGATTGTCATACGCCAATCTGCAGCGATTTAATATCGAATGTGGCTTAGGGTCCACAACTTTGCGTTTTAACGGTGATCTCAATCAGGATATCAAGGGCCGCGTTACCGTCGGCTTAGGCTCCGTCAGCATTAAAATTCCAGAGGAATATGGCGTCCAAATCGAAGCCGAAAAGTCCTTTCTGTCATCTCTAAATTTCAATGGTTTCAGAGAAATAAAAGAGAATGTATATCGCAGTAAAAACTGGAAAAACGCCAAGCACTATATCTTTCTGATAATCGAGATTGGACTTGGCAGCGTGGATATTGACTGGATTGATTAGCTAAGGTGTTACCGGCTTTGGGATAATCCAAAACTCGTTGGATAAACACTACTCTTTCAAATAATCTTCACGAATCAACACTAAAATATAAGAATGCGGTACGATCAGATATCGCTTACCCTCCAGTTCAATCTCAATCGCATATTTCCGCAGAAAAATAGCATAATCGCCCTCGACCGCCTGGAGTGGTAAGTACTGTGGTTCCTGATGCTCGGGAGCCCAGGGCTCATCACCGGTATCATCAGAAAAAGGTAGGGGAAAGCCCGGTCCGACCTTGATGACATAGCCCCCCTGCACGTTCTCCTTCTCCTTAACCCCCGGAGGTAAATATAGACCCGAGGGCGTCTTGGTCTGATCCGAATCGGGGTCTATTAAAACCCGGTCGCCGACTAAAATAATCTCCTTATCGCCTTTCATTGCCAATTAATTTACCGATTTGCAAAAGAGGATAAAATAAAAAAGAATTCCTGATAGGAACTTATACTCAAAAATATTATAATTAGTACAGGAAGATAGACGTGATTATTTCTATATGATTATTAAAGCCCCAAAAGTAGCCGACGATGCCAACCTAACCAACAGGAGAAAGCTGGTGAGTGATCAAATCTATGATGTAGTCATAATCGGCGGGGGACCGGCAGGCTTTACCGCCGGAATCTATACCGCCCGGGAAAAATTGGATACGATCCTGTTAGAAAAGTCCTTGACCGGCGGGATTCCGAACAACACCGACTTTATCGAAAACTATCCCGGCTTCCCGGAAGGAATCAGCGGCCCGGAACTAATGTCGAAATTCCGCCAACAGGCTGAGCGATTTGGGATTGCCATCCGTGAATATGAGGAAACCCTCAAAAT
>CAZAKO010000013.1:0-12145 GCA_964485745.1 uncultured bacterium
CGGTGGCAAATGTCCAAGGTTTTCGAGTTGAACAGCTGAGTACTTTTATCAAACAGAATTACACCGCCGATCGGCTGCTAATAGCTGCTTCCGGGAGGGTGAAACATGAGGAGCTAGTCCGTCTGGTAGAGTTCTATTTTAGCGATTTAATCCCGCAGCCAAATCAGCGCGAATTGCCGCCGCTCAATGCGATCAAAGAAAAAGCGAAAGTTATCAAAAAACCGATTAGTCAGTCGCACATTGTTATCGGTCGCAGAGTATTTCCGCAGTCGGATGAGCGCCGCTATCCGCTGGCATTGCTGAACATTATCTTAAGCGGCGGCATGTCCTCCAGTCTGTTTCATAATATCCGCGAGCGTTATGGATTTGTTTACGCAATCTACTCTTTTACAGACCTGTTTCTCAACGATGGGCTATTTGGTGTATATGCTGGGGTCGAAACCAACCGGCTCGATACCGTCCGCCAGATGATTTATGACGAAATTTATAAATTAGTCCGGGAGCCGATTAGTGAAGCTACTCTTAAAAAGGCGAAACAGCAATTTGAAGGTGGTTTAGTTATCTCGCTGGAAGGTATGTCAGCCAGAATGAATCGTCTGGCGAGAATGGAGATTTACGAAAACCGGATCTTGACTATCAAAGAATTTCTTAATATCATTGAACAAATTACCGTACGCGATGTTACTGAGTTAGTTGAATTTTTAATCGAAGGTGATCAATTTATCGAAACCCTGATCGTACCGGAGAATCAAACCTCACAATCTTAGGAGCCAATCTTGTTTAAGCCCATTATCCCTGCCGAACGTACCCGACATGTCACCTATGCCATTCGCGATATTGTCCTACAGGCGCAGCGGATGGAAGCTGTCGGTAAAAAAATCCTCTATCTCAATATTGGTGATCCGCCGGTTTATGACTTCGAAACCCCGAGCGAGTTACGACAAATAGTCGTTGATCACATCCTGCAGGCTAATGCGGGAGTCAGGAATAATATTTCAACCTATTCCGACTCTTTGGGAATTCGCGAAGCCCGTGAGGCGGTTGCCCGCTATGCCGTCGAACACAAAGGGATCAAAAATATCACACCGGATAAGGTATTCATTTCTGGTGGTGCTTCCGAAGCGATTACCCTGGCGATTGCGGCGCTGATCAATCCCGGTGATAATATCATGACCCCCGCACCGGGTTATCCGCTGTATAACGGACAGATTCCGGTTTATCATGGTGAATTAAATCCCTATTTTTTGAACGAAGAAAACAGCTGGCAAATTGATTTTGATGAATTGGAACAGCGGGTAAATCGGCGCACTAAGGCAATTGTGGTTATCAATCCGAATAATCCGACCGGTGCAGTCTACAGCCGGGAAAGTTTGATTAATGTTCTTAAGTTTGCCGAGAAATACAATCTTGTCATTTTTGCCGATGAGATTTATGATAAGTTGCTGCTCGACGGAGATCATCATATTTCAATAGCTTCGCTCTCCGAGACAGTACCGGTGATAACCTTTGGCGGTATGAGTAAAAATTATATCATGCCCGGGTGGCGCGTCGGCTGGGCAATTCTCCACGATCCGACAAAGGTAATGAAGGCTTACCATGAGGCAATCGAAAAATTGCTGCGCGCCCGATTGTGTGCGCCTCATCCCCAGCAGGTGATGGTTGCGCCGGCTTTGAATGGGCAAGACCAGCATCTGCCGGAAGTTCTAACTAAACTGCGGACGCGACGGAATATTACCTTTGACAAGCTGAATGCGATTCCCGGGATTTCCTGTGTTAAACCAATTGGCGCCTTTTACGCTTTTCCCAAAGTCCAGTTGCCAGCTGGCGTTAGCGATGAGCAATATGTGCTTGAACTACTCGAAAAAACCGGGGTGCTGGTAGTCTACGGAAGCGGCTTTGGTCAGAAACCAGGAACCAATCATTTCCGGATTGTTTTTTTACCGGATGAAGCGACCCTTACCAAAGCATATCAGCTAATTGCCGAATTTACTTCAGAATTTTATACCAAGCATCATTTTAGCCCTTCAAGCTGAATGGGGGTTTGATCATTTCTAATAAATCAATCAATTTAAATCGGGTACTGGTCTATCATAAAATTGATCCTAAACCTGAAGTGGGATTGACCTGCCTGCACCCACGGCAGTTTAGCCAGCAGATAAAATTTTTAGCAAAAGAAGGTTTTCGGTTTGTTACCTTATCGGAGTTAATTAAATCGGAAAATCGTGAGCCGCATATAATCGCCATTACTTTCGATGATGGCTATCAGGATGTATATGAATATGCCTTCCCGATCCTGCAAGAATACCAAGCACCGGCGACAGTTTTTATCATTTCAAATTATATCGGAAAATTCAATACCTGGGACGTCAATCTTGGCTGGCTTTATTATCAGCATCTCGATGAACCGAGTATCAGAAACCTGATTTCGGCTGGCTGGGAGATTGGCTCGCACGGCAAGACTCATCGGGCACTCCAGGGAATGACCAGGACTGCAATCGAATGTGAACTTGTTCAATCGAAGCAATTGCTGGAGGAAATGTTCGATCAACCCATCAATTTTTTCGCGATGCCTTTTGGGAATGTCAAAGAAATGATTCGGGAATTGGCGAGCAATGCAGGTTATCGAGGCATTTGCGGATTTTATCCTTTCAAGTATCTCCGTCATTATTGCCCATCTGATATTGTTCCCCGACTGGCGGTGTACCGGACTGATTCGCTGAGAGCAATTTCGAATAAATTGAGCAGCGGACGGGAGCTTCTGTTCGAAGTAACTAAACAGAATCTGATCAATTTCTGTTCGAATGCCACGATTATGGCAAATTCTTTAAGATAGCTCGAAAAATCTCTTGACATCAAAAATTCCTCTGGTTATACTATTAAAGTAATGGTTTAAGTAATTCTCGGAAGCGAATATCAAGTGGGAAAATCTATCAAAAAGCTATATCATTCTATCGGTGAAGTCAGTGAAATGACCGGGTTAAAACAGTATGTTCTGCGTTACTGGGAGTCGGAATTTCCAACGCTTGCTCCGCCGAAAAACCGAGCTGGCAACCGAGTTTATCGCGAAAAGGATATCGTTCTGATTAAATATATCAAGCACCTGCTTTACGATAAGAAATTTACCATTGAGGGTGCCAAGCAGAAGTTGAAATCGGTCAAACCCGAAGATTTGCAACGCTGGCTGGAAACCGGAAATTATGAAGAGCCGGATCGGGAAAAGCATTCCGATGATAAATTGGTAGAAATTATCCGTCAGCTTAAAACCGGTTTACAGGAGTTACTGGCGATCTTGAATGATTGGGAGAGCTAACCACCTTTTGATAGATTTCACTCAGCGAATCCCTTAAATTATAAAGATTTTTTACAAGCGGAGCGTGGCGCAGCCCGGCTAGCGCACCTGAATGGGGTTCAGGGGGTCGGTGGTTCAAATCCACTCGCTCCGACAAGATAAGTTGACAAAGGTCTGGGAAACCAGACCTTTTTATTTTAAACCTTGGTAAGACATTAAAGATATTTCAACAACATAGGATTTCATATTTGCTCAAAAGGTGCTAAATTTTCGTGTGAAAGAAATTATAATCTCGCTTTTCGAGATCAAGAGAAAAATCTGATTATGACTTCAATCGGCGTTAATGTACCGATAAGTTGATGGGCTTTAAATGTCGAAAGATCGGTTGAGATGGCTTTTTATTTAGTATATTCGCCAATGCCCTATTCCAAAAGGGAGTTATCCCGGGAACTCAAGTCACTTAAAGAAAGTGGCTGCAGTGGGATTTTTATTTCGATTAAAGCGAAGTCGCTGAGAAGTCGGGAATCCCCGAAACGGACCAATGGCATTGTGAAAAACCTGCTCGGTCAGGCTAAAGCGGCTGGCCTTAAAACCGGCGCGATCGTCGAATGTTTTCATGAGTCGGAATATTATTTAACTGACAATTGCACCCCTCCGGTCAATTACTTAGGAGCTTCCTATGTCCCTTCGGCAGACTATTATCCCATCTGTCCCAATAATCCCCGGGCGGTGCAGTTATGCCATAGCAGCATTGAGCAGGTAACTCACAAATTTGACTTGGATTACCTATATCTTCAGCATTTTCGGTTTCCCTTCTTCTGGGAGAAAGAAGAGCTGGATATCCAAAATCGAATTCCGCCATTCTGCTACTGTCCGTTTTGTGTCACCGAGTTTAGCTCGGTAATGGGTGAGATTGTATCATCCGGTGAACAAATGGTGAGCATGATGCCGGAATGGTTAGAATGGCGTTCCGAGGTGATTCAGTCACTATTAGCGGGAATAATTGCCCGAATTTCCAATCGGATTCAGGTTATCATCGCACACCCGCCGCTGTCATTAATAGATTTACCCTTTACGACTGGACAATTGCCGCAGAGATTCATTGAAGAGGGCTGTTATTTATCGCCCCAATTGCACCATAAAGTGAAACAAAAAGACTTGGTCTGGGTTGAGGATTTACTCGACCAATACCAGCTGGAATTGAGAGCCAATAAAATATTTCCCAGTTTTGAATTTGACAGTAAAATTGAATTTGATTATCTGACCGGTATTGCCAAGAAGTTTGCCGGTATCCTGCTCTACCACAGAGCCACAAAAAAAGATCATCTTTTTAGTTGATTTATTCGTTCCAATTTTGTAAATATTACTCAGCGATTTTAGCTTTTGTTTTGATATATTGAAACGGGGCAGTTTAATATATCAAGCAAGAAGAATCGAAAAGAAGTCAGGAAATTAATGAATATTTCCGTAATTAAATTTATCACCGCTACTGATAATCCTTCACCGGATCGTGCACCGGCCGAAATTTTGTCCATTAAAGATATCCTGGAGCTGATTAAGACTTCTAATAATCGCCTCACTAATCATCTAACATTTCATGCCAGATATTTAAAACAGCTGATTCAAGCTGAGCCGGGCTGGGTGGGGATCCTCGAAAAATTGATCGAAGAACACAAAATCCTCTGCGGTCCCTGGTATCTGCTGCCCAATAATTGTCTCGCTGGCAGCGAAACATTGATTCGCAATTTACTGTATGCCAGTAAGGTTTGTTTTGAGATCGGTGAGGTGATGAAAGTTGGCTTTTCAATTTTTAACTGCCGCATCAATTCGCAATTACCCCAGATATTTAACGGCTTTAATATTGATACGATTTGCGTTCCGATCTCGAGCATAAATGGTTTGCCGGAACAATTTCTCTGGCAGGGTCTGGAAGGCAGTAAAGCGGTTGTAGCGGGCTACTTTGAGCATCGGTCTGCTACTGACAATTCGCAGTTATTATTTTCGCTGGAGGAATTAGTTAGCCAGCGTGAAGAATCCCCGGAATATGAGATTCCGCAGCTGATCATCAGCTATTGCGATCCGCGCCAGAATCCGGCACAGATCCAAGAGCTGATTAATTTTCTCAATCAGCAGAAAGATGTTCAGGTCGAATCTGTAGCTCTCCCGGATTACTTTTGGAAAATTAAGGAGAGTAAAATCCTGGATAATCTAAAAGTTGTTCCGCATGAATCTATTCCACATAGTATACAATCCCAGGCGCAGAATGTGATTCGCGCTGCCCTGATCCAGTCTGAAAATATTTATGCCGAGCATCTCTTGCAGCTATATACAGAGCCTTGGGAGGTTATTTATCAATATCTGGTAGGCGATGGCTCACCAGCGAAAATCCAATCCTACTGGGAATCCTTGATGACTCTCCAGCAAAAGGTTCAACTTACCCAATCGCTCGATAAAGAGCAGGAAAATATCATCGGGGAGGAATATCATACCCTCAACGAATCGCTTAAAAAGACATTTGAAGCAACAATCCGCAAACTACTGGCAAATATTCAGCCCCAGGATCAGGATCGAGGATATTTTTTTACCTTATTCAATCCACTACCCTATAATCGCTCGGAAATTATTGAGGTGGATTTGGACTTACCCATTAAAATCCACCAGGGTAACGTCATGGTGGAAGATACAGCGGGGCGGAAAGTACCCGGCTGGAATACCTATTCGGAAAAAATAATTCCGCTCTTCGAACATTATGGAGATGAAGAGAAGAGACGGTTTCACTGCTTTTTGGAGGTCAATAATCTTCCGGCAATGGGATATAAGACCTATCGGGTTGTACCGGTTCACAAAGAACACCCATCCCAGAAAAAAAACATCGCCGTTTCGGATACGATTCTGGAAAACGATTTTATCCGGATTAGTATTAATAATAATGGCACTTTTAATGTTTTTGCCAAAGAAACTGGTACCAATTATGTGAACTTGGGTTATTTTATTGATACCCCCTACGATGAGAATGGGGAATTGATTTCTCAGCAGCAGATAGTTTCCAAGACTCTCAAACCAGATATTTGGATTACGGTTAACAATCCACTTTTTGCTCGCTTAAAGGTGGAATTCAATTATCGGCAGAACTATCTGCTGGAGAATAATAAGACTAAGATTATCCTGATATTTTCCATCGATCGCCTCTCCCGTTTTGTTGATATTGCAGTGGAACTGTATGATAAAGCCGAACGGCATAAAATTGACCTCTATTTCCCCGCCAATTTTCCGGTTGAGAAGATCTATTCCGATACCTATTTTAATATTGAAGACATCAATGCTTGCGAATCAATTCAAAAGACAAGCAAGTTTAACCTTAACTTCAATTCTTTTATCGGATTTACTGATGAAATTAGCGGCTTTGCGATAATTAGTAAGGAAATTCAGAATGTCGAAATCCGCCGGAAAAAACCGGCTTTCGTCGCTTTTCCACTACTGGATACCGCCGACCGGCAGCATCCTGCCCGCGATCCATTAGCTGGTCCAACCACTTATAAGTATTGTTTATCATTTGATCCCTATCTGGGAGGCTGGGAAAGCGGTCAGATTATCCTTGATGCTTATTCTAAGCTATTCAAGGTCTGGAATTTCATGCTCAGTAACCCCCAGGGAAATTTACCAGCTGAAATGGAATTTCTAAGAATCGAGCCGGTGGATTTGTGTTTTTCAACTTTAAAATTTGGCGAAAATTCTGCGAGTGCCGTGTTACGCTTATTTAACCCAACTAACCACCTCATTCAAGGATCAATCACGACTTATTTACCGCTCTCGATGGTCAATGTTCTTTCGCTTGAGGAGTTGATTATTGAGGCTTTGAATTTCAAGAATGATTATCAAGTCAATTTTACGATTCTACCAAAGAAAATCGTAACCCTGGGACTACACTTTGCGAAGCAGTAACCCGGATTCTTAATATTAAAAATAGAAATCCTTTTTGCCTGTTTGGGAAAAAATCCAGAAATTCCAATACCAAATTTTTAGTTTAATCTTGATTAGGATGATTTAAATAAGGGGGTTCGGATTTGAAAAAAATTTTATTACTGATCCTGATTATCCTGGTATTCGGGTTAGGGATTTATATACTGAAGAAGAATCCGCAGGAACAGATCAAACAGATAATTTATCCAACTGAATTTCTGGTGATGACCTATAATATTAACCACGGCGTTGGTACTGATGGTCTCTATGGATTGCATCGTATAACTGAAGTTATTCGTGAGCAGGCACCCCAGATTGTCTGTTTGAATGGAGTTGATTACGACGCTCTCAGAACTTACCAGGATAACCAAGCTCGAAAAATTGCTGCGGAACTGGGAATGGAATTCACCTACGCTCGCAATTTTGAATTGCAGGGGGGCTGGCACGGGAATGCGATTCTGACCAAGATGCCGATTGACTTTTCTGAAAATAAATTGTTTACGGCAAAAAATCAGGATCAAACTCAGCAAGGCGTTTTGCATATTATTGTGACGCTAAATCGTAAACAGGTTCATTTGTATACAACTCAACTAAATGCCGATTCGTTAGTGGCGGTTGACGAAGCCAAAGAGCTTTTGAAAATTGTGCTTGACTGGGGAGTGAATCAACCCGTGATTATTACCGGTGATCTTAATTTATCTGATTCCCATCAGGGGCTTCATGAAATGAGTTATTATTTCTTGGATTTGACTGCGCAGATCGAGGGTAAGGCGTATACTTATCCAGCCGTTAAACCTTCCAAGAGAGTGGATTATATTTTCATGAATGATCATCTTGTTCCTTTATCCATCGCGATTGTAGATAATGAAAAAACGCAGCTAGCTTCAAATCACTTACCGGTAATTGCCCGCTTCCGGCTGAAGTGATAGCCGCAGGAGGAAGTGCTATTTCGATAAACAGTAAGGGAACGTTATACGTCGTGGCAACACCGATCGGTAATCTTCAGGATATTACCCTGCGGGCAATTGAAATCCTAAAATCAGTTGATCTCATTGCCGCGGAGGATACCCGGCATGCATCCAAATTATTAAATCATTATGGAATAAAAACGCCGCGGGTCAGCTACTATGATGAGGTCGAACAATCCCGCAGTCATGAAATAGTAAAGAAAATAAATAAGGGCATTGATGTCGCTTTAATTTCAGATTCGGGTACGCCCGGTATCAGCGATCCTGGTTATCGCCTGATTAACCTTGCGTTACAAAACGCGATTCGGGTAGTCCCGATTCCCGGGCCATCAGCTGCTCTCTCAGCCCTGGTAGCTTCCGGCTTCGCCACCGATCGCTTTGTCTTTGAAGGCTTTTTACCGCGGAAAAAGGGACGCAAAACCCGCCTGATCGAGTTGAGTCAAGAATCGCGAACAATAATAATTTTTGAGAGCCCTGTTCGACTGCGTAAAACTCTCACAGATTTGGCAGTCTATTTTCAAGATCGACGGATCGTTATCGCCCGCGAAGTGACGAAGATCTTTGAGGAATTCATCTATGGCACTATCCCCCAACTCATTCACCAGTTCGAAAATTCCGTTCCGAAAGGGGAGATAGTGATTATTTTGGAAGGTTTAACTCGTGAGGTAAAAAGAGAGCAGGTTATTCACTAAATCCATTATGCAATTACTCGAATCCTGGTGTAATAAAAAATAGTTTTAGGTAAGTATATTGAGTTCAGTCTGGCAAAGGTTTTATCAAGAGCAATGAACTGGTTTTATCTGATTGAAGGAATGCTATTCGGAATCAGTGGATTCCTGCTGGTATTCAAAGTGTCCCTAGTGAAGCGCTTCCTGCACTGGATTCAAGAGCGGGAATTTTATCTCATTCCCGGCGTGACCGAAATCATTCTGGGTTTGCTGACTTTGTACTTTAGGCATCAGACTGCCTTCAAATCTTTTATCTTTATTGTGGGATTACTGTTATTTGTTGATGGAATTTTTTATTTGCTCGCCAGTAAGGGATTAAATAAAACTTTTCAATGGTTTTTAAGTCTGGATGATAGTAGTTACCGGGCATACAGTATTTTTATTTTTCTCATAGCTCTGGGTTTGATTGCCTCAGCCTTAATCCCGGCTTAAAATTCAGTTGAAGATTTTCACTGTGCCTTAAATCCAGAATAAAAATATCCGCTTCTAAGCCGCAAAATTATAAAAAAATATTGACAATATTTGTTGGAAATTTTATATTAAAAACGTAGTAACTCAAATTTGAACTACTATCAATGCGAACACTCAACCAAATGACCAAAAATTATCTCAAGATTGTGGTTATGGTTAGTGTGTTCGGGTGTATAATTTTTTCCTGTAATGCAACAATTCGACCTTATGGAATGTGTCCGGTGTGGGCGCAGGATGCCATTTGGTATCAAATTTTCCCCGAGCGGTTTTGCAATGGCGATCAAGCCAATGACCCCACGATTGAAACGCTTGAAGGAACCTGGCCCTATGAGAGGCAGACCGAGTGGTCGGTGACTCCCTGGACTGCGGATTGGTACAAGTTGCAGCCCTGGGAGCAGAAAAATGGGCGGGGTTTTTATTACAATGCCCAATTGCGCCGTTACGGTGGTGATATCCAGGGTATTCTTGATAAACTCGACTATCTCAGTGAATTAGGGATCAACGCAATTTATTTAAATCCGGTATTCGAATCAGCCTCGGCGCATAAATACGGGGCGACAATGTATCATCACATTGATAATAATTTTGGGCCTGATCCGGTTGGAGATGTTGAGATTTGGGAATCCGAAAATCCGGCTAATCCGGCGACCTGGCAATGGACGGCAGCCGACAAATTATTTCTGAAACTCATTCGGGAAGTGCATCTCCACAAAATGAAAATTATTATTGATGGTGTCTTCAATCACGTCGGTATTCCATTTTGGGCATTCCAGGATGTTCGCGAAAAAGGTCAAGCTAGTAAATATGCTAATTGGTTTGTGATTAAGTCGTTTGATGATCCGCAGACTGCAGTTGATGAGTTTGAATATCAGGGTTGGTATGGATTCACCGATCTGCCGGAAATTGCAGAAGATGAAAACGGACCGGTCCAAAGTTTTCGGGATCATATTCAGGCGGTAGTAAAGAGGTGGGGTGATCCGGATGGCGATGGTGACCCATCTGATGGGGTTGACGGCTGGCGGTTGGATGTAGCCGAGATGATTAGTAAATCATTTTGGCGTGATTTCCGCAAATGGGTCAAGTCGGTCAATCCGAATGCTTATCTGACCGGTGAGGTTTGGTGGCAAGATTTTCCGCATAATCAAATGTTCGCTGCATCGCCATGGCTGCAGGGTGACATCTTTGATGGGGTCATGAATTATCGTTTCTGCGATGCAATGCTTAAAGCCTTGGTCAATCAGAAACAACAGATTATGCCTACAAAGTTGGATAGTTTATTAAAAGTGGTCAGGGATTATCCGGGAAACTCACCCTTTGTCAGTCAGAATATTCTCGGCAGCCATGACACCGAACGCTTTGCTTCAATGGTAATTAATCCCGATCGCTGGCTGGATCACGCTTCTAATCTCAATTATGACAAATCATTTAAAGTTAACTGTCCGTCGGCAAATGAGCGCAAAATTCAAAAGACGATCTTAGCGTTTCAATTCACTTACTTAGGCGCGCCTTATATTTATTATGGCGACGAGGTCGGCATGTGGGGTGCCGATGATCCGGATTGCCGCAAGCCCATGATCTGGTCGGATTATAAATATGAAGACGAGCAATCTCATCCCTTTAATCTATCGCGAGTTGTTGATTCGGTTAAACCGGATCTAGAACTGTTTCGCTTCTATCAGCAGCTGATCGCGATGCGCAAGCAATATCCCAGTTTATCTCGGGGCAGTTATCGCACGGTGGATCTTAATGATGAAAAGGGTATATTTGGTTTCGAACGACATTTAGGTGATGAGATAATTAGAGCGATTTTTAATCTGTCTGAGAACGATTGGGATATCGAACCGGCTGAATATCTTGACGGACGAATTGAGCAATGGATTCCGATTTCCGTCTCGGCACCACTCACCGGTAAATTGTTGGCAAAGTCGTTTATTATTGTCAAGAAAGGGGTTAATGCTTGAAACGGGTTTCTGCTATTGAAAATTTAACCTCTGATAACAGAAATACGGATTTTACCTTGAGTCAGTTTTTAAAAGGTTAGCTATTAATTATTAATGAAGGGATGATTGGGTTGGAGTACTCGAAACAATATCGTTGCTTGGCGCTGTTTTGGCGGATTTCACTTCTTATCCTGTTTTTAATAAAGGTCGCTGATGCGGGAACTTCCGGAAAAATTACGGGTCGGGTATTCGAAAGTAAGTCCGGCATACCATTAATTGGGTGCAATCTTGTTTTGGAAGGCACTTACCAGGGGGCGGCATCCGATCTGAATGGGAATTATATGATAATTAATGTGCCTCCCGGGGTCTATCGTTTACGGGCACAGATGATAGGTTACCAGACCAAGATTGTCGAAGAGGTTATTGTTTCCGTTGATTTAACGACCACGATAGATTTTGAATTAGCTCTTGAAGTAATTAGTGGCGAAGAGGTGGTTGTCGTTGCGCAACATAAAATGATTGTCAAGGATATGACGGCAACGTCATCCCATATGCGGGCGGAAGAGCTGGAGAGTTTGCCGATTAATGAAATCTCGGAAGCACTGCAGATGCAAGCCGGGTATGTGGATGGGAGCTTGCGTGGTGGTCGCAAGGGAGAGGTGGCTTATCTGATTGATGGCATTCCGGTAACCGATTCCTATGACCGGGCGGCGGTTGTGGATGTTAATAAAAACATGGTTCAGGAGTTACAGGTTATCTCGGGCGCATTTAACGCCGAGTATGGTAAAG
>CAZAKO010000013.1:12245-15198 GCA_964485745.1 uncultured bacterium
ATGGTTCAGGAGTTACAGGTTATCTCGGGCGCATTTAACGCCGAGTATGGTAAAGTAATGTCGGGAATCGTTAACATCACCACCAAACAGGGCAGCAATAACTTTGGGGCTTCGATCGAAACCTATTTTGGTGATTATTTGAGCAATCATGCTAAGATATTTGACCACATTGACTATTTTAATCCCCTGAGTATTCGCAATATTGAGGGAAATATTTTTGGTCCGATTATCAAAGATAGACTTTTCTATTATTTGAATGCCCGCAGTATCTATTTTGGCGGTTGGGAGCAGGGTCAACGCCGCTATAAGCCAACCGCAGTTGCTTTTCCGGATAGTCTGGGACAGATTATAGTTATTGATTCGACTTCGATGTTGGGTGACAATAAATGGATTGACATGAACTGGAATCAAAAGAATTACTTTCAGGGTCAGCTGATCTTCCGGATGTCTGAAAAAAGTAATATTTACTATAGCTATTTTTATGATGACAAGGATTATCAGGATTATTTAGATGAAGATCGGATGTTCAAATATAATCCGGATGGCAGGTTGAAAAAGAATCTGACCGGCATAACCCACTTGTTGAAGCTGCAGCGCCAGGTTTCTTCGAAGGCATTCTATACTATTGCCGGCTCTTATTACAATCGTGCTTATACGGGCAGATTGTCACCCAAATATTCATCTAACGATTCAACTATTTATGTGCATCCCTATTACCTGATAGATTATCCGTACCAGTTTCATGTCGGTGGTACGCAAAACGATCATGAATATCGCAATAGCGGAACGTATTTAGCCAAATTCGATCTAACTGCGCAGGTTAGTCAACCGCACCAGTTGAAATCGGGGCTTGAGTATCGTTACCACGATCTTTCCTGGAAGAAATTTACCGTCCGTCCGTCTGAGGGTGAAAATTATTATGACTTTTCTGCGGGGACGGAGTTACCCACAACTTTCAATCCCTATATTCATCCGAATATTCTACCTGATAGCACGATTTATAAAAGTTCCTATCAGCATAATCCACAGGAATTTGCCTTTTATCTCCAGGATAAAATGGAATTTACCGAGTTGATCGTCAATGCCGGGATTCGATTCGATTATTTCGAACCGGATGGTGTCATTCTGGCCGATCCCAGTGATCCCGATATATATGATCCGATCAAGCCGGCTAATCGCTACCATGATTTGAATGCCAACGGCCGGCAAGATTTGGGAGAACCTGCGGTAACTCTTGCCGAGCGTAAAACCTACTGGTATAAACCAGCCAAAGCCAAGTACAAGATTAGTCCACGGATTGGAATTTCGTTTCCGATTAGCGATCAGGGTGTTTTTCATTTTTCTTACGGTCATTTTTTCCAGATTCCAAATTTTGATTATCTGTATCGCAATCCGGAGTTTGAGTTGGGTTCGGGAACCGGCAATCAAGGTGTGATTGGGAATGCCGATCTAAAACCTGAACAGACAATTGTCGGGGAGATTGGGGTCCAGCAGCAGTTGACGAGTAATCTCTCGATTGATGTTACGGCATATGTCAAAGATATTCGTGATTTGACTGGCACCCGGGCAGAAGAAAATGAAGTATTTGGTGGGGCGACGACCTATAGCAAATTGGTCAACAGTGATTTTGGAGTGGTCAAGGGAATTACGATTGCCCTGAATCAACAGAATCCTAACGGTTTGTATACGAGTATTGATTACACCCTGCAGATTGCCAAAGGTACCGCCTCCGATCCGGAAGCTTATCGGAATGCGGTCAGCGGCGGTTCCGAGCCGGAAGTGCAACTAAACCCGTTAGAGTGGGATCAGCGTCATACGGTTAATGCTACTATTGGATATAATACGCGCAGCTATGGAATTAATTTCATTGGCCGATATGGAAGTGGATTGCCATATACGCCGCGCCGCAGTAAGGATATTACTTCACTGCTGACCAACGCCGATACAAAACCACCGACATTCAATATTGATATGCGCTCCTATTATTCTTTAAAGGTCTTTGGCGCAGATGCCGAGCTATATATCAGAATCGGTAATCTGCTGGATCGTTTGAACGAGGTGAAAGTATTTGACGATACCGGTCGAGCAGGTTTCACCACCGATCAACATCGGGTTGAATTATTGAATATTCAAACCCCAGTCAATTCGGTGGCTGAATACTTTACCAATGCAACCCATTATTCCGAACCACGTCGGATAGAATTGGGAGTAAGGATAAGCTTATGAGACGCAGAAGACGATTTGATGGATTAGATCAAAATTGGGTCATAGTTGCATTCCTCTTAATTGGAACTCTTTATGGTCAGAGCGGGCGGGAGTATCGCCGTACGGGAATTCACAATGCTAATTTAGTACGCACCGTTTTTGGTAACTGGGGCGTCATTGGGCAGCCTTCTCAGAAAGGTCCGCGTGGTTCCTGGTTGTACGATACGAACGGTTATATTGGTGATGTCAGTCCGTTAGTTGGAGCCGAGGTTAAGTATCATCCAGATGAAAATGATACTACTACTATTCGTTTTCACAGTGTCGTGGTCTGTCCGGTGGATCGCCCGTCAACTGGAAAAGAGGAATCCAATTCGGGCAAGCAGTGGGGCTTTGAACCGGTTGCCGGATATTTCAACGAGAATGCGCCGGAAGTTGCCATGAGCACCAATCTGCTCTCTTGGCCAAGTTCCTGGCCAGACAAGCTTATTGACCCTGAGGATCCGGGTTGGCCGGGACAGTGGAATGGATTTTTTGGAAAAGATGTGACCAACGCCGATCAGGAGAGTTATTTTGTCCTGGATGACAATAACGATGATGAGTTTAATTATGCTGTGAATAATAACGTGATTGTTTCTACCAGTCCCCTGCGTCAGGGAGTGGCATTCAAACCGGATAGTCGCAATATATTACGCAATGGCTTAGGACTGGAAATGAGAGTTCGGGGGATGCAATGGCAGCAATTTCTGGC
>CAZAKO010000013.1:15298-21242 GCA_964485745.1 uncultured bacterium
TGTTAGCCGACGGTTCGGTAAATCCGAATGCCTATGATGGAATTGACAATGATTTGGACGGTTTGATTGACGAAAACTACCTGCTCCATTATCGGCAGCGGCGGGTTGATCAAAATGGGATTGTCTTATTTGATACTTTAAATCCGGTTGCGTATATCAATTATGTTACCGGGCAAGGATTAAACGACCCATTGGTTGACGAACGTCGGGATGATGGGGTAGATAATGATCGGGATTGGAATCCGGAATTTGATGATGTTGGTGCTGATGGCAAAACCAATACTTACGACTTAGGCGAGGGGGATGGACTACCGACTGCCGGGGAACCGAATTTTGATAAAACTGATGTGGATGAATCGGATCAGATCGGATTAACCAGTTTTAATTATTTCACGCCAGCCAATCTTTATCCGGTTCAGGATGATGAAAAATTGTGGGATTGGCTCAAACCAGGCTATTTCGATGTGCCCTCCAGTATCCAGAATAATGTGCCGGTTTCAGGTGAGGATGGTGATTTTATTTACGGCTCAGGCTATTTTCCGCTGCCTGCCGGTAAGACCGAGCGCTTTTCCTTAGCCCTGGTTTATGGGCATGATATTCAAGACTTATTGAAGAATCGGGAAACTGTCCAGAAAATCTATAACAGTGACTATCGCTTTCCGCAGCCGCCGGATAAGCCTACCGTCAATGCCGTCGTGGATGACGGCAAAGTGACTTTATATTGGGACCGTAAAGCGGAAGACAGCATTGATCCAGTCACCAAGGAAAAGGATTTCGAAGGCTATAAAATTTACAAAGCTACTGATCCGGATTTTAACGACATACGGGTAGTAACAAATATTAATGGTGTGGTCAAAGGTTACCAATGTCTGGCTCAATATGACATCGTCAATGATATCGAGGGTATTTTTCGACCGAGTCCTGATTTATATCAAGAAGCGGAAGGCTTTACCTTTAATTTAGGTTCCGATAATGGCTTAAGGCATTCGTATGTGGATACCGATGTCAAGAACGGTCGTCGCTATTATTATGCCGTAGTTGCCTATGATCGGGGAGATGAAGCCAATGATATTTTTCCCTCGGAAAATACCAAATTTATTTCCGTTCAGCCCGATGGCGAGATAATTACTGACATCAATACCGTCGTGGTTCGTCCCGGTCCACCGGTGGCAGGATACGATCCCCAAAATAAAGATAAGCAGCTCGCCCACCTTGAGGGACCAGCCAATGGTTCAATCACATACGAAATTGTGGATGAAACCGCCTTGACCGGGCATACCTATCGGGTCTATTTTACCGACACGGCAACCGATGGAGTGGATAACGATAACGATTGGGATATCCTGACTGATGATGTCGGAGCGGATGGAATAGCCAATACTCAAGATTTGGGTGAAGCAGATGGATTACCTACTCTTGGTGAGCCGAATTTTGAATATACCGATCCCGATGAATTTGCGCCGTATACTTCCAGCTATTCGATTCTGGACGTGACCGGCGCGGTCGAAACGCTGACTTTAGATACGACCTATTCACGGCTGTTAAAATCAAATATCGTGATTACTTCGATGCTGATTTCCCCGGCTGAAGATCCGGGAAATTACCTAAATTTTTCCACAAATTTTGACTTTGTCGCACGGCAGAGTAAAATCCGCATCAAACCCTCGAGTCAGCTTACCAAGGGCAGTTATCGAATATCTTATCAATATTATCCAATCTATCAGAGTGTCAAAATTAATCATAGTCCCTATACGGATGAAACGCTGGATTCCGATATTTTTGATGGGATTCAATTAGTATTCAATAACCATTGGTCACTCCGTAAAATTGACTCCCTGTCGGTCTGGCATAATCCCGAACGTTCTTTAAGATATACCTTTAGGGTCGACCAGGCTTTATTGCCTAACGGTGAGACCATTGTTGGTAAAAGCTATCCTTCACAGTATGAACTACAATTCAGTTCACCGGATGTTGACCTGTATGAAACTCCCTATTCTCTGAGAGCTTATATCAATCAGGGTTTGCCTGAGATTATCTGGCCAGCATCCCGCAAAACCAATTTCCGTTTATGGGATGTAACCGATTCGATGGCGGTACCTTTTGTCTACTCCGGCGGGCAGCAGAATGAACATGGTATTTACGAATTAGTGCCCAGCGGACTGATCGAGACTTTTATTCTTAAGCCCGATTCGGTTTATCAATATTCCTGGGTAATGTCGTTTTCGACAACTGAGCTGGATACGCCCCGTTTTCAGGCTGGGGATAAGTTGACGATTGAGGTTACTCGTCCATTCCGCAGCAGTGATATCTATGAATTTATGACGGAAAAACCGGTTGCAGCCCAAGATGTTGCCAAAAAGAGTCTGGACAATATTCAAGTAGTTCCCAATCCTTATGTGGTGGCCAACAATATGGAGGCACCGCTGCCGCCGGCAATTACCAGTGGGCGAGGTGAGCGGCGGATCGAGTTTCGCAAACTACCGGAGGATGCCAAAGTTCACATTTTTACTTCCAGCGGGGCGCATGTGATTACTTTGAGTCAAAGCGGCGGGATTCATAACGGGACTTTAGCCTGGAATCTTAAGAGCAAGGAAAATCTGGATGTTGCCTTCGGTGTCTACTTTTATATTGTGGAATCAAGCGTGGGCAAAACTTCCGGAAAATTAGCGGTGATCAAATGAAAAATCACAGAATGCTTAGAACTATGTTTAATCTTTTTACCCTGTTACTCCTGATTACCTTAGCCTTTCAGGGGGTAAATGCCCAGAGCAAAGTCGGCACTTCGGCGGCGCAATTTTTGAACATACCGGTCGGTGGAAAAGCCATCGGGATGGGTGGGGCTTCGACCGCGGCGGTTGATGATCCGACCGCGCTTTACTGGAATCCCGGAGCAGTCTCGCGCTCCGGTATAAATCGGTTGTATGCCGCAAATACCGACTGGTTAGTGGGCACTACCCATCAGTGGTTTGGAGTACAGCTGATGATCACACCTTACGATGCGCTCGGTTTCAGCATGAATAATTTAGATTATGGCAAGCGGCAGGAAATTACGACGATCGAGCAGCCGGACGGGACTGGCGAGTACTGGGAAGCGAATGACTTAGCATTGGGAATCAGTTATTGTCGAAACCTGACCGATCGGTTTTCGATCGGCGGTACGGTCAAATATATTTCGCAGCAGATTTGGCATGAACAGGCGAGCCAATTCGCGATTGATTTAGGTCTGCTATTTATAACTCAATTTAATGGTTTGCAAATAGGGGCATGTCTAAAAAATTTCGGCAGCGAACTAAAATTGGCGGGTCGCGACCTGCTGCAGCGCATTGACTTGGATCCTGCCAGCGAAGGCAATAATGAGACCATTGTGGCTGATCTGAAAACCGACAGCTGGCCAATCCCGCTGAGTTTTAATGTTGGCACGGCAATGCCAATTATTAATCATCAGCAGCTGAAATTGACCCTGGCTGCCGATGCCCTGATTCCGACCGATAATTCGGAAACCTTGAATATCGGAATGGAACTAACCCTGATGCGCATTTTCAGTATTCGGAGCGGTTACCAATCGCTCTTTCGGGAGGCTGCGGAAAACGGTCTGACGTTGGGTGTCGGACTAAAAGTGCCGGTCAGCTATTTGGATATCATTGTAGATTATTCATATCAGGATTTTAACCGGTTTGGTACCGTCCAAACCACGGCTTTGAGTATCGGATTGAAGTGAAAGTGAAATGAAACATATCAGCCTGCTCCCAAAGGAGGGCTGGCAGGCTAAAAACCTAAGGAGGATGTAATGAAACAAGTATGGCTTATCTCTTTGATTGCTTTGTTGTTGACCGGTGCCCTGATGGCGGGTGTCAACGTCACCTTCCGGGCAAACACCGCAGGAATTCCGGATACCCTGAGTGCAACCAGTGTAGTTCAGATTAGAGGAAATTCCGATGACAACGACAACACCACTGACCTGTTGTCGCCGGGTGTTTACATCGCCTGGAATGCCAATACCACGATGAATCTGACCAATGTTGGTGGAGATTATTGGGAAGGCACATTTCAGGTACCGGATCATGCCGTGATTGATTACAAGTTTTTTACCAATCCCCATACGTCAATTGCCCCGGGAGATGCCTGGGAACATAAGGGTTGGGAAGGAAACATGAATTTAACTGGTGGCAACCGACTGCTCGATCTCTCGGGATTCAATGGGACTGATACGACCCTCGATCTGCAGTTTGTTAATGGTTTTAAAGGTAATATGGATCCTTTGGATAAACCGTATACGACTATTGAGTCGACGTTCGTAGTCTGGGTCAGGGTGAATGTTCAGGGCTGGAAGGAATTTAATCCGGACACCATGCTGATTGGCGTACGCGGATCGAACATGAGTGATTGGGTTAAAACCGGTGAGATTTGCTGGGATACAACTTATGCACTCACCAAGGAAAAAAATCACATCAATAGTGGACAGTGTGATTATTTAGGAAAATATTTTTATTCCGGTGCGGTCCATGTTCCGAATGCCTATGCCACTGCCGGCTTAAAGTTCAAATTTGTCGCGCATTACTTGACTCATGATCTGTTTGAGAGCTGGGATGCTATGCTGTATAACACTACTCCGGAATATATGATTTCGACTTCTGGCAAGGATACTACCGTTTTCTACAAGTGGTTTGATAATCTGGTTCCGGGTGGTTTCGAAGGCACCGACTCGGTGGATGTAACTTTTTATGCCGACTTGAGCAAGGCAATTGCCAGTAATGGTTTTGAAATCGGTGATACTTTATTGGTTCATTACGGTTATTTTAATAGTTCAGAGCAGGTCTATGCGGCGACTATGGGACGTCAGGTAGGTGCACAGAATTATTTTGTCCAGGTACCTAAATTTATGGTTGAGTTTGGCAAACCGCTCTATTACCAATATTATGTGGTGAAGAAAACTCAGGAACAGCGGGAAGTCTATTTCAATTTTGATTATACCGGGGATGTGGTATCCATGGCGGAGCGGCGGTCAATTGTAATTAATAGTTCGCCAGTGGTGATTTCAGATGTCGTGGATAGCAAAGTAGATTCGCGACGGATGCCGATATTCAAGAACAACACGGTTATATCCAGGGCTTTAAAAGTCGCCGTGGAATGTGACATTCGACCGGCGATCTATCAACTCAGAGCCGGCTCGACCCTGCGGGATATTCAGAGCGGCTATACGATTAGACCCCATATGGTAGAGACTAATCCCGATACTGTTTTTGCCTTAGGGGTGTACATCAATGGACCAATGTCCAATAACGGCGAAGGCACCTGGCAAACCTGGGGTGGAACCTTGAATGCCGATCTTACGCGTAAGATGTATGATGACGGAACGCACGGCGATCTTACAGCTGGTGATTCGATTTTTACGATCATTTATCAGTTCCATCCCGATAGTAATCATACGGTCGGACAGGAATTTAAATTCGGAATTGGCGGTGGCGATAACGAAAGCGGCTACGGATTAAATCACATCGAAAATATTGATGATTCCGGTGACAGTACCACGCTACGGGCGCAATGGGGCAGCATCAATCCAAAGTTCTATTATGCCTGGAATTATGATACCGGGCAACCAGCTCTCGGGATTCAGGACGAACCGACTCCGGTTGCAAAGAAGTTTGCCCTTTATCAGAATTATCCCAACCCATTCAACCCGGAAACGAATATTCGCTTCAGCCTTCCGCAGCGCGAACGCACGACGTTGACGATTTACAATACGCTGGGGCAAATAGTTCGTCGGCAAGTTTACGGCTATCTCGAACCGGGAAATTATCTGTTTACCTGGAATGGGACCGACCAAAACGGTTCGGCGGTCGCGACGGGCATCTATTTCTATGAAGTGAAAGCCGGCAATAAATATCGGGATATTCGCAAGATGGTGCTGATCAAATAGTCGCGCCTGATTTAAAATTGATTGGTT
>CAZAKO010000013.1:21342-27703 GCA_964485745.1 uncultured bacterium
TATTCGCAAGATGGTGCTGATCAAATAGTCGCGCCTGATTTAAAATTGATTGGTTGATTGTAATCCGCCGAATACGGTCGGAGGGTTGCGTTTGAAATTTATGGTTAAATAGCACCTTGTCAGGTGCAATGGCGAGTACATTATTTTTGAATCGCAATGCAAATTGATTTGAAGAATGTTTTAATTGTAAACTGGATTTGAAAATTAAGTTAAGCCGATTGGAGATTGTCTGATGCATACCATTGATCTGGTCATAGTGCTGGTTTACATGATTTCATTGGTCGGTTTAGGTCTTTTGTTTCAGCGCCGGGCAGCTAACGGAATTGATTCCTATTTTCTGGGTAATCGGAATTTACCCTGGTGGGTTCTGGGTGCTTCCGGCATGGCTTCTAACTTAGATATTAGTGGCACAATGCTGATTGTGGCGCTGATTTACGCTCTGGGCTCCAAGGGCTTCTATATTGAGATTCGGGGCGGCGTCACCTTGATTATGGCATTTCTGATGATTTTTATGGGTAAGTGGAACCGGCGGGCGAAAGTGATGACCTTAGCCGAGTGGATGCAATTTCGCTTTGGTGATAATAAAGAAGGTCAGCTTGCGCGCTTGATTACGGCGATAACCTCAATCCTGGTGACGGTTGCCATGATTACCTATTTTGCGATCGGCGGCGGTAAATTCCTGGATAAAATTTTAGGCATTCATAGCTGGCTGGGTTTGCCCTCGGAATTTTGGGCGGCAACGATTCTGATTATGGTTGCCTCGATTTATACTGTCGCTTCTGGTCTTTATGGTGTCGTCTGGACGGATGTTTTCCAGGGTTCGCTGATATTTTTAGCAATTATTTATATCGTTTCGCGAACCCTGGGAATACACCTGCCGGATACTTTTTTGGTGTCGCATCCGGTACGGGCGATTGCTGGTGGCGGATTTCAAACTATCAGCACGACTTATCGCGAGTGGACCAGCATTATCCCACGCTGGCATTTGGGAATTGAGTCCAGCAGTCTTTATTCCATGTATAATTTATTCGGCATTGCCATCATGTTTTATGTTTTTAAGGTGGTAATTGAAGGCAGCGGCGGGACCGGCAGCTACATGATCCAGCGCTACTTCGCGGCAAAAAATGACCGGGAAGCCGGATGGCTCTCGCTTTTCTGGACGTTTCTGTTGTCGTTCCGCTGGCCTTTCATCGGTGCTCTGGCAGTTTTGGGAGTAGCCTTAGCCGGTCAGGTAAGTGATCCGGAAATGGTCTTACCGATCGTCATCAGTCAGCTGCCACTTGGAGTTAAAGGATTTTTGGTTGCCGGCTTGATGGCGGCGGCGATGTCCACTTTTGACTCGACAGTCAATGCCGGCGCCGCTTATTGGGTCAAAGATATTTATCTGGTTTATCTCAATCCCCAAGCTGCTAATCGCCAGCAAATGCGGCAAAGTTATGCAGCTTCGATTTTGATTATTATTGTTGGTCTGGTGCTGATGCTTTTTATTCGCAACATCAATGAAATCTGGGGCTGGATCACGATGAGCATCGGCGCGGGACTTATCATTCCCCAATTAATCCGCTGGTATTGGTGGCGGCTCAATGGCTACGGCTATGCGATTGGCATGGCAAGCGGGATGTTAGCGGCGATTATCTGGAAATTGATCACCCCGGAAGGCACTGAGGAGTACTTTGCATTTATCTTTTCAGCCGCGATTTCACTTATCGGGACGATAATTGGAACGCTATTGACTGCGCCAACGGATAACAAGGTTCTTGAAAACTTTTATCGAGTGACGCGACCATTTGGCTTTTGGAATCCGATTCGCAGGCGCTTATCGCCGCAATTTATTACTCAGGTGAATGCCGAAAATCGGCGCGATATATTTTCGACCTTTATCGCGGTACCGTGGCAGGTCTGCCTTTTCATGATGTGGATGGTGTTAGTGATGAAACGCTTGGATACTTTTGTAATACTATTGAGCATTGTCCTGTTATTGTCAGCAATTTTGTATTTCAGTTGGTTTCGCTATCTATCAACTGAAGTAGTCGAAAGCAGTGAGGTTAAAAATGAATCAAATACCTGAAGACCTGCTGGGCAAGTTGATCAAGGTTGGCTTTACCAATTATGAAGCCCTGACCTATCTCGGTTTGCTACGCAGTAATCCTGCCACCGGCTATGAAATCAGTCAGCAGGTGAATGTCCCGCGCTCGGTCGTCTATTCGATCCTGCGCCGGATGGAATCGAAGGGGGTAGTGATTTCGATCCACGATAAGCCGCGTCGTTATATTCCGCTTGCCCCGAAACAGCTGCTGGCCTATTTGGAATCGGATTTCTCCAAGCGGGTTACCAATTTACGTGATGACCTTACGGTTTTTAATAATAAACCAGAGAGCGAGGGCTTCTGGAATATCCGCGGCTATGATTCATTGATGGAACTGTGTACTTCTTTAATCAATGAGGCTGAGGCGACGATTTACATCTCTGGCTGGAAGCGGGAAATCGAGCAGCTCCAGGAATCATTATTGAAAGCCAAAAAACGCAATGTCGCGATTGTCATTTTCTCTTTTACCGCGGTGGATGACCAGTTTGGTCAGGTATTTGCCTACGGCATCGAGGAGGAAAAGCTGGCTAAGTTCTGGGATCACAAACTCATCTTAGTGACCGATTCGAAAAATTTAGTGATGGGTTCAGCCAATCGCGCGGATGAACAGCAGGCAATCTGGACCCAAAACCGGGCGGTTTTGACGATTGCGGTGAATTATATCATCCTGGATATAACTCTGTATGGTCAGCGCAAGGATATTGATGTTTCCAGTACGGTGATGCAACTGATGACCGAAAAGGTGGATCATTTAGATCAGCTGATTGCAGAGACGATTGCTCCGACTTCTGAATAGATTATATTTACGGAATACTTTTATTCGATGATGGCAGAATGAACCTTTCCTCAAATTACCGCCGATTACTGCTGCTGATTGGATTATTAATCAGCGTAGTAAGGGCACAGCTGATCACTTCCGAGCCGCCTTATCCGACGGTAAATGATTCGATTGTCATCTATTTTCAGGCGGAGTTTTGTACCGGTGAAGGCGGAAACGATAGTCAGAGTTTGCGGGATTATACCGGTGATGATGTCTATGCCCATACCGGAGTGATCACGGAACAGAGTACCTCCGGTTCGGATTGGAAATATGTAATTGCCGAATGGAACGCAAACATTCCTAAGGCAAAATTGAGTAGAGTCAGTGGCAATCTTTGGCAATTGAATATTGGTTACGTCCGGGAATATTATGGTATACCTGAATCGGAGAAAGTGTTGCAATTAGCCTTCGTCTTTCGCAATTCCGATGGCAGCCGCAGCGGGCGGGATGTCAGTGGTGCTGATATTTTCTATAATCTTTTCGAACCGGGGCTGACGGTATTTTTCACGCAGCCGCAGATTGATCTCAGCTTTAGTGATCCGCGGCGTTCGCCGGTTTTTATTGGTCTGGCGGATTCCCTGCGGATTATCGGCAAAGCCGCCGCGATCGGAACCCTTCTGGATTCATTAAAACTATTGGCGGATGGGCAGGTGGTAGCCGCCGTTGCCGATACGGAAATAAGCTATCTCTGGCAGGCAGCTAATTTTACCATTGGCGAGCAAATGATAAGTCTGGTCGGCAGCGACACGGCAGATCTGCGGGATACAACATCTTTTGTCATTATGATCAATCCACCGGTACGGGATGCTAACCTGCCACCGGGAATTCGGGACGGAATTAATATTATTTCCGATACGGAAGTCATTTTGGCGCTTTTTGCCCCTTATAAAAATTTTGTCTATGTCATCGGCGATTTTAATGATTGGTTGGTGGATACCAGCTATTTTATGAATCGGTATTATGTCACCGAAGACAGTGTGATGTACTGGTTACAAATTGACGGTTTGAATCCTGCGACGGAATATGCCTTTCAATATTTGATTGATGGGAAGTTGCGGATTGCCGATCCCTACACTCACAAAATCCTCGATCCCTGGAATGATCCCTATATTACCGATGACATTTATCCGAATTTAAAAGCTTATCCTGTCGGCAAAACGGCGGAAATTGTCGGTACTTTTCAAACTGATGCACCCACTTATGTCTGCCAAACGGAGAATTATGTCAGACCGGATCAAAAGAATCTGGTGATTTATGAATTGTTGATCCGCGATTTTATTGCCCGACACGATTATCACACGCTGTGTGATACTTTGGATTACTTGGCAAATCTGGGAATCAATGCGATTGAGTTGATGCCGGTTGCGGAATTCGAAGGCAACAGCAGCTGGGGTTACAATCCGTCATTTCATTTAGCGCTGGATAAATATTACGGTACTCCTAACGATTTCAGACGGTTTGTGGATGAGTGTCATGCCCGGGGAATTGCCGTCATTATTGATATGGTATTGAATCATGTTTACGGTCAATCACCGCTGGTGCGGATGTACTGGAATTCCACCCTGGGTCGTCCGGCTACCAACAGTCCCTGGTTTAATGCGGTTTCGCCGAACCCGGTCTATGCCTGGGGCTATGATTTCAACCATGAGAGCCGGCACACCGAAGCCTATATTGATCGGGTCAATAAATATTGGCTGACAGAATATCAGATTGACGGCTTCCGGTTTGATTTTACCAAAGGATTTACCAACACTCCGGGTGACGGCAGTGGTTACGATCCCTCGCGGATTTCAATCCTGCAGCGCATGGCAAATGAAATCCGGAAAGTTGATCAGGATGCCTATATTATTCTCGAACATTTTACAGCCAATAGTGAAGAGACGACCCTTGCCGACTATGGGATGCTGCTATGGGGTAATGCTAATTGGAATTACGGACAGTCGGCGATGGGTTATACCGATCAATCTGATTTTTCCTGGGGGTATTATAAGAATCGTGGTTGGAATAAGCCTGGTCTTGTGACCTATATGGAAAGCCATGACGAACAACGCCTGATGTACAAAAATCTGACCTGGGGCAATGCTGGCGAGAATTATGATATTCAGGATCTCAAGACTGCCGTGAATCGGATGAAATTGGTGAACGCTTTTTTTCTGACTCTGCCCAGTCCGAAAATGATCTGGCAATTCGGCGAATTGGGTTATGACATTTCAATTGATGATCCCTGCCGGGTGTGCGAGAAACCGATTTTATGGAATTACAATCAGGATTTATCTCGGAAAAATTTATATAAAACGGTAGCGGCGTTATTAAAGTTGCGCCGGGAGAATGATGTTTTCACCAGTCCACAGACGAATGTGCAGATGTCAGTCAGCGGTGATGGTAAAAGGATTATTTTGACCGGCTCACCCAATGTCATCATCATTGGGAATTTTGGCGTAACGGATCTTGTGCTGGCGCCGAATTTTCAGCATAGCGGCTACTGGTACGACTATTTTTCCGGGGATTCACTGGAAGTTCAAAATCCGACCGAGCCGATTGCCTTGAAGCCCGGTGAATTTCATATTTATACCGACCAGCGACTCGAGACACCCGAACCGGGAATTATCAGTGAGATTGAATCTGAAACGACTGAGGTTCCTACAAAATTCGCCCTGTACCCGAATTATCCTAATCCCTTCAATTCGAGCACCACTTTTCGCTATGATCTGGAGCGGAAATCTGACCTGCAAATCCGCATCTACAATCTGATTGGTCAGGAAGTATTTTCGGTCAGTAAATCGGCTCAGGATGCCGGAAGTTATACTTATTCCTGGAATGGCTGCGATCGAAATGGACGAGATTTACATTCCGGGATCTATTTTCTGGTCGTGCAGCGCGGTGACGAGCGCAAAATACGTAAAATAATGTTGGTAAAATAGGAGTGGTATTAAAATGATTAGGTACATAATCGTAAGCATTATTAGTGGAATTTTGTTTGGAGTCATGGATGGTTTAATTAATGCCAATCCGCTTGCTCAAAGGCTCTATGAATTTTTCAAACCAATTGCCAAAACGTCGGTCAACATTCCTGTAGGGATTTTAATTGACTTAGTCTATGGTTTTGTCATGGCGGGAATATTTGTGCTGCTCTATAAGAGTTTACCGGGAGGTACCGGTTTGGTGAAGGGAATAAGTTTTGCGCTGATCATCTGGTTTTTCCGGGTAGTGATGTCCGCTGCCTCGCAATGGATGATGTTCAATGTTCCGGTCAATGCCCTGATTTACGGGCTGCTTGCCGGGCTGGGCGAAATGCTGATTCTCGGTATATTTTATGGATTAATTTTAAGACCTGCGATATAGATTAGATTCAATCAGATAAAGGAAACATTGTTTCTTGCAACCTTTTGGTCTTTACCTGCACTTTCCCTTTTGTGTGCGCAAATGCCATTATTGTGACTTTTACTCGATAAAAT
>CAZAKO010000013.1:27803-29985 GCA_964485745.1 uncultured bacterium
CACTTTCCCTTTTGTGTGCGCAAATGCCATTATTGTGACTTTTACTCGATAAAATATCGTCCGAATGTTGTTAACCAATTCATCGAAGCCCTCCGAAAAGAGATTGAGCTCTACGGCAAGAAATTTGGTAAGGCAGCTCTCGCGACTCTCTATTTAGGCGGCGGCAGTCCCAATTTAATCCAGCCGAGTCAGTTTTTAACAATCATGGAAGCGTTGAATTTAGCCTTTGATTTAAGCCCGTTGAAGGAGTTTACGGTGGAACTAAATCCCGGCAGAATTCAGGCTGACCTGCTGAATCAATTCAAACAAGCGGGTGTTGATCGGCTGAGTATCGGAGTTCAGTCTTTTGATGACCGGGAATTGCAGACGTTGGGCAGGATTCATGACGTTGATGATATCTGGCGGATTGGTGAGTTAGTTCGGCAGGTTGGCTTCAAACATCTTAATGCCGATTTGATCTATGGTATTCCGGGGCAGACCCTAAAATCCTGGCGATCAAGTTTGGAGCAGTTGCTCATGCTGCCAGTTGACCATGTCGCGCTTTATAATCTCAGTTATGAAAGGGGCACATTGCTGGATGAGTGGCGTCAGAAAAGGGTGATCGTGTCGTTGGATCCTGATTTAGAATGGCAGATGTATAGTCTGGCGCATGACTTCTTGAAGGCTGCCGGTTTTTGGCATTATGAAATTTCCAATTGGGCAAAATCCGGCGCCGAATCCCGGCACAACTGCAGCTACTGGACGGGCAGGAATTATTTGGGATTGGGTCCGGCGGCGCACTCGTTTTTTAATCGGCAGCGCTGGTGGAATTACCGCTCGGTTGGAAAATATATCCAGACCTTATCCGCAAGCTATTTCCCAACTGCCGGACAGGAGCAGTTGACGAAAGCGGATCGCGAAGTTGAATACATTTTCTTAGGATTACGGACGGCGCAGGGGCTTTCGGTGCGCCAGTTCAATAACCTGTTTCTGATTGATTTCAGGCGTCTGGTTGAGCGCCTGGCGGATAAAATTGACAGCGATGAGTACTGGATATTCGCCGGAGATAGTTTTAAATTAACACCGCGAGGCTGGTTTGTGTGTGATGCGATCACGCACCAAATTTTGCAACTAATTGAGGATATCAAACATGGTCATTAAACACTGTTCGGCAATTCCTACTCAAAAAATCGAGGTCGAGGGCACCAAAGGGGTCAACAAGCAGGTTCTGATCGGCGCGCAAGATGGTGCGCCGCTGTTTACCATCCGGCGGTTTACCGTCGAGCCGGGCGGCTACACTTATTACCATACGCACGATTTTGAACATGAAATTTATATCTTAAAGGGAACTGGTATCGCCCGCAGCGGATCGGGCGAGACACCCATTGCCGCCGAATCGGTTCTACTCGTTCCCCCGAATGAAATTCATCAGGTTCTGAACACCAGCAATGCTGACTTAGTATTTCTATGTATTGTTCCTAATCGTGGCGAATGAGCGAACTTTTTCGAAGTTGGGGAATATAATCAGACAATTTACGATATAGAGATGAGGCATTGATGAAGCAGGAAATCAAAAAAAAGCAGGCTCAGAGTAATGTTAAACAGGAAATCAAATCCTGGGTTATGATTATCCTGATTGCTCTTGGTATAAAGCAGACGATTATCGCGTCCTACCATGTGCCTACCGGCTCGATGGAAAATACAATCATGACCGGTGATTTTCTGTTTGGTAATAATTTTATCTATGGTTCCCGAACCCCTGACTGGATTGGAATTCCTTATACTCGGGTTGGCTTCCACATTCCCTGGTTTCGACTGCCGGCGCTCAAGCAGCCGGTTCAGGGTGATATCGTGATTTTTAAATACCCGGAAGATAAGTATGTCCACTATGTCAAGCGGTGTGTTGCCGGTCCGGGGCAGACCATTGAAATTACCGATAAACAGGTCTATGTTAACGGGCAAGAATTTCCCAATCCGCCCAAATCCAAATTCATTCGCCCGACGGTCTATTCCCGCTATTGGAAGGATTCCAATATTTATCCGCGGTTAGCCGGAAACCAGGACAATTTTGGACCGATCTACGTTCCCACCAAGGGTGATACGCTGCGCTTGACCGAATATCCAACCCAGTTATTGAAGAACGTCATCGAGGCGGCGAATCACACCTTTTATATTCAAGACGGCAAGATGGTGATTGATGAGC
>CAZAKO010000014.1:0-1157 GCA_964485745.1 uncultured bacterium
GAGAGTCAGCGCGTGAAAATGGCTCGCCAGCTGGACTGCGATCTGGTGGATATGATGTACATTCTCGACGAACCTTCGATCGGATTGCATCCGAAAGACACCGAACACCTGATTAAAATGCTGAACGAATTGCGCGACAAAGGTAACAGTGTGTTGGTCGTCGAACACGATCCGGATGTCATCAGGAATGCCGATCATATCATCGACCTCGGACCGCACTCCGGCATTAATGGCGGACAGATTGTATTTTCCGGAACGTACGCCGAGCTCCGCCGGGCGGATACTTTAACCGGACGTTATTTACGAAACCACCGCCAACAGACTTTCCGGCGCAAACCGTGGACTGAATTTTACGAAATCCGCAATGCCACCCTCCATAACCTGAAAAACCTGATCGTTAAAATTCCCAAGGGTATCTTGACCTGCATCACCGGAGTGGCTGGAAGCGGGAAAAGCAGTCTGATCAATGACGTTTTTATGCATGATTATCCCGATGCGATCCTGATCGATCAGTCACCGGTTGGTAAGTCATCGCGCTCCACGCCGGTCACTTATATTGGAGTTTTCGATCTCATCCGTAAGGAAATAGCCGCGGCGACCGGCGCCTCTCCCGCCCTTTTCAGTTTCAACTCCGAGGGCGCCTGCGAGAAATGTAACGGCATGGGATTCATCAGCCTCGAAATGAACTTTCTCGACGACATCAAGATGACCTGCGACGAATGTAACGGTCAGCGCTTCAAGGATGAAGTTCTCGCGCTGAAATATAAAGACAAAAACATTTTCGATATTTTGAATATGAAAACCGGCGAGGCGGTCGATTTCTTCGAGAATAAGGAAATCCGCAAACGACTGAATATTCTGGCTGAGGTCGGATTGGATTACCTCAACATTGGGCAAGCACTCAGTACCTTATCCGGCGGTGAAGCCCAAAGAATAAAGATCGCCGCCGAATTGCACCGGCATGGAAATATTTATGTGCTGGACGAACCGACGACCGGTCTGCATATGGCTGATATTGATAAACTGATATCCATTATTGATAAACTTACTAATAATCACAACACTGTCGTAATTATCGAGCATAACTTAGATGTTATCAAGCATGCTGACTGGATTATTGATATGGGACCGGGCGGTGGCAAAGCAGGTGGCGAGAT
>CAZAKO010000014.1:1257-29439 GCA_964485745.1 uncultured bacterium
GTCATAATCACTCCTTGGGCATAATAGGGTCATTTCTCAGCCTTTTCCAGATCGGCTTGCTTGTCAGCCGTGAGATCAATGTTATAAAAATCCGCATCGTGCGGCAAAATCATGGTAAGGGCATTGGTTTCGTCAATTTTCACCACCACGTCTTCGGCAGTGGTAAAAGCCAGCAGGTGCCCACCAGTGCTCTTGTCGGCGCTCAGAAAATGCAGGTGATAGCCGGGCACATTCACTCCGGCAACATACAGCGGACAACGAAAACCGATGATCGTTCCTTGCACGTCTTCCAGATCAAATTCTGGCTGGGTGGCGGAAATCTCAACTAATGGTTTATAAGGTCTGGATTGCGCCGGCACGCTTCTGGTTCTGACCGTACTAAATTTCCCCTCGATCTTGATGGCGTAGAAGATGTTCTCGGTTGGAATGGCATTGTCAATTATTTTGGTCAGCGAATCGAAATTCGTTCCGGTTGGAATAGCAACCTCCCAGTCGGTATCGAAATATGTTACCGAAGCAAAAGGTGTTTTGTCATTCAAGTCAGCTAAGGCGACCTTGCCGTCGGAGGTTATATGATAAACTTTACCATCAAGAATAATCATTTCACCATTGAGGGCGTTGAAGGTGCCCAATCCAAAATCTCCCCGCTTTGCCAGATCCTGAGGAGAAAATTCACCATCGTAGACACCACTCAGCAGAGCATCAATTGTCCCGACTTGGTGCAGGGTTTCGCGGTCGGCTGGTCTGCCGCAACCGTTTATCAATACGCTCAGCAGGATTGGGAAAAAACATTTTTTTGACATGTGCTATTTGCCTTTTCTTTTAATCAATTTGCATCAAATCTGGCAAAATTTAGTCAAGAATTGACAAAGTTCAAGATAGCTTTGACCGATATATAATGGATGTAACGGTGCCAGTCAGGTTACATCGGCAAGAATGGTTTTTAGAATTCGTAGAAGATACCAAGCTGATGCGAGGCGCCACCACGCTGGGCAATTTTTTTACCGGGAACTAGTTTGGTTAGGCGAAACGGGCTTTGATCCAGACGCCGGATAATCGGGATGAGTTGCTGCAGGGAATAGTATATGTTGAAATTTTTGATTCGTCTGCTAACCTTTATCTGGGTGTCGAAAATATTAGCATCAATCTCGACAGGATAATCTATCGGTTCGCAAATCAAGCCAAACTCCAGCTCTGCCTGCCCAACAATTTGCAGGAGATAGCGGGAATGAAGGTAATCGGTGATCAAGGAGATTTCCATATTCCTGAATGATGTCGCAGTTGAGTAATGTAATTTTTGGGAAAAAGCCCGACCTTTTTCAATGTGACTATCAGCCTTGTGGGCAACTGGAGTGGGAAAAATGCCTAAAATTTTAACATAACCCAAGACCGGTGTCTGAACGAACAAATCTCCCTGAATGGTTGCTGAAGATAGACCGAGAGCGAAATGGTGTCTCTTTTTAGTATAACCAATTGTAAGCGAAAAACCCTGATTGCGCAACTTCCCCTGGCCAAGGCTTTCAAGATCGCTGACCAGACCGGTGGTATCTATTGGTGGATTGTTGTCCGAACTGAAATTCAGATCGGTTAGCAGATAGCTGAGTTCGATGGATGAGATTGACCTGTTTGGGCGCAGCAGGGCAAGGGATATTTGAGAAAGTTCGGAATTTATCGGAATGTCTAATTGACGAACGCCTTTCAGGATAGGTTTGTTGGTGGAATTGAAATACTGAAAAGAAAGATGGTTAGTGGATTTTACCCGGGATCCGGATAGCTGCAACTGCGTTCTGCGGTTTAGCGGGGTCGAGCCCCAGCCAGCCATTTCTGAAAAGTTGAATCTGCCCCGATTGATTACCGGATTACCGAAGGTAAGCGGCAACCAGTCCAGAAAGTACTTATTTAACTTTTTATCTTCGGAGACCGGATAGGATTTAATGGATAAATTAACGCTATTTTGGAATTGAGAATAACGTCCCAAAAAACCGATCAGGCTCTTGTTACCGGCAACTGTCCAGGTTAAGCAGTGATCGTAACCGTCTCCTTGCAGTGCTCCACTGATGGCGGTTCGATCGTTATGATTATTGGCAGAAGATTCGGAGAAATTGGATTTTAGGGTGACAAGCTGGTAAGTGGATTTAATCCGCAAAGGGTAGGCTACAAAGGCTGTGAGTCCTTGCTGGTTTATAATAAGAGCCTGGTGGTCGAAAACCTTTTTGCGATAGATGTCATCGAATCGGCAGCTCAGCTCTATCTGCCCTTTTTCGGCTTGGATCTGATTTTTTGCCGGAACCGGGATTGTTCTGAAAATGGCAAGCATGCTGAATAGATTTTGCCACTGTGCTGGTAAAGCGGCACTATTAAGCAGAAATACAAGGGGGAAAAGCCTGTAACTTTTCCCCCATTTTCTAACAGATATTAGGCGCAAATGGATTCCTATTTGAGCAGGGTCATTTTGCGGGTAGTGACCTTTCCATCAACCGCCAATTTAACAAAATAAATTCCGGATGGGAAGCTGGCGGCATTCCAATAAGCAGTGATTTTGCCGGCGTTCAGATGTCCGTAGTTTATCGCGTGAACGATTTCGCCCTTCAGGTTGATAATTGTAAGTCGTACATCAGCAGCCTGAGGCAAGTCAAATGCGATTGTCGCGACCGGGTTGAATGGATTCGGATAGATTGGATGGAGCGCGAAGATTTTTGGTAAGTCGGGATTAACCGATTGGATCGGTGGCTTCTTATATCGATCCGGGAATAAACCACCGAGAGTACTATCAACACCCGTTACATAATTTTTCCACATAATGAGCAAACTTACGGGCGGGTTGTCGAACCAGGCTGACAGGTTGACCCGCTCGCCGTCAATTAAAACGGTGGAATCGGGGTAGGCAAAATCGGTATAGATATCCCCGGTCGCATCTCGAGATTCACCCATGATTGATCCCATATCGGCAATGTTGAAATCGAAATCTTCCTGGTAAGGCTCCATCGCGTTCATCAATTTGTTCAAATTGCTGAAGAAGGTATTCAATTGCTTAAAGGCTTCTTCGAGATCATCGCCGAATTCGTGGAATTTCTCAATTCCATAGGGCGTGAGTGTCAGGAAATTCGGATTGGATTGTTCCAAAATGTTAATTATATCCAGATCGGTTTGCACATTGGAAAAATCTAAGTAGTTGGGATCCAGGTCCAGGATGAACATCTGATCGAGTTCATTATATAAATCGGTTAAAGCCGCCTGAATCTTTGACAGACCGTCAATCACCAGTTCGATTGCTTTAGTGGCGACATAAACTTGCGGAACGGTCAGGTAATAAATTGCAAATTCACTATTAGAACCCAACACGTAGGGATTCAGTCCGTCATTATTAGTCTTGGTGAGAACCACGTAATTGGTCAGGTCCTCACTTTCGATGTACTGGTCAACATGGGAGCGAATCTCGGCAATCCGGTCGTGCAGGTCGAAATCACTCCAATCAAAGGAGCTGACCAAATTGTCTATTCGTCCGTCAGAAATCATCTGCAAGGCTGATTCAATGTTACCGAAATATTCTTCATCATTCAGCAGGTCCCAGACCAGGGTCAAAGCCATGCCAAAATGTTCGTCGGGAGTCAGGGTCGCCTTGGCTTTTAATGAGGTCTGATAGGCATGAATTTTTGCTTCGAGTTGCTCAAAGGTGTCATTACTATTTAGGATTATATCCGATTTAATCAGCGCATACATATCAGCGGTCAAGCCTTTGGGAAAGGTATTGTAGAACGTATAAGAGGCTGATTCACCACCACGATAATAATCCTGGTAGACACCCCAGAGTCCATCACGATGTGCCAGACTCTCAATGATACCGCGCGGTCGAATTACCTTATTTTCAGCCGCTGACCCGATTGGGTATGTTTTACCACCTAATAAGGTATCAACTTCGGCGATGCCTTTTTGGACTGAATCCATCCAGGCTAAATCGAATCCAAATGGAGCAAATGGTTGATTCCAGAGCATTATCTGCAGGCTGTCAATTAGCGCATTCAGTGTGTCGAGGCCCTGTTGGACAACAGCCACTCCCGGATCAATTGCCGGGCTGTTATTATTCAACGAGTCGAGAATTTGGGTAAATCCGCTATCGAGAGTAGTAACCATTGCTTCGCCTAATTCCACGATCATTTTCTGCCGGTTAAAAAATGTTCGGGAAAACATAAACAGGGTGCTTTCGTATTTTGATCCCATAACCTGAACATTGAATACAAAATCAGCAGTCCCGTCATAAACTTCACCCCAATGTTCGCCGAAAGCATCCATTAACGGACCGGTTTTTTCTCCGAAGTGTTCGATGGCATCGCCCATCTCATCGGCGTACTTGCTATCTTGAGTGAGCCACTCGTTGATTGAATCGCGATAGGCGGGATAGGTCCCGGTTTCGAAAAATTCGGTGAGATTTACGACAAATTCATTCGGATTACCGGCATCAAACAGTGGAAAAATATCATCCATGGTCTGGAGTACAATGTTTTCGATATTGTTATTAATCTCGGTCATTAAATGTTCCAGATCATTGATTAACGTATCGCCATTGACGTATGTCCGGGCAGCCTGGATGATGGCGAGCCCCATGTGGGCTTTCATGGTTTGAGTGTTATCGGCTCCTGGCAATAAATTAAGGTATACCGTTTCCATGCTGTCCAGATAAGCCAGATATTCCGTCGTTATTTCTTTCTGCAGGATGAGGTCAGGCTGGACCCCGAACACTGGCAACACGGTGAAGATTAGTAAGCATAAAATATACTTCTTGTTAACTTTTAGCATAGTGATCTCCTCTTTTTTCTCGACTTAAATATAGCATAGTTCTTAGTAGTGGCGTGTAATATAACTCACAAAAGTTAATTTTTATAGGTTTTTCGGGATTGGTTTAGATAATGAATAATTCCCGCTGGGGATGCGACAGCCACTCGGCGCCTTTCTCGGTGATGACAATCATCTCCTCAGCCGTTGCAACACCGTAGCCTTCGATGGGTAGACGTGGTTCGAGAGTATAAACCTGCCCAACTTCAATTGGGAGGTTAATTACCTTACCGTACCTCTCCCAACGAGGACCCAGCAATCCGGCACCATCATGAGTCGAGCGCCCAACCTGATGACCGAGGGCATGGGGATATTCCGGATAACCCTTTGAGACAATATGATCGCGGGCTATCTTATCAATTTGCCAGCCGGGTAAGCCGGGTTTAATCGCGTTTTTTGCAAGCTGGATGGCTTCAACGATGGTGTTAAAGCCTTGTCGGACTGCCGTAGGTGCCTGCGTTTCTCCATCGCGTAAAACGTACCAGGTACGCTGAATATCGGAGCAGTAGTGCTCTTTTTTAACTCCGAAGTCAATATTCAGCACGTGCCCTTTTTCAATTTTCCGATTTGTCGGTTCGGCATGAGCGCCGGGTGTGTCGGGACCGGTGAAAACCGCCGGACAGGTTTCTTCCTCCCAAGCGGTTGCGACCTGATTCTTTTCTACTAAAGATAAGATATGTTGAGCTATATCCAGTTCAGTTAGATCAGGCTGGATAAATTTGGTAACCTCAGAATAAATTTCTTCGGTGAGTTGGATCGCGGCTTTAAGCCGGGCAATTTCAGCCGGGGTTTTACGGCCACGGAGCGCAGCAATGATATTCTGGGAGGAGATGAAACAATCGTGATACTCGGTTCCCCGGGTGTATTCTTGCAGCATCTCATACATTCCGTAAGTCAAGCCGTCAGCCATGTAATCGTCTTTAGAGATATTAATGGCAATGTTGCGGGGCTTGAGGTTTTTTAAAACGGATAATAATTCAGCCTTGATACCACCAACATATTTACGGATATCACGGTACAAACCGGTTAGACGGATTCGTTCGTAGTCCAGACTGCCGATGATCGCGATCGTTTTGCCGCAACGGGTGATGATGAATGCTGATTGCCAGGTGCAATTTGTACCCAGGATTAAGTCCAAGCAAGGGTCGCGCGAGGTCTCGGTTTCCCGCACAAAAGTCAACCACATGTCAATGTTTTTTTCCTGCAGGATTTGATGGGCTTGATTGACTTTTTCGTGTAACATGACCAAAGGTCTCCTTTTTAAGAGCCTGACGTTTGTGAATTTAATTAAAATGTAGAGGTGATGATATAAAAAAATGTCGGAAGGGAATTCCAGGCGGAATTCACTTCCGACGGTAGGGGCAGTGTCTGCCTGGAGGGAATATTTATAGAGGGGTTAAGTATCAAATAACAACTGATAATTTGTCAATTTCTATGCCAGCACCCTAAATCCATATTAATCAAGTAAATAAGTTTTAAGAATAGACAAAATTTGGGGTGCCCTAACCCCAAAATCTGTGGGTGTTAGACTACGATGATGGAGAGTGAAGATTAGTGGATTAAGTGCGAATCAGAACCTTTTTGAGGAAATTACCGGTATATGATGTGGTGTGCTGAGCAAGCTCTTCAGGGGAACCCTCTGCCACGATATAACCGCCATCGTCACCACCCTCTGGTCCGAGATCAATGACATAATCAGCCGCCTTGATTACATCCAGGTTATGTTCGATTACAATTACCGTGTTGCCTTGATTTACCAATTTATTGAGTACATCCAGCAGAATTTTGATATCCTCGAAATGCAAACCGGTGGTTGGCTCATCGAGAATATAGATGGTCTTTCCGGTGCTAGACTTACTTAATTCCGTAGCTAATTTGATCCGCTGGGCTTCGCCGCCGGAGAGGGTCGTTGCCTGCTGACCGAGTTTGATATATCCCAACCCGACATCGCGCAGGGTCGTCAACTTTTTGCGAATCCGTGGGATTTTTTCGAAAAACTCGTAAGCTTCATTCACGGACATATCCAGAACCTCGGCAATGCTTTTACCGTGGTATTTTATTTCCAGTGTTTCGCGGTTGTAACGTTTGCCCTTACAGGTTTCACAGGTGACGTAAACATCAGGTAGAAAATGCATCTCGATTTTCTTGATGCCATCCCCGCCACAGGCTTCACAGCGTCCCCCTTTGACATTAAAGGAGAATCGCCCAGGCCTATAGCCGCGGATTTTGGATTCTTTTAATGAACTGAAAAGTTCACGGATAAAACTAAAAGTGCCGGTATAGGTTGCAGGATTAGAGCGGGGCGTCCGACCGATCGGATTTTGGTTGATATCTATTACCTTGTCGATATATTCAGTGCCCTGGATCGTATCATATTTTAAGGGTGTCTGAGTACTGTTATATAAATGCCGGTGCAGAATTGGGTAGAGAGTTTCATTGATCAGGGTACTCTTGCCCGAGCCCGAGACACCGGTGATGCAGATGAAATTTCCCAAGGGGAAAGAAACGGTGATATTTTTCAAATTATTACCCTGGGCACCGCGCAGGTAGATTTTTTTACCGCTATCCAGGCGACGGGTGGCTGAATAGGGAATCCAACGTTTATCGGAGAGATATTGTCCGGTTAAAGATTTTTCATTTTGGGCGATCTCGCCGGGTGAACCTTCGGCAACGATGTAACCACCATTTTCACCGGCGCCAGGACCTAAATCGATGATGTAATCGCCGCTTTCAATGGTTTCGCGATCGTGTTCCACCACAATTACCGTATTGCCCATATCCCGGAGCTGGCAGAGAGTTTGGAGCAAACGCTTATTGTCCCGTTGATGTAAGCCGATACTGGGTTCATCCAGAATGTAGAGTACTCCGACTAACTGTGAGCCGATTTGGGTTGCCAGGTGAATCCGCTGGGATTCGCCGCCGGAAAGGGTCTGCGCCGAACGGTTAAGAGTCAAATACTCGACTCCAACATTAAACAGGAAATTAATCCGCTCTTTGATTTCTTTTAAAATCTGGTGCGCGATCTGCTCTTCTGTCGAAGTTAATTGAAGTGAATTGAAGAAATCACGCAATTTGGTGATTGACATTGCGGTTAGTTCACTGATTGAGAGACCACTGATTTTGATTGCCAAACTGGATTTTTTTAAGCGAGCACCATTGCACTCCGGACAACTTTTAACGCCCATGAATTGGCTGATCCAGGTCCGAATCCCGATGGAAGTAGTCTGTTTGTAGCGTCGTTTCAGGTTAGGGATAACGCCCTCGAAAGGCGCGTTGTACTTGCCATTGATGCGCTCGGAACGCAGATCAATTGAAAGCACGTTCCCGGCAGTTCCGTATAATAATGCCTGTTGAGCGGTTTCGGACAGCTGCCCAAACGGGGTGACAAAATCGAAATCGTAGCGCTTGGCTAATCCTTTCAAAATAGCCGAATACCAGCTGCCGCGGGGCTGTTCGCCCAACGGAATAATGGCTCCTTCTGAGAGACTTTTCGAACGATCTGGAACGACTATATCAGGATCTATTTCCATCTGAGTCCCCAAACCATCGCAGCGGGGACAGGCACCATAGGGGCTATTAAAAGAGAACATCCGGGGTGAAAGTTCCTCGTAGCTAATCCCGCAATCGGGACAGGCAAGATTCTCGCTATAAATCTGCTCCGCTTCACTATTGACCCAGATGATCAGTAATCCCGAACCAATTTTTAGTGCCAGTTCAACTGATTCGGTTAGCCGGTCCTTCAGATTGGGCTGGATCGTCAGTCGGTCAATAATTACCTCGATATTATGTTTTTTGTTCTTGTCCAATAACGGGGGACGCTCAACCTCAAAGATTTTTCCGTCAATCCGAACCCGGACAAAACCCTCGCGTCGCGCCTCTTTGAAAATATCCCGATATTCCCCTTTGCGGCCGCGCACCAGTGGCGCTAAAATCATGATCCGGGTATCAGTCGGGTAGGCTAAAATTGTATCAACTATCTGTTGAGCGGTCTGTTTTTGAATCAGTTTTCCGCATTCGTAACAGTATGGGGTACCAATCCGTGCGTACAGGAGACGCAGGTAATCATAAATTTCGGTTACGGTACCGACTGTGCTGCGTGGATTGCGGGAGGACGCTTTCTGCTCGATCGAAATTGCCGGTGATAATCCCTCGATAAAATCAACGTCTGGTTTTTCCATCAATCCTAAGAATTGACGAGCGTAAGCCGATAACGACTCCACATAGCGTCTTTGTCCTTCGGCATAGATCGTGTCAAAGGCTAAGGACGATTTCCCTGATCCGGATAGCCCCGTGATGACTACCAGCTTGTTGCGGGGAATCTTGACGTCAATGTTCTTTAAGTTATGTTCCCGAGCACCTTTGACAATGAGGTAATTACTATTCATCAGACTTCCATCATAGTCTCTAAAGTTATTAACATCCTGGAATTGCTGAAAGACTTTTTCAGATTTGATCCATATCTTTTTTATTTGGAAGCTGTTATATTAAGCGCTTGTTAAAAGTTATTTTTAAGAGAACAGACTGCTCGGGTGAGGAATAGGTTAATGTATCCAATCTTTATCCAGATGGATCAAATGGAGTGATTTAAAATTGAATGAGGTGTAAAATGCGACCGGTTGCCGTAATCATCAGAGATGGTTGGGGTTACAACGAGAATCCCCGGGGGAATGCCGTTTTGGCGGCTCATACCCCAAACATCAATGCCTACAAGGAAAAATATCCCTGGACTCTTTTAGAATGTTCTGGAGAAGCCGTTGGTCTTCCTCCGGGCTATCAGGGCTCGAGTGAAGTTGGTCATTTGAACATGGGTGCCGGACGAATTGTAATTCAGGAACTCAAACGGATTGACGATGGCTTGTCTGATGGAACGCTATTTCAGTCTCCCAAATGGCAGGGACTGGTAAAAAATTGGGTGACACATAAATCCCAGCTGCATCTTTTTGGTTTGCTGCAAGATGAGGGCGTCCATGCTCACCAGGAGCATCTGTTCAAAATCATGCGGCGCGCCCGGAGTGAATTTCCTACCGGAGTAATTATCATTCATCCATTTCTGGATGGACGGGACACACCACCCCGCAGTACGCTTGAGTATCTTGCAAAGTTAAATCGCGTTATCAAGGAGATCGGACATTGTCAAATCGGAACCGTGATGGGTCGGTATTATGGTATGGATCGCTCGCGCAACTGGCAGCTTACCGACACGGCTTATAATTGTATTGTCAATGGCGCAGGTCGCAAAGCCAAAACCGCTGCAGCTGCGGTTAAGGAATCGTATGCTGGAGATAAGACCCCGGATGGTGTGCCAATGTTCGATGAATATATTCCGCCGTATGTTATTGGTGACTACACTGGCGTGCAAGATGGCGATTCCATTCTGCATACCAATTACCGTCAGGATCGGGCGATTCAATTGAGCATGGCATTTGTGGATCAAAATTATCCGGGTGAATTACATAGAAAACCCGAGGTCGTATATGTTGGCTTCACCCAGTACTACGACGAATTCAGTGAATATATGTTAGGGGCAATGAGTGCTGGTGGGGGTATGCAGAATCTCCTCGGTGAAATGGTTTCAAAGGCTGGTTTGCGACAGTTGCGCATTGCCGAAACCCAGAAATTTCGCCATGTCACTAGCTTCTTTAATGGGAAATTGACTACTCCGTATCCGCTGGAGGATCAGGTGGAGGTTAAAAGCCGATTCGATCCGGCGACCTTTGCCAGCCATCCGGAGATGGATGCCGATAATGTCACCGCCGAACTTTTGAAGCGTTTAGAGAAAAATCCCTATGCCTTGATCGTGGTAAATTATGCCAACGGTGACATGGTTGGTCATACCGGCGATTTTGAGGCGGCTAAAAAGGCAATTGAAATTGTGGACGAGAATGTCGGGAAAATCGTCAATCGCCTGCTGGAACTTGATGCCCGGATCCTGATTACTGCCGATCATGGTAATTCGGAGCAGATGATTGATTATGAAACTGGTATGGTCAAAACCAGCCACACCCTCTTTCCAGTCGAGTTGATTTATGTTGCTAAGGATTCACCGGGGAAAAAGCTGATCCCGCGAGGGAAATTGTCCGATATTGCACCAACGGTTTTGAAATTATTAGGTCTGGATATTCCTAAAGAGATGACTGCCGACTGTTTAATATCATCTATCCGTTGCTGAGTAGGATAAAATTAATTTAACGTAAATTCGACTTAAAGGATTAAAACCCGTTTGCCAAAGGCATCTCACCGGGAGAAACGGTTTTCGATTTTTACTTCTAGGTATAACCCACGAATTAATTCGTGGGTTATTTGCCGGCAGTATTAAGTATTGTTGGTTTCTTTTTTAGCAAATTTGGCTATCAGAGCCATAGCCGATAAGATGACAAGTCCGATAGCAGTCAGGATACCGAAGAACGTAAACAATCCCTTGAAAAATTTCATTGGGCGCCTTCCTCTTATTGAAGATCTTCCAGAATTTCCTTGGCTTCTTGATGCATATTTTTTTCTGAATCCGTGGTAGCGGTAATTGCCAGAGCTTGCTTTAAGGCATCCATGGCTTTACCTTTCTGCCCGAGTTTTGCATAGCTTTTTCCCAACCATAGGAGATGCCGAATGTCGGTCGGATTAAGTTTGTGGGCTTTGGTGAAAAATTCTACGGCGCTTTCAAAAGAGGCGGTCGGTGGCTTGGCATAAATGACGCTGGCAATTTGGCGCTCAACCCAACTGAGATCAGCCAGAGCATAGTTCCAGCGCCCCATGACATGGTAATTGGAATCTTCGGTGGGATCCAACTCGATGGCTTTCAGGGTATGTTCTTTGACGGCATAGGAATTGGTAATTTTCTGTTTGGTGCCTTCAATTTCACCAATTCGACCAATTAGAATCGCATAGTATTGGTGACCACCGGCGACATTGGGAGCAATCTCGACACAGCGTTTGGCGTACTCGAAACCGGTGTAAATATTCGTTTTTTGCAGCTCCAGATTTTCGGGATCTTGGTCGGCAAAGTCAAAATAAGCCCGAGCCATTTTCCAGAGAATTTCGGGATTGTCCTTATCCAGCTTCTCGGCTTCCTGGAGTTTTGTCATGGTGCCTTGATAATCTTTGGCATCGTGCAATTTTTCCGCCTCAGCGAGCAGCGCTTTAACTTTGGTATTCTGAGCCATTAAGAGTGAGACCAGCAGCAGACTGAGAAGGCCAATAATCCAAAGCCGATAATGATTGAATCTCATATCAATTTCCCCTCCTATCCTATAAGTTAATCAAAGTTGAGAGATGCGATTTAGAAAAATTCGACAAAGGTGAACTTCAATTCGCGGTTCAGATAATCAACTTTATTGCGGTTGAGCAATATGTTGATGAAGTCAACTTCTAAGTGAAAATGCTGCACCATGGTCCAGCGTACACCGGCATTGAGGTAACCCAACCCTTTTCCTAAACCAATAATGTTGGTTTTATTGTCGTTAATAGCGGCATCGTATTCGACGACGAATGCAATTTCCGGGTTGATATCCTTATCCAATCCGACGTAGAAAGAGGGATCCTTATCGCCATCTTTGGTACCCTCCAGTGGATTGTAGTTGATACCGGTGTGAATTCCCAGGTTGCCCAAGAAGCGAAAATTTTTACTGGCGACCACATAAAAGCCCTTGGCTTTGGTTTCATAGCGCTTCAGGGTATCAATATATTCCCCCTGACCCTGGGAATTGAAACCAATCAGGATCGCCGGCATTTTTTTGGCTTCCTCGATGAAACGGTATTTGATTTCCACTCCCGGTTGATCGTTCCAGTTAATTTTTTGATTGCCGATGATATTTGAGCCGCCATAGGAGACACCAAACATGAAGCGGCTGGAAATCCCGGCCGATATCCCCGCCTGAATCCCGCCGCCACTGTAAAGCCGGAATTCGGCTAAATAAGCTCCCCGGGGAATAATCCCGGCGGTTGGAACGGTTACTAAATTGGTAGGTTGGGGATAGGCAGTATTCACCTGACCGATCACACTGATTTGGAATACCAAAATAACGGCAGTTAGGAACAAAGCGTTTTTTTTCATGGTTTGCTCATCATTTTTTTTGAATATACATTGTCGCAGAGATAAATGCAAAAAGATTCCTGAGCATCTAATGTAGATTCCAAATTAAACTGTTTGGATTAAATAGCCATAATTTTGTCCCACATGCAGGATTGTTTTTAGTGGTATCTTAGATCAAAACATGTTAATATTCCTGGTCATTTAAAAAGGATTCTGGGATGACAGAGAAGATGCAGGTTTTTGATGTAGCGATCATTGGTGGAGGCTCGGCTGGTCTTTTTGCCGCTGATAATCTGGCCGGGCACGGTCTGCACGTTCAGCTGATTGAACGGGGTGATGAACCGGCAAGACGCCGGGATATGAATTTTGGAATCGGTGGCGCAGGTACCTTTTCTGATGGTAAGTTGAACCTGACCCACCGCATTGGCGGTGATCCGGAAAGCTTTGGGCGAAGTCCGGCAGAGATCGAACATTATATCGAAAATGTAGACAACCTTTTTACCGAGCTGGGTATAGAGGGTGGATATTCGGGGACAGATGGTAAATCAATTCAGGATTTGATGCGTTCGGCGCATGCGGTGGGAGTGGATTTTATCTATGCCAAGCAACGCCATATCGGAACCGAGCGCCTGCGCAGTTTCGTTACCAAATTCTATGAGCGTCTGGATAAAAAGGGGATTCGCTTTTCCGTTAACACCCAAATTCATTCAATTGAATGGGAAAACGATTTATTTATCTTAAAAGGCGATTCCAGGGAATTTCGCTGCCAAGCGGTCATTGCCGCTCCTGGTCGGGCAGGTGCCTATTGGCTGCGGGAGCAAGCTAAGAAACTAGGAATTGAAAACCGGTACGGTCCAATTGATGTTGGCGTTCGAGTAGAGTTTCCAGCCGATATTTACAGTGAGATTGCCAAGGTCATGTATGATGCCAAATTTCGCCTGTACACTAAATCCTATGACGACCTGGTGCGAACGTTTTGTACCAATCCCAACGGTTACATTGTAAAGGAAGAGTACGACGACTTTGTGCTGGTCAACGGACATGCTAAATGGAATGAGAAAACCGATAACACCAATTTTGCCTTGCTATCACGGGTGATTCTCACGGATCCGGTGGAGGACACTACCAAATACGGGCGTGATATTGCTCGCCTGGCAACCACCATTGGTGGCGGCAAACCGATTTTACAGCGGCTGCGGGATTTCATGATGGGTCGGCGTTCTACCTGGGATCGCATCAGCAAATCAGCCATAGCGCCAACCCTGCTGGATGTAACACCAGGTGATATTGCCATGGCATTTCCCCAGCGCATTGTTACTAATCTGATCGAGGGATTGGATGTCTTGGATCGGATTATTTCCGGGCTACAGTCTAACACTACCTTACTTTATGCTCCGGAAATCAAATTTTATGACACTAAATATACCGTGACGCCCAATTTGGAAACTAATCTGCCCAACTTCTTTGTAGCCGGGGATGCCTGCGGGCACAGTCGGGGGATCATTTATTCGGCAGTAACCGGAATCCTGGCTGCCGAAGGAGTCTTGAAAAACCTCGGGCGTGACAAGCGGAAAGAGAGATGATGAATTTACCGAGCTTAGATCGGATAACCGGGATCATCCAAGCTCCCCATTCCCGGGAGGTAAAATTGTTGGAAATATGTCAATTGCTCAGAGAGACCTGTTCTTATTATAATTGGGTTGGGTTTTATTTAGCCGATCAGAACCGGGAAGAACTGGTATTGGGACCCCATGTCGGTGAGCCAACCGAGCATGTGTGCATTCCCTATGGGAAGGGCATTTGTGGTCAGGTAGCTAAATCCCGGGAGACCTTAATTGTTCAGGATATTGAGGTGGTAGAAAATTATTTAGCGTGCAATGTGAATGTCAAAGCCGAAATGGTTGTTCCCATTCTTAAAGATGGGCAGTTTGTCGCCGAACTGGATATTGACAGCCACCAAAAATACCCTTTTACGGAAAGAGATAGAGTCTATTTAAACGGGATATGCCAGCTTATAGCGGGTCTGTTTTAAGTGACAATAGAAGATTATGACCGGAAACAAATTGTATTATTGTGTGGATTAAAGTTGTATATTTTATTGTCAGTCAGGGACGAACATAATCTCAGGAAAAATTAGCCAGATAAGAAAGACAAGGAAAGTGAGTGTGAAAAAAATAGTAAAGTGGATCACCGTTCCGGGATCCGTCGCTTTGATGATAATTATCGTGCTAACCCTTTCGCCTTTCGGCAGGAAAATCGCGGCCGCGGGTAGCGACCTTTTTCTGAAGATCAAGGTTTTAAACGATATTATCAGTATCGTTAATGATTACTATGTAGAAGTGCCTGATTGGAACAAGGTGATGGAAGGAGCTTACTCCGGGTTGTTGGAGAACCTGGATCCGCACTCCTTTTATATTGCGAAAAGTCAGATTGATGGAATCACCGAAGAATTCACTGGCAAATTTGAGGGCATCGGGATTGAGTTTGATGTTTTGGATGGATACATCACGGTGATTGCGCCAGTTGCCGGAGCCCCCGCGGAGAAAGCTGGGCTCGAGGTTGGCGATAAAATTGTAAGAATTGAGGGCGAATCGGCGTACAAGATCAAGCGTGAAGATGTGTCGAAGAAACTGCGTGGTCCTAAAGGCTCAGCCGTGACGGTCACCGTTCGACGCGAGGGCACTGAGGATTTCGAGGTAACGATAATCCGGGATGAAATCCCACTTTTTAGTGTCTCAGCCTGTGTGATGCTTGATGACAGCACCGGCTATATTTTTGTCAATCGGTTTAGCAGTACCACAGCTGCGGAGATGGAGAAGGGATTGGCAAGACTGAAAAAGGAGGGGATGAAGCAGCTGGTCTTGGATCTTCGCAATAACAGCGGTGGATTGATGGATCAGGCAATTGACATGGCCGATCTGTTTGTTGATGGTAAGCGGGTGATTGTTTATACCAAAGGTCGAATTAAGGGTTCCAGTGAGGAATTCTATTCCGGCAGGATTGATGGCTATGGTAATTTACCCTTGGTGGTTCTAATCAGCCGTGGATCAGCCAGTGCCAGTGAAATTGTTGCTGGCGCAATTCAGGATTTGGATCGGGGCTTGATTGTTGGGGAAACCAGTTTTGGTAAGGGGCTTGTTCAACGTCAATATCCGTTGCGCGATGGCTCGGCAATCAGGTTGACCGTGGCAAGATATTACACTCCAAGTGGGCGGTTGATCCAGCGACCTTATGACGGGAATCTTGATGAATACTATGAGGGATTTAACGAAGAGAATCGGGATTCACTGCTGGCTGTTGAGGATACTGCCCAAGTGCGCCCGCAACATCAGACTGCCCAGGGACGGATTGTTTACGGGGGTGGCGGCGTCACCCCGGACTATTATATTAAGTTAGAGCGTAATCTAACGGGTGAGACTTTTAAATTACTACGCCATCCTTCACGGATTTTATTTGATTTCACGAATAAGATTGCCAATGAATACGAGCAATACCGTTTGCAGAAAGGTAAATTCTATGAAAGATTTGAGGTGAGCGACCGGGACTTGGTTGCTTTTTTCGAGTTAGTTAAAGCCAAAAAAATTGATGTAGATATAGGGAAAATTAAAACCGATGCGGACTATCTCAAGGTACTCCTTAAGGCTGAACTTGCCCGGGAGTTTTGGGGCTATGATGAATACTACAAAGTAATACGATTGAGTGACAATCAAGTTCAGGCTGCAATTCAATACTTACATGAAGCCAGGGATATGTCTCGGGGTGCAAAATCTTGATCCTTTTCCCGTCGTTAATAATGTTGACTTTTAATAAATATTGGATTAAAATAGCAAGAAATTTGAAGTTTTTGAATCACACAATGGAGGATACAATTCGATGTTAATTAAGCTGTTCAATGATGGTGGGATTTTCATGTGGCCCATTCTCATTCTGTTTATTTTCGGGTTGATGATTTGCCTGGAAAGAGTCTATACTCTGACCCGTGCCTCATTGGCGACGAAGACCTTCATCCCGAAGTTAAACAAGGCTTTAAGGGAAGAAGGGGTGAATGCAGCCCTTGGAGTATGCAAGTCAACCTCGGGTCCAATTGCCGAGATATTCCATGCCGGACTGTCGCGGGCTTCGCAAGGGATAGACGTTGTGGAGAAATCCATTGAGTCAGCCGGTTCGATTGAAATGGCATTTTTGGAAAAGGGCATGATTTGGCTGGCGACGGTCATTTCACTGGCGCCAATGTTGGGCTTCACCGGGACGGTCTCCGGGATGGTAAATGCGTTCAATGCCATTGCCGCAGCTAATAATATCTCGCCGGCGATCGTTGCGTCCGGTATTTCCGAAGCCCTGTTGACGACCCTTTTCGGGCTGGTGGTTGCGATGACGATTCAGATTTTTTACAACTTGTTTACGGCGCGGGTTGACGCGATCATCGTTGATATGGAAGAGAATTCTATTAAACTGCTGGATACCTTAGCAGGTGGACAGATTAAAGAGTAAGTACTTCTAACCATGGCGTTACTTAGAAAGAAAGTTCGTATTGCCGAAATCCCTTCCGGTTCATTGGCGGATATCGCTTTTTTACTCCTAATATTTTTTATGGTGGCAACCACCATTGATATGGATAAGGGGATTGGAATTGTGCTGCCCTCGGCCCAGGATAGTGAAATTGAGATGTCCAAGAAAAATATTACCAACATCCTGATTGATCCCCGCGGTACGGTCTTAATGGATGAGAAAGAGATCGCAATTCAAGATATCAGGACGAAAGTTGAAGCCTTACAGTTCCAGAATCCCAAAATGGTTTTTTCGGTCAAGGCTCACCCACTGACCAAATACCGGACATATATCGAAGTTTTGGATCAGTTAAAACAGGCTAAAACCCGGGTAATCTCGATCGCAGAGTAAAGGAGTCGAGGGTGGAATTAAAGAAAAAAAGCAAGTTGAACGTTGCGATTCCGACCGCCTCCCTGCCGGATATTGTCTTCATGCTCATTTTCTTTTTCATGGTTTCGTCAGTTTTGCGAAGCCATGAAGGACTGCAAGTCCTGATGCCTAAGGCTAAACAGATTGAAAAGTTAGAATCGAAAGTCCATGTGACATATATCTGGATATCCAAAGAGGGATTAATTTCTATTGATGGTAGACTCTATCAGCCGCAGAGTGTTCGCTCGGTAATTTACGAAAAGCGGACCGTTGATCCCCAATTGATTGTGTCTATCAGAGCTGATGAGCTGGTTAATATGGACCTAATCAGTACAATCCACAAAGAGTTGCGTCTGGCTGATGCGTTGGCGGTGAATTATTCCACGAGGGCAATATAAGGAGCGCACGTGATTATGGGACAGGCTCGAGTAGTCAGTCTTAAATTGAAATATCCGCTGGTGTTGCGAGTTAGTTTAGTAATTTCGCTCCTATTTATGATAGTAATGTTTGCCACGATTCCCAAATCCGGCAAGGTTGGAGAGGCTGAAAAAGAGATTCGGATCGAAATCGAAACGATTGAAATTCCAATTATCGAGCAGAAAATTGAAGCGGCTAAACCACCGTCTCGACCCGCAATTCCGGTGGAGGTAGATGATGATGAGTTGTTGGACGATGTAACCATTGAAGGAACGACGGATATCTCTAGCTATGAAGCCTGGGAAGCCCCACCGCCGCCACCAGAGGCACAAGATGAAGATACCGGTCCACGAATCCGATTCATCCCCTATGATGAACCGCCTGAACCAATGGGTGGTTTTGCTGCCATTCAGAAAAACATAGTCTACCCTGAAATTGCCCAGGAAGCCGGGATTGAGGGTACGGTTGTCGTTCAGGCTTATGTTAATGAATTCGGCATCGTTTCCGAATGTGTGATTCTTAAGGGGGTACCCAACACTGGTCTGGATGAAGCCGCGGTAGCCGCAATCAAAAAAACGAAGTTCAAACCTGCCAAACAGCGCGACCGCAACGTCGGTGTGTACATCTCTATTCCGGTAATCTTCAAATTGCAAAACTAATTGAACCTTATTAATTAATCTGATAACTATCAAATCATGCAGTAGAACCTACTGCATTTTTATTTTAGAGAGCTCCAATAGCCGTAAAACCTAATCAGAAAACGGATCTCAGAGCCTCCGACCTGGTCAATATCGCCTTGAAGTCTAATATTAAAACTGATTTTTATCATCATTCTTTTTGTAGCTATACTCAGCCGGAAAAAACTACCGACCACCGTGGACAATCTACCTGTAGATATTATCGAGATTGTCAAGATGCCAATAGTCGAGTATATGCTTGAGGAACTATTTATCCTCAAGCTTCAGGGGCGTCCTTAAGAATTGAATTGACTGGGTATTTTAAGGGTGACAGTTTAAGGAATATAGGTCAGGGTAATTATGTGGGGGGAGTTGAATCCATCCGGCATCAATAAAAATGCATAGTCGAGGCTAAATTTATTGACCCTCAATCCGAAACCGACCGCCCCGCGATTGACATTGGTAGTCTGTTCAAAACCGCCCCGGAGTGTCAGCACGTTCTGATAGCAGACTTCGGCGCCGACTTGGGCTTTGGTACTACCTGAGATTAGATTGGTTCCCAGATTCAATCCGAGCGAACCGTTGAATGAGTTGCCTACGAAAAGCTCGGGGCGAACAATGCCAATGGTAAGGGTGGTTGGCAGACGATTTTCACTTGGATCAGCACTGAGCGTACCGACATTTTGGAGCACCAGAGTCAAATCCAGCAGGCTGGGCGCGCGCCAGCGGCCGGCTAAATCAACCGCGAGACCGTAGGAGGTATAGGTGTAAAGATGCTCGTAAAGGTACTTGAGCGTTACCCCAGCGTCTAACTTCTTCAGAATATTTTGATGATAGCCGGCGGCACAAGCGAGGTATTGGGGTTCGACCCGAGCAGCCGGTTCGTCACTCGGAGTATCGCGGATTTCCACTTCCGGTATTTGAACATAAGTCATCCCCAATCCGAAAGATGCGGTCTTAACCGGAAAAGATACTGCCAGAGCATTAGCTTTGACATCGGCAAACCAGAAATGGTGGGAAAAGGAGAGCAGCGTTTGCTCGGAGCGGATGCCTATGGGATTTTCGAACAGAGACAGGGGTGAATTACCTTTCTGGGCAAAAACCGAAGCGGTAGCTGCCGTCTGGGCCGAATAGGGTAATTTAAGAAAAGCCATGCCGGGCTGTTCCATTTCGGCTTGGATCAACTGAATCCCTAATAATAGTAGTAATGTTCCACCAACCGTCTTTTTCATTAGCTAATGCCTAAAATTTAAATTCCCACGAGAATACGTGGGTTAATCCTTCCCCGACAACGCCAAAAAGTACGCTGTAATCTATCTGAGTATTAATATTTTTGATGAATCCGTATGCCAGACCGGCACCGAATGTCGGATTGATATTATCCATGCCCAGACGCAGATAGAGCAGGTCACTGACTAACAGTTCACCCCCGAAGTGTGCCCGGTAATCGTTTTTGTCTGATATTTCCAGATCTCCGGCGAAAGTGAACAGCTCAGCCTGTTTGTAGGCTAAGCCAATTTTGAGAATTTGGGGAAAATTGTCAGTGTAGGTTCCGCCCTGTTCCTCAAATAATTCTTGGGTATTCCAGGTATAACTGGCGCCTATATCTTTGAGCTGGACTCCCACGGTGATGCGCTCGAAAGGCTTAAACATAATTCCCACATCGAATCCGAGTCCGCTGCCCTTGATATCTACCATGGAGCTGGTGAGAATTTTGAAATTTAAACCAACCGCAATCCAGTGGTTAAAAGCATTGGCAAAGGACAGGTAAATTGCATTTTCACCGGTTTCGTAAATTTCATCAGGTCTGCCACTGAAGTCACGTCCCTGAATATTGGTTACTCCGGCGTGCATCCAACCGATAGCGACTCCGGCATTTGGCCGGATTGGTAAAGCCAAACCAGCGTAATGTAACTGGCGATCTAAACTTAGGAAGTAGTATGTTAAAGATAGATGCCGACCGGCAAGATATGGCAATGCGGCGGGATTGTAATAGACAGCGAAACCATTTTGACAATCAGCCACACCGCTATTCCCCATTGCCAGAGACCGTGCACCTAAACCCATTCTGAGAAAAGAACCGGCATAGCCGCCATTGTCGCCGGTCTCAGCCAGGCAGACCAGGGTAGCGAAAAGTAGAATTATAGATAGTTTATTAGACATGGCTGTTTACTTGACAACAATCAATTTAGTCCAGTGAGATTTCTTATCATTATTGGTTTTTTCGATCAATTTACAGAAATAGGTACCATTGGCAACCAGTTTTCCAACTTTATTTTTTCCATTCCAGATTTCGCTGTTATCGCCCAGATGAGTGATGCTGCGGGGTTCGCTTTTGTATACTAAATCCATGGCAAAGTCATAAATTTCAAGCTGAATAATAGCCGGTTCATCAAGATAATACTGAATCCGGACGTGACCATCGCCATTCAATACATTGTGCAGGGACGGGACAAAAGGGTTTGGGTAGGCGTAGATCGCCGGTTGACCGGGTGCGGAAGTCGAAACAGATTGATGGTAGACTTCCCAATTTTCGCCATCGGAGGCAGTTTTAGCAATACCATCGGAAGTGCCTAACCATAAAATGGATTGTCCTTCGCGAGTATCCACAGCTGCGGCATAAACATCCTGAGATAAAATGTAGGCGTTATTTTCCTCATCGTTGATCGGATTATAGAGCGCCCAATTTTCGCCATCGCGGGACTTGAATAATCCTCTTTCGGTACAGGCATAGACAATTGAATCCTGGAAAGTGAAATTATAGATGCGTTCGCCGATCAATGTCCGGTACCAGGTGCGTCCGCCATCATTAGTTCGGCAGGCTGCCCGGATTTCGCCAGCACCTTCGGCAGTCAATGCGCCAGCCCAGATGGTTTCCCGACCATTCCAGTGCTGCCGGGTTAAAGCGATAACGAAATTGCCCGAGAGATTGGAATTCTGGGCGCTATACTTCTGCCAGCGAATACAACCGTCAGGCTCGATGACACCCAGATTGACTCCGTTGGCGGTCCCAACCCAGAGAGTGTCGCCACCGTAAGCGTTGACACTGAATCCTTTATGATTATGATTGCCATTCTGGGCTGGATCCAGCGGATTAATGACAAAGTCAATTTCATCACTGCAGAGCAAAATATCGAGCTCGTCAGTGGGTAGGGGAATGCTTTCCCAGGTAGTTCCAAAATCCTGGCTGCGACGGAGTCCGCCTGCCCAGCTGGTTATATAAACAACAGTGTCACCGGAGGTAATGTCAAGAGCGATATCCCAGGTGGTATTATTTATCGGAGTCTTGATTGCCAAAAAGGTGATGGTATCACCATTCCAAACTTGATATTTGTAGTCGCCCTGGACAGTATCAATTGGCTGGGGCACAAAGGTCCAACTTGCCCCGTAATCTTTGGAGAAGGCAAGCCCTCCACCCGTCTGAAAAGTGCCGAGGTCGGTGGTAGAATCAAATACCCCGGCGACCCAAATTACCGAACCGAGGATCTCAATTGCCGAAATCCCTCCTCTTGGCAGATTGCTATTCCCGACGTAATGCCAGAAAGTCGCGCCAAAGTTGGTGGTCCAGCACAAACCACCACCGGTGGCAATCCAGATTAGCGAATCTCCCTGAGGCACAATCTGGGTGACGCCGTTGCTGGCTAATCCTTCATAAACATTGTTAGTGCTGTCCAGAGTGGGCTTGGTTAAGCGGAATAACTGTCCATTGACGGTGGTGATAAACAGAATTATTAATAGAAAATGGCGGGTTATCTTTATCATTGTGAAATCGTAAACTCGTTATCGCTGTAGTCAACACGGTTGGGATATTGGGAATCGGCGTCGGAGATCTTGATCTTGCAGTGGCCGGAAGACACATTCGACGGCACCACCCAACTATATTGGTAATCACTTGCCGCAACGGTGGCAACGGTCAGCCAGCTGGGTGAACTCATATTCGTATTGCTGGCATACTCAATGATCACGTTGCTGATATAGGCACTTTCCCATTCAATCCGATAGGTCTCTCCAGCATGGAGCGTAACCGCTTGGTTAGGTGAGATAAGCGTGACGCCGGGATTTTTAACCGGACAAATCAGGGAATCACTGACTGCCCCATAAACATCTTTGGCGGTGAAATAGAATGTAAATAATCCTTGAAGCTTACTCTCACGTCTTGAAGGTTGATGGACGGTATAAATCCCATCTCCACTATTCTCATCACCCCTGCTACCATCATCACTTAGATAGTAAGTTGGATCAACGGCATATTCTCCATCAGGTCTTTTGACAACATAGGAGACTGCCCCCTCGTAACTGATCTCCGCTGATCCCTGGGGATCGGTGACCCGAATCTTAAAGATCAAGGTATCTCCTTTTTCAAAGCTTTGGGGAATGACAATCGGAAACAGAACCGGTGGACTGTTAGGTTCTGCCAACTCTGATTGGGTCTCGATTTTGCTGACATTCCCGTCCTTATCAAAGGCTTGCACCTTGACCGTGAAGTAGCTCTCATCGTTTGCCATGGTAGTTAAATCAACCAAATAGGAGTAAACATTATCTTTCCAGATGATATCTGGCAAGCCGGAATCTATCAGGCAATTGGTCAGAAAAAGCTCCTCAGTTGGGGCGGAGACCGAATCTTTGCGATAAAGTTGGAAAGTTACCGAATCAATATTGTTCCAGCCCTGGGGATCTATCACCTCGGCGGTAATGAAGAGAGTTTTTTGCTGCTGCGAATAATTCAGGACTACGGAAGTAATTACCGGTTCAGTCAGCAAATCCTCTTCCTGGGTTGGATTAATGCAGGCAATGCCGATAAATGCTACCAAGATAATTAGCAGCCGTTTCTCTTGCTTTTTAGATAATTGCCAGTGCAATCCATTCCTCTTGATTAAGCTCTTCCTGAACAAACCGACGGTAATTTAACACATTCGACTTAAACATAGCACTCTCATCTTGCAGAATACCGGAAAAAATACAGCTTGGTACGCTCCCTTGTTTATGGATATTAGCTAATAGGGCTAAATTTGATTTTAACACAATATTGCTCAAAATCAGGTCGAATTGATAAGTATTTAGTTGGGTAACGTCACCAATTGTTAGACTGAAACGGTCTTTGATCCGGTTTAGTTCCAGGTTTTCGTGAAAATTGGTCTCAACGTCCGGATCAATGTCCCAGGCTGCGACAAATTTGGCACCCAATTGAATCGCGGCAATCGTCAATATTCCACTGCCGCAACCAGCATCCAGCACGGACATCCCCGGGCGCAGATATTGTTCAAGCAGCCGCAAGCTGAGCTGGGTAGTTGGATGAGTACCGGTACCAAAAGCCATGCCCGGTTTGATTGCAATTTGCACCTTTTCGTTCCCGGTATAAGGTTCCCAAAAGGGATAAATAACGATATTTGGGGTAAGATGAATAATCGAGAAATATTTTTGCCAATTGAGATGCCAATCCTGATTGGCAAGATACTCTGACTCGTAAGAGCTTGCGGGATACCCAAAAGATTGAGTTAGTTTTTGAATCGCCGGAGCAATATTGGCGGCGTTTGCCGGCTCGAAAAAGGCTTCGAACTCCTCATCACCTTCAATTACTCCCAGGCAACCAATTCCATGCAGCATAGCAATCAATGATTCCCAGTCGTAATTATTTTTACGAAAGCGATATTTGAGCCATTTTCGGGGAGTGGTTTTCATTGTTTTAATTTTTGGGTAAGAAAATATAGTCGTAGAGCACCTGTCCGACAACTGCCAAACTGTGGGGCGAGCATTTATCGGGAGTGTCCATGGTAGTATGCCAGAAATTCTGGTAGCGGTTGGGATATTCGAAATCAATCAAATCAATTGAGGGGATGCCGGCATATTTGATTAACATGACATGATCATCGTAGATATGACTGCCAAAGCGATGCTGGAATTCGGCAAATCCCCTGTTTTTAGCAATATTCCAGATAGTTTGCACCAGCTCCGGATGACTTTGATAGGAATTCCGCTCGATTGGAATGTTGAGCTCCTTATCCCCGATCATATCAATAATAATTGCCTCCGTCGGCTTGGTAATTGGTAGCTGTTGGGCGAAATATTCTGATCCCATGCAATAGTAATCTAAGGAACCGGGGTAACCATGGTCTTCGCCATCGAAGAGGACCAGGAAAACTGCCCGGGGAGGTCGGCGTTGGGCTAATAATTCTCCCAAATGCATCAGGACGGCAACTCCACTGGCGCCGTCATTGGCACCTAGAATTGGTTTTTCACGGTTAGCCGGAATTGGATCGTGTTCGGCTCGGGATCGCGTATCCCAATGGGCACCGATGAGTAGCGGATGGTCAGCTGCAGGATTGAAACCGGCAATGACATTGGTCAGGGTAAAGGTAACGTTGTCCAGGGGGATAAATTGTTCAAAAGTCTGCAGGATTAGGGTATCGGTGATGGTTGCAAAGAACTGCCGATAATATTGGAGCGCCTGGTCATGTCCGTTGGAACCAGGATAGCGATAACCGATTTCGCACTGCTCGGTCAGGTAAATAAAAGCCTTTTCGCCCTTGAATTCAGTCTGGTGCTGGCTGCATCTTGTGAAGGTTAGGAGAAGAATGCTAAGAAAAAGTTTGCTCTGCATAATTAACCACTTATGGCAATGTTAATGTCAAAGCCACCGTTGCGGGTAATCCGTTTGCCGGTGCGGGCATTGAAGCTTTCGCCGTAGGAATAGAAAACACCGCCGGTGACTTTCTGAGTGAAGGAATAGGTTACCCGCGGTTCAATTTTCCAGTTTCTATTTTCCTGTTGCACCGAAAATTTTGTGGCTTCGGCTTTACAGGCTCTTGTGACGGAGGAGCCGTAGTCGAAATTCATCGTGAAAGTGATATTGTTTTCGAGGCGCTTATCCTTTAAGAATGGCAAAGGAATAGTAAATCCACCTCGTTTTTGATAATTCAGGGTAGCATTGATATTTTTTTCGCGGACAATCTCGGTACCACTCGTGAGATTATTGATGGTCTTTCCCTGACTCATACGGGCAGTGGCATTCAAGTCGGCGGTAATCTGCATGGTCAGTCCAATCAGCGGCTGAAAGTAGACTTGATAGGAAGAATTGGTAACTTCGCCATTGCGATAATTTTTTGCTTCTTTGCCGGAAAAGCCATGATCCAGTGATAATTTTTTAAATACTTTTGAAAGTAGCCAGATCTTCTCCACTTGTGACCAACTGATAGAATAGCTGGGGAAGGGAATCCCGTCTTTACCTTTGTTTTTATAGGTTAGATAATCGCGGGTAAAAGTCCGACTGTTAATTCCCTGGGCTGCGGTCCAGGAGGAATTCTGATTAAAGCTCAAATTCGAGCGGATGTCATTCGTTATTTTGATTCCGGAGCGTAAGGAGAAATCGTTACTGATTGTAACATTATCTAAGTTTGTTCCGGCTAAGAGAGTGTCTACTTTGATTCCTGGATCTGAGGTGAGGCCCATGCGATAGGCTAAACTGGGATTGCCGATACGGAAGTTATTGCGGTTATTAATGCCCTGAGAACCACTAATTTGAATCGGATCAATGCGCCCCAGGGCGCTGAAAAGGTTCTCGAGTAACGGGATCTCTTTGGATTTGGCAGGTTCCTGCGGAGATGTTTGGTCAGGGACTTGAGTTGGAGTTGATCCTCTGCTGGCTCTGGATGAGCGCTCAGAGGTAACCGCCGATGTTGTCTGTTTCTCGGACTTAGGGGAATAAAAGACCTTGATAATTGAAGCGGGATTGAGGCTAAATGAGCCGGTAATCCGGTTTTGGTTGCTAAGGTTGTCAATATAGGGTGTTTGGCTATGGGCCTGCTCACTCCAGTTATAATTAGCGTTGTAATTCAGACTTGGGGTGAACCAGCTGAAGATTTTCGGGGTGAATGAGGCGTTGTAACTTTCGGCGATGTTCTCCGGAATCCCGAAATTGAAGTCTTGAATGATAGCCATTTTATTATAGCGCAGATCGTTCAGATTATTTTGCATGGTGCGGGAGTAATTCATACTCAGATTTTCCAACATCTTGTAGCCGGCGAGGATAGTATTACTCATGCTCAGGTCGTGTGTGGGGGTTTTTGGAGTATTTGGCCGAGAAATTGTCTGTTTTTTACTTTCGCTGGCGTTGGCAGAGAATTGAAGATTGTTTGGAGTATAATACCAGTGCAGCTCGCCTAATTTTTCACCGAGGATGGGAACTGGCTGCAGCCATTTAAAGGGTTGGAAATAATTGTTGGTGCCGAACGGGACCCGATAAGAAGCACTACTCTGGTAACTTTCGTTGCTAACTGACTTATTTAACACATTTGAACTCTTTGACCACTGGGCATTGAAACCAAGACTGAGCTGGTCTATGGTATATTTAGTTAGCCAGTAATCTGAGCCGCGCTTACTGATCGAGGTATTGAATCCATAGGATTTTGAGAGGTCCATAATACTATCCGGTGGACTGTCACCGGTCAGGATATCGGTTCCGGGAACGTATTTGGGAATGCCAGTATGGTTGGTGTAGGAACCTGAGACTGGTAGGCGCAAGCCCCAACTTGCCGGAGTGAGTTTGTCCAGCGAAAAGCTGCCGTTGGCTGAAAAGTTTTGGTTGGTATTAAGACCGGATGGTTGCAGGCTGGGGCGTTGCTCGACAGTGTGAAAGTCGGCATCCTGTTGTGACAGGCTGATATTTAATCTGGCTACACCGGCGATATCCAATGCCATATTCGTCCGGTAAGCCACACCCGGATCGCGGCGGACTTCGGAAAGGCGTAGTTCATCAATCCAGACCTCGCCAAAGACCGTGTTGTCGTAGCGGGGGAGCGGTGTTATTTGATCATCGTCAGCTAAGGCATACTGCTGATTGATCAGACCAATTTCCAGCTGCTGGATGCGCGAAATAGCGGGTTCGCCATAGATGATAATTTCCTTGCCGGTATAGCTGCCATTCGCGACTTCGCGCCAGCGCTGTTGGATAATTTCGCCCTTTTCATTCCGGATAATCCGAAATTGCTTGGGATTGACATCATTATCGGGAAAATCCTGTTCGTTGTTGTATCCCTTTAAACTGGTCAGAAAATCCAAGTCAATTTCCATGTAATTCTTTTTGTCCCAACCGGGATATACGGATTGGCGGTATTCATAGTACTGGGGATTTTGCCCACCGCGCCCAAAGCGGATAAAAAACTGGAGAGGCGTTCTTTGGGGATTATTTTTATCAATCTCATAACTTCTAGTGCGTGTATGGATTTCATGACCATTGATAAACAATTTCATTTTCCGATAGGTAATGAAGCTGGCTTCTTCTAATAGTACTTTTTTGGCTGCGGCGATTTCGCCTGGTTT
>CAZAKO010000015.1:0-13679 GCA_964485745.1 uncultured bacterium
TTCGCTCAATTAGTAAACCATTGCGGATAAAATACAGGCAACTTTGCTTGACCCGGCAGCCCGACCAACGGCTGAGCATCAGAACATACAAATCCAGCTGGGCGTTATATTTGGCAACCAACGCTTTTGACGGATATTCATCAATCTGGTCCGATTTAAAATCAACGATGATATACTGAGCGTCAGCCATTTTCAATAACAGATCAATTTTACCTTCTAACAGGGTATCGAAAAAATAACCGTAAATGTCTACCTCGCGGCTTACTTCAACTGCCTGATGTATATATTTGAATAAAGGATTCTCTGAATCTATCAGTCTCATACCCCAATCTGCGACTAAACTTAGAATCTCTTGCTCCTCTTGTGTATCCAACAGGTAAGGCTTGAGTAAACGACCAGTATAACCCAGAAGAGTCGCTAAATCCTTGAAATCCCACCAGCTGCAAGCATGATGAATCACGGTTCCCAGTTCCAGCGCCGATAAGGTTTTCCTTTGCAGTGAGTGGGTTTCGATCAATTGTGCCGATTCCTCATGTCTCAGTTGCTCGCCAGTCTGTGAACTAATCCATTCTGAATACGCCGTCGCGGTGATATTTTCTAATCGCAAATGAGATGGCAATGGTTGTACTCTCCTGCTGATTAAATCCTTTATCTCATCCGGCAAGGTCTGTATTGGAGGAGTGGTGATCGAGCCGAGCGAACGATAGATTGCAGCGATCTCAGTCTGGCTGAACTCCTCCTTGTGCAATAAATTTTCAGGTTGACCGTCAAAAAAAGGCGAGATACTCTGCCAGAGTGAATTCTTCGAACGGCGCGATCCTGCGGCTGCCGAAAATATCAGGTAGGATTCGGCACGGGTAGCGGCGACATATAGCAGCCGCTTCTCCTCTGCCAATATCCGCTCCTTTTCCAGCTGGGCTAAATAATTATAAATAAAGGATTGTTCACTCTGAAAAGCAGTCTTCAAACTGCAGGCAAACTCGTTTGGGTAATGAGTTAGGACCAAATCATGATCATTTCTCAAAGGGGTATTGAGCCAGGGAACCACTACGATTGGGAAAGCCAGCCCTTTCGCCGAGTGGATTGTCATCAGCGTTATACTATCTTCGATTTCCGAACTGAGGTTTGCCTCACCCTCACGAATTTGCATCGCCTGGAAAAGTCGAACCCGGCGCAGGTAATCTACCGGTCCGATGTCCTGGGAGGTGCTCCATTCCAGCGCCAAATCTACAAGTTTGAAGACGTTGGCGAGCGCTTGTTGCTCTTCAGGAAAGGCGCTTAGGATAGTTAAATAGCCAGTTTCATCCAGGATTTTTTGGATCAGCTCCGCAGTTGTCAAACCCGCCAGCTGGTCGCATAATTTGCAATATAATTCATAAAATCGCCGGAATTGCCGCAGATCATCGGCATTAATCCGACCCAAATGGGTTGGATCATTATTCAAAATCAGCTTAATCCCTGCCATCAAACCGTCATCGGTGGCAAAGGACATCAAGGCCCGATCGCTCAAACCGACCATTGGCGAACGGAGCGTGGCCACTAAGGCGATCTCGTCCTGCCAATTGAGCAGAACCCGTAAAAAGTTGATTACGTCAAGCACTTCCCGCCGCTGATAAAAACCAATTCCCGAAGCGACATAGTAGGGAATTCCCGCAAGACGGAGGATTTTTTCGAAAACAGCCTGATGCGTGCGAGCCCGCAGTAAAATCGTAAAATCACGCCAGTTTGCCTGGCGCAGTGAGCCCTGTCTATCCTTAATAAGCGGTTGACCGTGAAGTTTCCTCAGCTTCTGGATAATGGCAATTACTTCCGCCTCTATTGTTGAGAACTCAGTGGAACGCTCAGAAGTTTGTTCTTCCTCGCTTTCTTCGACTTCGTCCTGATTGACGAAAACCAATTCAACTGGTACCCAATCCACAGCAGTGCCGTCTGCTGCTTTAATTGGTTTATCATAACCAACTTCAAATTTGGCTGTGGAACTCTGTCGGTTTAGTAAAAAATCAAAAAAGCGATTTTGGAACTCGATCAGCTGTTTGATACTCCGGTAATTTGTATCCAGATAAAGCAGTGGTTTGGAATCCTTGTAGTTGTTGAAAATCTCGACCTCGGCGCCGCGGAAACGATAAATAGATTGCTTTTCATCCCCAACATAAAAAGTGATCAAGGTTGGATTCAGCCCCTGAATTGCTTCGAAAATCCGGTTCTGGATGGGACTAACATCCTGGAATTCATCTACCAGCAGATGCGAAAAACGACGGGCACACTGCTGCGCCGCTGATGAACCCGAGCGGAAGAATGCCTCGGTCTCCAGCTCCAACCCACTGAAGTCAATCAGCCCCCGCTCAAATAACTCTTGGCGATAGTTGTGCAGCCACCGGCGCGCCAAATCAGAAAAGGCAAGCAGTAAAATTGCATTCTGATCCTCAATCTTCTCGTTAAAAGGAAAGAGCTGTTCTCGGGTTACCAGCCAGACATCATGCAAATTCCTAAAAGCAGCTCGTAAATCTTCTATTTCAGCACCCCAATTGCTCTTCTGACCTTTATTATTCAGACCAAACGCCTGATGCAAAGAATTATCCCATAATTCGGTCGGAATCTGGTCTGCCTCAATCTGCTGAATCACTTTCAGAATCATCGTTTTAGCCCGCTGGAGTGAATCGTCAGGATCACGAGCTTGATATGAATTCAGTAACTTTAAATTCTCTTGCGCTTCTGGAGAACCAAACCCCTCTTTTAGCACCAATAGGCTATAATCGTGATGCTTCACCCGAAAATCCTGAATCAGCTCTTTTGCAGATTTCTGGGAGACTCCTTCCAACATGAACAGCCAATCCGCCCGTTTCTGCCAGACTGCATCAAGCATTTCGCGCAGCTGGTATAAATCGAAATGTTTAAGTAGTGCCTGAATCGGGGAATCGGCAGCTTGTAGATTTTGATCCAGAAAGACTTCCAGGATCTCCTTCCGTAAAAGAGACTCCTCGATGGCATCAATCACCCTGAATTGGGGATCCATGCCAACAGCCTGAATTTGTTCCTGCAAAAGGCGCATACAAAAGCTGTGAATAGTCGCAATCGGTGCCGTATTCAATTGATCCAGGATTACCGAAATATCCAGTGCGGGATCGTTGATTCGGCGAATCATCTGGCGAATCCGGGCTTTCATCTCAGCCGCCGCCTTTTCGGTAAAAGTAATCGCCACGATGCCTTCAAGGTCGGCTGGATTCTGGAGCAGAATATTAATGTAGCGCTCCACCAGCACCCGGGTCTTGCCCGTACCCGCCGATGCTGATACTAAATAGGATTCCTGGAGCTGCTCTTTAGCTTTCCGGTAATCGTTCATCTAATTAAAATAGAATTAATTATTCGAAACCTCTTGAAAAAATTCTCTAAAATATAAAAATTACAGCCAATAAATGAGGGAGTCAGCGTGTTAATATTCCAGCCTTTTGATAACGAATGGATTACCTTTGCCATCTTCTTGATTCTGATCCTCGGTTTTGTATCGCTGAGTGAGATCTTAAGAAAGCGTCTCAAAATCTCCGGTGAAAACACCCGCCAGTTTGTCCACATTGGAGTCGGTCTGCTGGTGATATTAAGTCCCTTCATCATTGCTTCACCGGTTCAACCGGCACTGTTAGCCGTAATCTTCATCATTTTAAACGCCTATGCTTTGCGAGCCGGTCAGATGAAGGGCATTCACACGACCACGCGCTTTTCGCTGGGTACGGTCTTCTTTCCGGTTTCGTTTCTCATTCTCATTCTGCTCTACTGGAAATCCAACCCGGCAATTTTAATTGTCGGCATGCTGATCATGACCATTTCGGATCCCCTGGCTTCAATTATTGGCAACCGCGCCCGACATGCACGCCAGTTTGTGTTCTGGAAAGATGCCAAAACAATAGTAGGTTCATTGACTGTATTCATCAGCGCTTTTCTAATTACTACCATTACATTCCAACTGCTACAAAATATACAAGCTAAAAACCCGATTCCTCTTTTCAATTTGATCCTCATTGGTTTTGCCGTGGCAGTCGTTGCCACCCTCAGTGAATCCATCTCCTTTGCCGGTTCCGATAATCTGACCCTCCCGTTATTGAGCGCCCTCATGTTAGATACGATTCAGCAACTGCCTTTGAAGGGGCAGCTGACTGTCGTTGGCTGGATCGCGTTCTCTTTCTTGCTGGCATATGCCGCTTATCGTTTGAAAGCACTTACTGCCGGCGGCACCGCCGGCGCAATGCTACTCGGCTCAATCGTATTCTCCATTGGCGGCATTTACTGGGTCATTCCCATGGCAACCTTTTTCATCCTCTCCTCAATCCTTTCCAAAATTGGTAAACTGAAAAACAATATCTTGAGTACGATAGTCGCGAAAGGTGGTCAGCGCGATCTGTTCCAAGTTTACGCCAACGGTGGCATTTCTTTACTGATGGCGATTGCCTATCACTATACCAGAAACGATCTCTTTTACCTGATGTTTCTCGGTTCACTGGCCGCCGCAACCGCCGATACCTGGGGTACTGAAATTGGCATCTTGTCACACAAACAGCCGCGTCACATTCTGACCTTCGCCAAAGTTCCCGTCGGGACATCCGGCGGGGTAACCGTGCTGGGCACCTCCGGTTTTTTCATGGGGGCGGGCGTCTTGACGCTAAGTGGAATTTTACCAATTACCGGCTTAACTCTCAAACTTTTTGCCATCGTCGCCATCTGCGGGATTCTCGGGGCGCTGATAGATTCGATTATCGGTGCCACCATTCAGGCCCAATACCAATGTCCTGCTTGTCAAAAAACAACCGAAAAATTAATCCATTGCGGAAAATATCAAACCACCCTGATTTCCGGAATAAGGTGGATTAATAACGATATGGTCAATCTGATCTGTACCGCTTCCGGGGCAGCTTTGGTAGCGTTGTTGGTGATCTTTTTTATCTAACTCAATCATCTTCGGCTCGCGACTCAATTTGACCGGGCGCAACCCGGCAAACCTCATAATAATCGCACTTTCCCAGTTGGCAACGCTGTTTGACATCAAAGGGATTCAACAGAAAATTTCCAGTGCAGATACTCTGTAATATTGTTGTGACTTTCTCTTGTACCGCAGTTAGCAATTTAGCCAGATCAGCCGCCGAAATTTGCTTAACATTCTTGAAATAGGGCTTGGTAAAAAGACCCTTTGCTAATTTACCTTCCCGAAAAACATATGAGTAAGCGCCAACCAGATTAAGCTCCGGGTGTATTTCACGGAGTAATAGCAGATAAAAGGGAATTTGAAAATGAACCCCCTTTTCTAAACCTTTGATCGGATCCTGAACCGAGCTCTTTGAACGCTTGTATTCGATGACGACAGACTCACCGTTTTCATTGAGATCAATCCGGTCAATTTTTGCCTTTGAGGGGATAGCATAAAACTGTCCCTCTGCGTCAATTGCAAATGGTAAATTAGCCGCCAATTGGTGTTCCAACATTCGGGGATAGAAACCACTCTTTAGCGCCTCCCGTTCCCGCTCAATAAACAGCTCCAAGCCACGCTTTAAGTCAAGCAGCGCTTTTTGCCAAACCGACTCCGCCACAAAACCAAAGGCACTGCGATACTGCGCGCTTATCTGAGCGACAACTTGCTCAATGTCTAAAGTCAAATCACTTTCTAAAAACGCTTGCCAATCGGTAAAACTGCTGCAATTCGCCCGCCTTAACAGTAACTCAAGCAGCGCGTGAATCAACAGGCCTTCGGCAAGCGGGGTCAGCTCGGCAACCGGCTCCTCCACAACATCAATTTTCCAAACCGTCTGACAGAGATATAAAAATGGACACCAGGCATATTGTTGAAGTCGCGTGACGGAAAGGGGCTTGTTGAAGGATTCAGCAGGCGTCCGGTATAACGACAGGAATCCGTTCCATTCTCCGGGTAGCTGCTGCTGACGTTTTCGTTCGGTGTCAATTCGCACCTGAAGGTTTGCTAACTCAGCTGCATCAATCCCCTGCTTTAGGGAATCCAGATCGCCCGCTTGCCAGTTGCACCGGAATATATTTTGCCGAATCTCGGCAGGATTAGCCGCCTCTTTAAGGTCAGGAAGGACTTTGGCGGCAGATACTGTCTCGTAGGCAATAAATTGACCTAATGGGGAATTGTCGTGAAATGCCAGAATCTCCTCCAGGAAAGGGGATTCAGCAAAGGTATTGCCACCGCTGTCAAGTTGGGGAAAGGTAATCAATAGTTTCCCTTTGACCTGATTAATTACCTGATAGAAAAGGAATTTTTCCTCGGCGATTTTGGTTCCCGTCAACGGCAGTAATTCCGCCCCGGCGATTTCATTCAGCATTGCCCGCTGCCGGTTGTTCAGGAACAGGTTTTCCCGTCGCTGAAAAGGGAACTCGGTATCGGTCATACCGAACAAGACAACTGCTTCAAAAAATTCACCCCTGACATCCATAATATTCGCAACCGTAATTCCACAATCCGGCTGGGGAGCCTCATTATTCAATATAATCCCGTTTAATAGGTTATTAAAAACCGTGATGAAATGGTTCAGGTGAACAACCGTATCGGTCTTTGTCAGAGTTTTTATGCGCTGTAATATTTGGTCAAGATAGTCAAAAACTTCACGATAAGAATCAGGATAATTTTCAGAATTATAGTAGTGCCGTAACAGGCGCGTAACTTGATCGGTATAATTTGTCCAGCTTGCCTTTTCCGGCAGAGTAATATCGTGCAGAAAACGATCTACAATCGGATACACTTCAGCTAAATCCTGCAGCTCCCGCTGAATGTTGAACGAATCTTGTTCGTCGCCTGCCGCGGTTTGAAGCAGAGTCCGCAAATACTCTCTGCGACGCTTTAACTGGTTGCGCCAGCTGTCCTGATTGAAGGATAATCCCCAGGCAGCCGATTTGTATTCAAACCGCTGGATGATTTCCGATCCGTAATAAGCACGAATTGGATTGTAGCGGGTCAGGTCAATGAGACTATCCCGACTGAAATTTTTCTGGTTGATTTCGAATATTTTACCGATAATGCGAACCGGTTCCGCTTCCATAAGTGGCTGACCACTACGGTTAACCCTAATCCCAAATTGCGGAAAAAGCAGGCGAACCGGGACTGAATAATCATATGCTCCGCGATACAAAACGGCAATTTGATCACCCCTTACACCGTCAACAATCCATTGCTTGACCGTCCGGGCGGCAGTTGTTATCTCAATCCTGCGGTTCGGACAACGAACCAGTTTCAGCCGCGGGTGTGACCAACAATTTTGCCATTCCCGGGGTTCACGCTCCTGAAGGGCACAATTAACCCTCATTTGATTTCTGAAAAACGAATCCGCCAGTACGGCGAAAAACGAATCTTCGCTACTCTTAGGTATCACTTTGTGAATTTTAACTTCCCCGAAATAGCTCTCTGGTGGCGCTAAATAATTCATCACCGGGTGAAGTTTACGATCAAGAAAAAATAACAAAACTCGCTCGTACCTCGGCATCAGGTTTCGCAATAGGCGTTTTTGCAGCGGATTAAACTCATAAAAACCACTAATGACTAAATTGGAACCTAAGCGCTCCGAGGCTGGTGGTTCGAGTGCCTCACAAGCCAATTGCATGATTGAATCTGTGGTAGCAATGGGGAAGCTTCTTAAATAATCCAAAATAGCGACAAAATTTCTCAGTCGGGAATCCTTCGTTCTATTAACGATTGAAACCAGCTCCGCCTGAGTATAACCGGATTCGCGCAAATCTGCCAGCACCTGCCGCAATAAGGTGATCGAACCGGTGGTTAATTCACCTGGCAGAATTCGGTTCCTTTGCAGATATAAAAACAGTAAAAACCACTCTTCATTTGCCCCAATCACCTGATAGGCTTGTCGGTTCAGATCCAGAATTCGGGAAGCCCAATTAAAAAATGTTCCGAAATAGCATTGTCCCGGCTGGATTGAGTCTACCGCCGAAAAAAGTGCTTTTTTCAAATTTTGAATCCGAAGCCTCGAGGGCAGCAGAAAATCCACTTTTTCCCTATTTTCAATTCGGGAACGGATGTGGCTAATCAGATGCGCGGTCTGATCATCAGATATTGAGCCGGTATAAGTATTTAGATTAGCCATTTTGCTTAAATCTAATTGAAATCCTTTTGAGAGCCAAATTTTTCAAACACCAGTGGCGCCGATTTTACTCAAAAACTTGGGATAATATTATTTTTAAAAAAAAGTTTTGCAATGATCAATTTTTTGTTATAATATTCGGCGTTGTTTGAGGATCATAAATATTCACTGAATGTTTATCGAGAAAGAGGTCGTTTAATCATCTAATTGCGTCGCTTCTCTTGTGAATTCCAAAGCCTAATATTTACCTGGTATTGATGCAGTGTTGCATTATACTGCGTAATATTGACTTACATTGACAATGAGAAGATCACGAGGAGAATTTTAATGCAAGGTAGTAAACTGTATGTTGGTAATCTGAAGTATTCCATCACCAATGAGCAGTTAGAAGAGCTGTTCAAAGAGCATGGTGAAGTAAAAAATGTCAACATCATTACCAACAAAGGCTTTGGTTTCGTTGAGATGGGATCTGCTGAAGAAGCCGAAAAAATTAAAGAGCTTTTCAACGGTAAAGAGTATGAAGGGCGAACCCTGAGAATTGATGAAGCCCGTCCTCCGAAACCCCGATTCTCCAAACCTGCTGGAGATTCTGGTTCGGAAAAACAAGAATCCTAGGCACTAATTAATTCCCCCAAAATTTCTTTTCGCTGCGGCTTTGATCAGCCGGAGAAGAACTAATTATTTTTTCATCACCTTGATTCGGAAAACATTTTTATTTAATTTTAGCACCAATTAAAAGTGTGAGATCAGTAATATGAAACGTTTGCCCGCCTTAATTCTTATCCTCGGAGTGGTCGCTTGCACATCTCGGCAGGAATCCAAACCAGCCACGATCCAGTTCCAAACCATTGATCTGAGCGAAGCAAGAGCCAACGCCGCCAGGGAAAACAAACTGATTCTGGCCTATTTCTTCACCGATTGGTGAGGCGCATGCAAACGTTTAGACCAGTTGGTCTTCAAGAATCCCGAATTTATCAATTTTGTCAATTCCCGGTTTATCGCGCTTAAACTCAATGGCGACACCGAGGTTGGTCGGAAACAGCGAGAGGCGTGGTTAGTTCCCGGTTATCCAACTATGCTGCTACTGACAGCTGCAGGTAATGAACTCGATCGGATCGTCGGATTCAATGGCAATAAGGATGAATATTTCCAAAAAATTAAGGACTATGCTGAAGGGCGCAACACCTTACAGGATCTGCTCACTCGTCACCAGACCGATTCAAATAATGTCAATCTGAATTACGAAATTGCCAATAAATTAAATGATCGTGGAGATGGCCAGACCGCACGTCAATACTACCAAAAGGTTTTAGCGCTCGAAACCGACCAGCAATCTGAACTATACCTCAACTCCGAATTTAACATTGCCGAATACTATGCCTATGATGAGGATAATCCCAATCCACTCCGGCACTTCGCCCAAAACTGTAACAATGACCAACAAAAATATTTTGCCTACAGCAGTCTGGCTCACTATTATGATCGTAAACAGGATCAACCAAATGCCCTCCAAATCTATGAAGAGGCAGTCAATACTCTGCCGGACAATCCAGCTCTGATGAACAGCTATGCTTGGTTCATTTTCCAGAATCGGGTGAAGGATAGATATCAGCGAGGGATTGCCCTTGCCCGAAAGGCGGTCGAAATCGAACCGAAAGCCGATTCAATCTGGGATACTCTCGGGCAGTTACTTTTCGAAGCGGGTTATGTTGATGAGGCAATCGAGGCAATGCAGCAAGCGGTAGATCTCGCTCCGGAAGACAGTTCCTATCGCGAAAATCTCAATCACTATAAAACTGCAAAATCTTGAATCTCTTTCTCTATCTCGCGAACCTTCGCGGCTTTGACTTGATAGACATAGGGTTGATCCGCTGATTTGGTGTAAAAATAATCGCCGACTTTTTTACCAATCAGAATCTGACCCAGTTCTAAATCATTCTGATAAAGAATAATGCGGATAGCCGGTTGTCCGAGTCCATAGCGCGTCATCGCCGCCGGTTGGTAAGAAACCAATTCATCAACCTCATAATTGCGGATTGCATTGACCCAGGAGCGTACACGATTATCATCTATGGTAAGTGAATCAGGACACACCAGTTTCCACTTGGCCGAGTCATACTGAGCGACGATACCAAGCTCTTCATCCCGTTTGACCACAATCCGGGTGACATTTGCACTATTTGTATTAATTAATTTCTTTTCTTGAAAGTCAAAGGGACCCTTATTCAGGTTTTGTACGGTCCAGTTTTCGAGAGTAAACAGCGATGGTCGGGATTTCTCCCGAGCATAAAAGCCGGTCTCCTCTCCTTCTAAGGAATCACCAACAATCAAACTCGTACCTGCTTGTTCATCTTTACAGGCAATATGAATTGCAATCAAAGGTTTTAGGAGTCCGTACCGGCGAATGCCAGTCGGCGATTCTTCAATAAATTCCTTAATCCTGCTATTAGTCAGCCGACTGAGAAAAGATTCCACTTCGCTAAAATTAGCCTTAAGTTGCACCGGCTCGGAGATAACCCAATCGCCACCTTCCCGTTTTAAAAGCACCCTGCCTTTAGTTTTGGAATCAATTTCAAATTCAACCACATCCGGCGATTTAAAATGCACGATCTTCTTATCCCGTAGATCAAATGGTTGCTTGTTGATCTGATTCCACAGTGAACTGGCCACCGTATAGATAGGCTGTACCGTTTCAAATTTTACGTAGATAAATCCGCCGGTGGGATTCTCGGTACCAACGAGTAACTTTTGTTCCTCGCCGCCAAACTGGGTTAAGGTAACCGAGCCCCGCGGCTGCTCCAGACCATATTGTTCCAGATCTGTTGCCGAATCAGTAATCAAACGCTCTATTTTGGTATCCAGGATCGCTTTTAAAACGGAAGTCACTGCATCAGAATCAGCCTCTGTAGTGACAGGTGCGGTTATATTCCAGCGACCATCTTTATTTTGTAGAGATAAATACTGATTATTGGCAGAAAGTGAAAAAACTGCTATACTATCCAAAGGTACTTTGAAGACCAGCCCTTCATTACGCTCATGTTCTTTGCGTTGCGTGTCGCCCTTGAATTCAAAAAAGTAGAGCAAGGTAGCCAAAAGGACAAACACTATCAGTAGAGTCAGGGTCATCCTACCCCTCATGTATTATCTCCTTCTGACAAAAACCAGGATTGCGGCACCAAAAGCGAGCAGCGGCAAGATAATTACCACCAGCCAGAAAACGATTCGCATCTGCGCCGGGGTCGCATTCACCAGGCGTACCTCGGGATCGCGGGGTCGAATCGAAATCAAATCTTCATCTGCCAGCAGCCAGCTGACGATATTCATAAAAAAGTCACCGTTTGCCTGGCTGGCATAATAGGCATTGCTGGCAAAATCGGCATCGCCGATGGTGACAATCCGCGTTTTACAACCATCCTGACGATCAATTGTAGTCGCACAAGCGATGGAAATTGGTCCACGCGGATCATCGGGATTGATCGCAATCCGTTCTCTCTCCTTGACTCTTTGCGGATCAATTGCGTAACTATTGGGACCAGTTTCAGCAATAGTTGTGACGGAAATTTGTGAATCTTGGGACTCGATGGGCTGAACCGAACGGGTCAGGGGAAAGAAAGTCATTAAGCCATTCAAGTCTGCCACACTCGGATGATCGCCATAGGAGGAGACCAGCGGGATTTCTGGTCCGGCTCCTAACAGGCGCCCGAAACCACTGGCATCAACCACTAAATCATTGCCAATATTGACTTGCCAGTTGCGCAGATATTTATGCATGCCGTTACCTGGCGACGGATCGAGCAGAAAGAGTGCACTGCCGCCGCGATCGAGATAATGAGTAATCAGATCCAGTTCGCCCTGAAAAAAATCTTTGCGGGGACCAGGAATAATGATCACCGAAATATCTTCGGGGATTGAATCCAGACCGGCAAGCAGCAGCTCGGTTACGGTATAATTTTGGTCTTCAACCGCCGTCTTTGCCTCAGCATAGCCGTCCCTTTCAGTGCTCCTGGTACTCAACTCCCCATGCCCACTGATGAAGGCTACCTTTTTGGTTTTTTCGCGAGTCACCTTGATAATCGCATTCGTTAATTCCTCTTCAGTAGCGGTACTGATCAGCTCTTCTCTCGAACCAGCAATAACTATCAGATTGCCATATTGCTTGATTTTATATTGCTTGGCAATCGCCGGCTTTTCGTCCGGATCAATCACCTGCCATTTAAAGCGGGGGGTAATATGGGCATACTCCTTCAGCAGATCCTCAATTGAGCCTTTATTCATCTTTTTTTCAAATGCCAAGACTTCCAAATCACCCTTCAGATTTTCTAAAATTTTAATCGTCTGAGGCGATAAACTAAAGGTCTTGCTGGCAGTTGTATCTATCCGCCAGGTATGTCGGGCAAGGAAAAAATTAATCATCCCGACAATGGCAATAACTAACACAACTATTATCACCATATTGCCGCCGTAAATCAGCCGGCGATCCCGCAGGAATTTTTTAAGGTCAATCCGAATCAAGGCAAAAACCATCAATCCGCAGCCAAGAGCAATGATAACCAGTGATTTTAACTGCCAGAGATTAGTCACGGAATAAATGATCAAACCCACCGTCAGGAGCAGTAGACCAGTGATCAGAAGCCAGCGTGACAGTTTCATCGAACTAGCTCCTCCACTTTGCGGATTCGACCGATTGAAAAGTCAAAAACAGCATGACCGCGACCACCGAAAGGTAGTAAACCAGATGACTGGTGTCGAAAATTCCCTTTGAAAAATCTTCGAAATGTTCGACGATCGAAAGGTAACCGAGAATTGAACTTAGCACCTTACCGGCGGAATCGGCGGCAAAGCCGATAATCCATAAAAACATCGTCACGGCAAATGTCCCCACCGCAGCGACAATCTGATTTTCAGTTAGTGAGGAGATGAAATTACCAGTGGCAATCAATGCCGCTCCGAACAACAGCAATCCTAAATAGCCGATTATAATCGGGACAATCTCAGGATTACCCCATAAAAATAAAAATATCAGATAAAGAAGAGTAACACCGATCATCACTAAAAATAGGACAAAAGTCGCCAGAAATTTGCCAATAATTATCTGCCAGTTGGTCAGAGGAACAGTCATTAATAGTTCTATCGTCCCGGATTTTTTCTCTTCGGAATAGGCACGCATTGTAATCATTGGCACAATAAACAAAATGATGACACTCAGGTTCAGCAGAAAGGGGCGAATCAGCATTAGGTTGACATTCAGCGGGGCGCTCTGTTGCTGCATCATCAGAGCATAGCTGTACTGGATGAAACTGGAAAGTAACAGATAAAAAAAGATCCCCGTAACCACCACGAAAAGTCCAGTGATCACATAAGCTATCGGTGAACTGAAATAGCCTTTGAGGTCCCGCCTGAAAATAGCCAAAATATTACGCATCAATGCTCCTCCTCCCTGGTTGTCAGTTGGAGAAAAATCTTTTCCAGGCTCAAACTCTCGGTTTTCAGTTCCAGCAATCCCCAATTATGCCGAACAATTGCGGTGGCGATTTCCTTACGAACATCCGCACCCACTTCGGCTTCGACGATATATTTTGAAAAATTTGC
>CAZAKO010000015.1:13779-28764 GCA_964485745.1 uncultured bacterium
TAATCCACTACCCGCATATCAAGGTAGAGCGGCGGATTTTCGGGTAGGTAACCAATCTGTCTCTTTACCTCAAGACTGTTCTTAAAGACATCAAATCCGCCAATCGCAACGCTTCCGGAGGTAGCCGGCAGATAACCGGTAATCACTCGCATCGTCGTCGTTTTTCCGGCGGCATTAGGTCCGAGAAAACCCAAAATTTCACCCCGCTCAACCGTGAACGAAATTCCATCCACCGCCCGGAGATCGCCGTAATATTTCGTCAGATTCTGTACCTCGATCACGATATTTCCCCTGAGATTCGCCTAATCGAATAGTCCGTTAGCGGCGCCAGAAACCGGCTCGCTCACTGACCGAACTAAGCAGTTTACCCTGGCTCTGATAGACTTTCGGATCGTCGGGATAACGGATATAATCCTGGGAATAGTTGGTTTTCGAGCGTCCAATATAGATTGATCCCAGAACATACTCGCCCTTCTTTAATTCCACTTTCAATCCTTTAGTATCGGAAACGTTGTACTGGTCATATTTATCCGGATTCTGAGTTATATAGCCACCCTTCTTAGCATCAACAACATTCTTGAAAAAATTTTCGATCCGCAGGTTTTTAATTAGTCCCGTGTCAGGTTCGGCAAACATCCAGGTAGTATCGCCTTTGACTAAGGTGATTGAGGTCGTATCCTTCGAAATTGTAATCGCACTGATATCTTCACTTTTGACATTAAACACGTCACTAATCTTGGGCTCATAGCGCCTGTTTTTCAAACTCACCACCAAAAGTAGTATCAGGGCTATTCCCAATATAATCGCATATTTAATCCACAGATTTTTCGATTTAGCCATAAAGCCCCTCCAAAATTTTACGTTTGGTAATATTCTGCCTCCAGCGTACCAAGCCGAAAATGATGACCAGCAGCGCCGGTAAAACAATATTCAACCACTTCCAAAAATGGCGAGAAGTATTGGACAAATCCTTTAACGGTCGAGCCGTGACAGTCCGCGAACGAATTGCCAGTAATTCCTGATCACCGGCAAGATAGTCAATGCAATTCAGCATAAAATCGGCATTTTCCGGAATTCCGGCTGCCCGGTTGTCATCAAAAAATTCATTATCGGCAATTAAGAGAATTTCGGTACTCTCCGTTTCACTGAGAAAATCACTCTTTTGATTGTATTCCGGATTATCGACAAAATAGCTCTGATAAGGACCACTGACAATTGCGGCAATATTTTTGGATTTCAGCGGAAAAGAGACCATTGCCGGATTATTCATCTGAGCCTGAGGCAAATGCGGAGAAATGTTATAACCTTCGACCATCTGATAATTTCCATAAGGTCCCATATATGGAACCATCCCCGCCGTGATTGCCCCGGTCTTATCCGAAGTGCTCATTAGCGGAATGAAATTCACTGTCGAATCAGATGGGGTCACCTCATTCACAAAAAACAGTTGTACCTGCTCCAGATTTTTAACAATTATATTATCCTGATTGAAATTGTGAATTAAAGGAAAAGCGGGATAACTTACCGCATTGGTAAAGCTGAAGAAGCCACGCCGCTGCTGGATGCTAATCTGGCCGCAATTCCGATCAACCAGCAGGTCCTTTCCAATCCGCAAGCCATAATGTTCCAGAAAATCAAACATATTAGATTTAACCTCCGCGGCATAACCTTCCTGGAGATGGGCTATCTGACGTGCCTGACCAATCATCAACTTTCCACCACGCATCAGAAATTGATCGAGGTTGTAGAGCTGATCCAGACCCAGGGTATCTTCCGCACCATTCATCAGGATCGTCTGCACTTCAGTTGGAATTTCTTGATCCAATGAGACCTGCCGGACATTATAGGTTTGACTCAACTGCTGCTGCAGCTTATTGGTACTAATGGTTTGATTATCAGAGGAAACAATCCCAATATCCTTCATGTCGGTCGCAATCAGTTTTTTAATGGCTACGGTGAGACTGTACTCCAGCCCTTCACTGGTCTGGATCACCGGCAAGGTCTCCTTTTTATCATTATAAAGCAGTACCAACCCCACATAAATGTTCTTAATTTCCAACTTATCGTTCTGGATGACCTGGGCTTGAATCGGCGGAATCCCATAATTGCGGGCTTCTTCCTGAGCTGCTTCATTTTCATCGGGAGTGACAAATTCAAAGTGAAAACGCCCTTTGGAGTAGGCTTCATACTCTTCCAGTAAATCCTGGAGATAACGCCGGGAATTAGCCAACTGACCGGGCAAATCTTTAGAAAAATAGACTTTGGCTAAGAGCCGGTCATCCAGCTTTTCGATGACCTTTTTACTGGAATTTGAGAGCGAATAAATATTGTTCTCAGTCAAATCGAAGCGGGCAAAAAGTCCCCGCGCAACAATGTTGAAAATTACAATAATTACTGCCAAGAGCAGCAGATAGAGGATAAACTGTTTTTTATTCGATATAATTGTCATCTCTACCTCCATTTCCGCATTTCTAAAGAGCGTATACTGGCGAATAAAAAGAACAAAATTATGGAACCAAAATAGACTAAGTTGCGCGTATCTATGACGCCCCTGGACATATTTTCCAGATGAAATCCAATACTCAAATATTGCAGGATAGAACTCAGAAATGGCGGCACGAAGATCAGGATTTTATCGAGGATAAATAAAATAAAAATAATCAGAAAACCGGTGATAAAAGCGATTATCTGATTATCGGTAATTGTGCTGCAAAAAGTACCGATGGCGACATAGGCGGCACTCACCAGCAGCAAACCTAAATAACCGGCAATTAGCGCCCCGATGTCAATATTAGTTCCGACGATTAACAGACTAAAAAAGTGTACCAGGGTAAAGAGCAGGGCAGCTGCTACTAAGGTCAATCCGGCCAGAAATTTGGCAACGATTATCTCGGTATCGGAAAAGGGCAGCGTGGTGATAAACTCCATCGTGCCGGTATTCCGTTCCCGGGCAATCAATCCCATGGTAATCGCCGGAATAAAAAAGATATACACAATCGGCACAACCGAAAAAAGGGTGCGGAGGTCAGATTCGTTGATGAGAAAAAAAGTACTGGTAAAAAACCAGGCATTAATTAAAAGAAAGACCACTAAGGTAATATATGCCACCGGGCTATTGAAATAGGACTGGACCTCCTTTTGGTAAATAATGGTAAAGTTACGCCGCATGGTTGACTCCTCCCTCTATCGTAATTTTCCTAAATAAATCTTCGAGACTGGATTTGTGGCGACTCATTTCGAGAACCACCCACTTGTGTTTGACTGCATATTTAAAAATATCGGGGCGCGGGTCGAGTGAATTGGGATACTCTAAGACGGCTGTCGTCAGCTCCTCATCGCGCGTAAAATCGGTCAGTAAAATTCCACTATTGAACGACTGGACAGCTCTGACCGACTCCTCATCGGCATTGAGTAATTCCAATTGCAGCCGGGTTTTCCCTTCAAAATCACTCATCAATTTATCAATCGTTCCATCGGCAACAATTTCGCCCTTGTTAATAATAATCATACGATCCACGGTCGCCTGAATCTCCTGCAGAATATGACTGGAGATAATGACGGTCTTCTCCTTCCCGAGCTGTTTAATCAAATTCCTGATCTCGACTATCTGATTGGGATCGAGACCAGCAGTGGGTTCATCGAGAATCAGAATTTTGGGATCATGGAGGATGGCTTGAGCTAAGCCGACTCGTTGGCGGTAACCTTTGCTAAGTTCGCTGATATTCATATGCACGACACCTTTTAGACCGCATATCTCAATGACCTCATTCAACCGGACCCGGAACTTTCGCTGGTCAATTTCCCGGGCGCGCGCGACAAACTCGAGCAAGCTGTAGACATTCAGATCCTGATAGAGCGGATTCATTTCGGGCAAATAGCCAATCATCTGGCGAATGTCCATCGAATCTTCGATAACATTTTTATCCCCGACAAATATATTGCCCGCCGTCGGAGATAAATAGCCGGTAATAATTCTTAGGGTAGTCGTCTTTCCGGCGCCATTTGGTCCCAGAAACCCGAGAATCTCACCGGTCTTGACCGAGAAGGAGATATCGCGAACGGCTTTCGTCGCGCCATAGTTTTTTACCAAATTGCGGATTTCAATCACAATGACCTCCTACTTAGAAATGATTCACGTTTTGTTTTATCTATACACTGATACGCAAGTTCCCAATGAGCCACCAGTGCCTCTGGTTTAGGGATTTGCCGGGCAAACTTAACCAGATCCAGTCGGTTAAACAATTTGACGAACTCCTTGATAATCTGACCGTCAATTTTCAGCAAATCAAAAGCTTGCCGAATTTCCTGGCTGGTCATTTCGAGCGCCCGGATAAAATAGCGCCGCTCCAAATATTCCCGAATAATCTCCGAAAGACTGAAATGAAAGGCACGAATCTCATCTTCCGTCTTATATAAGCCCTGGCGTAATTCATTCAACTTCCGCAATGCTACCAAGTGGGGCGGTTCGAGGTATTCCTCCTCCAAAGGCACAGAGGGCTGCATCCGCTTCCAGCGCCGGTAGTAGAGGTACCAGCCCAGTACAACCACCAGGATTAAAGTACTAAAAATAATCCAGCGCCAGGGAATAATGGTGCGAATCGGAAATGGCGGCTTGATATCTTTAGGCTCGGTAGTTCCAGGTGGCAGGACGGAAATAACCTGCACACTCACCTCGTCCGTATCAAAAATCAGAGGGGCTGCGGTCGAATCAGCAGTGGTAAATACTTTTATCGGAATGGACGGGATAATTACTCTACCGGTATCAAAAACCATAAGCTCCAAGATCCAATCCTGACGAAAACCGTTCTTGATTTTATGCGGCGCGCTTAAACTTTGCCTGACGACATTCCATTCACCCAAATGCTCTTCAACCTGGGGCAACTCGAAGCGCGAGTCGGTCGGATAGCTTAGACTAATCCGGAGCTGAATCCGGTCACCAATCGTGGCAATCGCGGTGTCCACATGAGTTTCGATCGTGACGGGAAACTCTTGACCTGTTCCGGTGGTAACAATGCTCAAGACCAATATCAGTATACAGAATTCCCTTTTTACCATGCTCTATGTAAACATTATCTAAACCGGCGTTCCCGCATTTTGAAGAAACGAACTAATGGTTCGACGTAGGATTCAGCCGTATTAATTTGGATGAGATCCAGATCCATCATCCTGGCTTCCTTCGCCAGCTGCTGGCGTTTCTCAGTAACATTATCGGAATATAATTTAAGAAATTGTTTATCCGCTGTATTAACGAAGATCGTTTCACCGGACTCGGCATCCTCGAGCTTCAATAACCCGATGTTCGGCAGATCCTGCTCGCGATTGTCCAGCAGCTGAATTGCCACCACATCATGTTTTTTATTCAGGACTTGTAATGGTTTGGAGTAATTTTCATCATCAAAATCCGAGATGATGAAGATAATCGAGTGACGTTTCAAGCCCTTTAAAAGATATTCCAAGCCTTTAGCAATACAGGTTCGGCGAGACTCGGGATTAAAATATAACAACTCCCGGATGACTCGTAAAACATGTCCCTGACCTTTCCGCGGCGGGATGAATTTTTCAACCTCATCGGTAAAGATCAGCAGACCCACTTTATCATTATTTTTAATCGCCGAAATTGCCAGTACGGCGCAGATTTCGGCGGCAATCTCAGATTTAAACTTCTGATAAGAGCCAAATACCTCGGAGGAGGAAGCATCGACAACCAGCATTACATTTAATTCACGCTCCTCCTCATTGACTTTGACATAGGGGTGATTATAACGGGCGGTTACGTTCCAATCAATCGTGCGGACATCATCACCATACTGATATTCACGGACCTCGGCAAACTCCATTCCCCGACCCTTGAAAACCGAATGATACTCGCCGCTGAAAACGTCATTGACCAGATGTCTGGTATACAATTCAATATAACGGACCTGCTGTAAAATCTCTTTTGGTAACATTCAATAATAGATTCTCACTCCCTGATAGTCATATCCGTTACCTTGGCGTTAAAATTCCCCGTTTGGGAAATTATGACTGAAAATTGATAATCTACGGAACCTCAATAGTATCCACGACCCGACGGATAATTTGTTCGGCGGTAACCTCTTCGGCTTCGGCTTCAAAGGTTAGAATTATCCGGTGGCGGAGAATATCCCACATGACCTCGCGGATGTCCTCCGGAGTAACATAACCGCGACCTTCAATAAAAGCTTTGGCTTTGCTGGCCATCGCTAAGTAAATCGAAGCCCGCGGCGAAGCACCAATCTGAATCAAGTTTGCCAAATCCGCTAAATTATAAGAGGCTGGCTGCCGGGTAGCAAAGACGATATCAACGATATAGCGATGAATTTTTTCATCGATATAAATCTCATCAACCACTTTGCGGGCACGCTTCAAATCCTGCGGTTGAATAACGGAATTCACTGCGATCTGTCCATCGGTGTGAGCCATCCGGCGGATAATTTCTAATTCCTCGGCTTTGTTGGGATACTGAATAATCACTTTCAACATGAAGCGATCGACCTGAGCCTCAGGTAGCGGGTAGGTTCCCTCCTGCTCAATCGGATTTTGGGTTGCCAGCACCATAAAAGGATCGTCGAGCTGGTGGGTTTGCTCGCCTATTGTAACCTGGCGTTCCTGCATCGCCTCAAGCAACGCCGATTGGACTTTTGCCGGCGAGCGGTTGATCTCATCAGCCAAAATTATATTGCTGAAAATTGGTCCCTTCTTGGTCTCGAAGCTGCCTTTTTTCTGATTATAAATCATCGTCCCGATCAGGTCGGCAGGCAGCAGGTCCGGAGTAAATTGAATACGCCGAAATGAGGTATTGATTATTCTTGCCAGGGTGCTGACCGTCAAAGATTTTGCCAATCCAGGTACCCCTTCCAATAAAATATGACCATTGCACAGCAGACCAATCATCAACCGTTGGATCATTCCTTCCTGCCCAACAATCACTTTGGATATTTCCTGCTTCAGCGCGTGGATAAAACCGCTCTCGCGCTTTATTTTCTCATTCAATTCAGAAAGATTAAAAGCCATTTTGTAACCTTGAATTAATCACTTTCTTTCGTAATTGACTGCAAATTGGGTATCTCATCCAGCGATTTTCCTAAGTTTTCAATTTCCCACTGAGCCGATGGAACCAGCATGTGATCCGGATAGGTCTCAATGAATTTATTATACCACTTGCGACCATTATCCAGATCATTCAAATCGTTGGCATAGACATAACCGATCATAAACATCGCATTGGGAGTCCTGGAATCAGCAGCATACTGCTTGATAATTTTCTGATAAACATCTAACGATTTATGGAAATCCGAAAGGTTATTTTTATAGATTTCAGCCGAGGCGAACAGCGCCGCAATAGCCAGGGAATCCTGGGGATAATGCTTAATTAACTTCTGGTATTCCTTGATCGTCTCCGCATACTTTTTATTCGCAAATAGTAATCGGGCTGAGTCCCAGTACCCCTGAGTAGTTTTCACCGGTTCTTTTGAACATCCCAGCAACGCGATCAGTAGAGCGATAGTAATAATTCCAAAGCCTCTTTGTCCCATTTTTCTTCCTCCCTTACAAGTCAATCGCTGTTTTTTTCGTGACCTAATTTAGAGATTAATCATTACCTCACAAAGTATAATAAAAAATGCCATTTATACAATTCACTCCAAAGTTTGTTCCACTTTTTAACCTTTCAAAAACACGATTCCGCCGTTTTGATCGTCAATCATTATTTTATCACCGGGCGCAAATTTCCCGGCTAATATTTCCAAGGACAGTGGATCCAAGATGCGCTTCTGAATCATCCGTTTTACCGGCCGGGCACCGTACACCGGATCCCAACTGGCAGAAGCCACGATCGAACGGGCTTTGTCGGTCAATTTCGCCTGGTATCCCTGGGCTTTCAGACGATTAAAAAGGCGATTAAACTGAATTTGCACGATCTGCTCAATCTGCTCCGGCAGCAATGGTCTAAAAACGATAATTTCATCTACCCGGTTCATAAATTCAGGTTTCAAATGTTCACGTAATTGGGAGAGAACCGTCTCCTGGATCGTAGCGTAGATAACATTGATATTATCTTCATTGACACCCGAGGTTTGACTCATGATCGCCTGCGAACCTAAGTTGGAGGTCATGATGATAATCGTATTCTTAAAATTAGCCGTGCGACCCTTGTTGTCGGTAAGACGACCATCCTCGAGTACTTGCAATAAAATATTGAAAACATCTTCATGAGCTTTTTCAATTTCATCCAGTAAAATAACCGCATAGGGTTTGCGCCGGACGGCTTCGGTCAGCTGACCACCTTCTTCATAACCGACGTAGCCCGGTGGCGCACCGATCAGCCGTGCAACGGCATGCTTTTCCATATATTCGGACATATCAATCCGAATCAGCGCATTCTCATCGTTAAACAGGAATTCAGCCAGGGCTTTCGCCAGCTCGGTCTTACCAACACCGGTTGAGCCGGTAAAGATGAATGTTGCGATCGGACGATTTTCATCCTGGAGACCCGCGCGAGCGCGACGCACAGCATTCGCCACTTCCGCAATCGCCTCATCCTGCCCAATTACCCGCTCATGCAACTTTTCCTCGATCCGCATCAGCTTCTGGCGCTCATCCTCCACTAATCGGCTTACCGGAATATGAGTCCATTTGGAAATTATCTCGGCAATATCTTCCTCAGTTACTTCTTCACGCAGCAAAGCCCGCCCATCCTGGGCTTTTTCCAATGCTGCTTTCTCAGCATTTAATTGTTTTTCGAGATTCACCAGATCTGCATGCTTGAGCTGCGCTGCTCGTTCCCAGTTCCCCTCCCGTTCTGCCCGCTCACCCTCAAGTTTGGCGCTCTCGATCTGTTTCTGGAGTTCATTAATCCGCTGAATGCGATTTTTTTCTTCCTGCCAGCGACCACGCAGAGTGGCGGCTTTATCTTTCAACTGGGCTAATTCATTTTGGACTTTTTTATGTCGCTCTTGCGAGGCTTCGTTATCCTTCTCCTTAGCCAAAGCCCGGCTCTCGATTTCCAGTTGGCTGATGCGGCGTTCAACTTCATCCAATTCCATTGGTAAGGAGTTAATTTCCAGGCGCAGGCGACTGGCGGCTTCATCAACTAAATCAATTGCCTTATCCGGTAGAAATCGGTCAGTAATATAACGGTGGGATAACTCCACAGCGGCAACTAAGGCTGCATCTTTAATGCGGATTCCATGATGAATTTCATAGCGCTCCTTGATCCCACGCAAGACCGAGATCGCCTCTTCGACCGAGGGTTCTTCGATTAAAACCGGTTGAAAGCGACGTTCTAAGGCTTTATCCTTTTCGAAGTATTTGCGGTACTCGTTGATAGTCGTTGCTCCGATGCTGCGCAATTCGCCACGGGCAAGGGCTGGCTTCAACAGGTTTGAAGCATCCACTGCCCCCTCAGCTGCACCGGCACCGACGACAGTATGAATTTCATCAATAAATAGAATAATATTACCCTCCGCTTCGGTAACTTCCCGAATTACCGATTTAAGCCGGTCTTCAAACTCACCCCTGAATTTCGCCCCGGCGATCAACGCTCCCATATCGAGCGCCAAAACCCGTTTATCCTGCATGCCCTCAGGAACATCACCCGCTTCAATCCGCAGCGCCAATCCCTCGGCGATCGCCGTTTTCCCAACTCCGGGCTCACCTATTAATACCGGATTATTCTTGGTTCGGCGACCCAAGACCTGCAATACCCTTCTGATCTCCTCTTCCCGTCCAATCACCGGGTCCAGTTTGCCCTTGCGCGCCAATTCGTTCAAATCCCGGCAATAGCGTTTTAAAGCCTGGTATTTATCTTCAGGCGATTGATCCCGGACACTCTGGGTACCGCGAATTTCTTTCAGTGCGGCTAACAAAGTTTCCGTATTAATGCCATTGGTTTTCAATATTTTTTTCAGCGGAGCCGGGGCAGTATCGGCAATTCCTAATAAAACATGTTCCGCACTAAGATATTCATCCCGCAGCTGCCGGGCATAATTTTCAGCCTGCTCAAAAAGTTTATCGGAATTCTTACTGAGGTACACCTGCCCGACACTGCCGGTTATCTTCGGAAAGTTTTCCAGCAGCTGATTAACAGCCGTTTGAAATTGAAGCGGATTACCCAGAATCTTTTTCAAGAGAATCAAACCGGTATTATCCGGTGTCGTCAACAGGGCACTCAGGAAATGCTCCGGCTCAACTTGCTGATGAGCATGCTGCTGCGCCGTCTCGAAGGCATTCTTGATTATCTCCTGAGCTTTTATCGTAAATTTATCGAACGCTAACATTGTCACTCCTTTTGGTTAAAATGCATAAGGAATTGAAAATTGCCATTGATAGGGTTTATCTTCCTTCCCTAAAATCTTCGCAATGTCAATCCTGATCGGCCCTAAAGGAGTAGCAATAGTCAAGCCAAATCCGGCATCCCAGCGGTAGATTGCTCGTGAAAGTGACTTTCTGTCAGATAGCGTCCCGCCGTCAATAAATAGCTCACCACCCAACAACCAGAACAACGGAAAACGAATTTCGAAATTGGTCAATACCTTAATGTCGCCGCCATCTGTATTGAAGTTACGTTCGGGCCACCCCCTCAGACTGGTTCCGCCACCGAGGTAGAACTTTTCATATGATGGTGGATCTCCCTTTTTTCCCAAAATATTCATATAACCAAACTTGCCCCGGTAGGCAAAAACTATCCGCCCAAATAATGGAAAATACTGACTGAAGCCGGTTTCAAATTTGTAGTAATTCTTAGTCTCACCTAAAATTGCTGGCACAACTTTACCATCAAAAGTGAACACCGTGCCTTTTGAGGGAAATAAAAAATTATCCCGGTAATCCCGCCGGACGCTTTGTGTCAAGGCTAATTCGGTAACATAAATTGTACTATCATTATATTCCAAATAGTCTATAATTCTCTGAATTAAAACACCGGTTTGGATTCGGAAACGTTTATCGGGTTGATAGATAAGTGCGGTTTCCTCACCATATTTAGTTATCCTTTCATCTGGATTTAGGATTCTCTGATTTTCAGCGAAAAGCCTAAAAGAGGTGGATGAGCGAAAACCGAAAAGCCAGGGTTCGACGTAAGTAACCGAAGTACTAAATGCTGGTCGAGTTATATTCTCTACATCGGGTCTAATTTCGAGCGAAAGTCCCAGGTCGGTGCTCAGCCGGCTGCCACGGCCAGCAATATTCCGATGCAGCCATTCACTATTCATGGTCAGTGACGAATACGGCTCACTACCGGGTGTAATTCCTTGATCCTGACCTAACCCGAATCTTAATCCTAAATAATGCATATTCAACTCCCGTACCTCGGCAATCAGGTCAAGGGTATGATTGACAGTATCTATATTGGCTGGCTGAATATTGACACTGGAAAAGAGACCGGTTTCGTAGATATGCCGTTTAGACAGGTTAATTTTCTCCAGAGAGTATAGGTCTCCCGGCTTCAATAAGATTTCACGTCGGATTGGCCGATCTCTGACTAAAACATTATTCTGTAGATGAATCTCGCGAACTCGCATGGTTGGATTTTCCTGGATTCGAATCTTAAGATAAATATCCCGATTAATAACCTTAAGCGAGTCGCGAATTTCTGCTAAAGGCTTTCCAATGTTGGCGTAATGGTTTTTAATCTCCGCAATTCCTTCTCTGATCCGGAGCGGATTATAGGGTTTGTCCAGTTTATGGTTTAAAATAATTATGATTCTATCGTTATTAAGAGAAGCATTGCCGCTGATCTGAATTTCTTTTAGAAAATACTGACGACCCTCTTTGATAGAATAAAAAACATCCACTTCACCATTATCCCACACCTTAAAAGAGTCGCGCACGGCGGATTCAATATAGCCATTTTTGACATAGATAGTTTCCAGGAGCATGCGGTCCAGCTCCATCATCCGACGGGTGAAAGTTCTTGTCCTCCAAATCCGACGATCTTTCAGCCGCAGCTGTTTCTTCAGCCAGCGGGTTGTATACGCCTGATTGCCGTTAATCGTAATAGTATTGACGATATACTCGGTGGGAGTTAGACGAGTCTGGGCTTGAACCAAGCCGCAAGCCCAGATCAGCAGAAAGTAGATCAATAGCTTTCTGAGTTTACGCCCCATGCTAACGATTAGTAACGATATTTATACAGATAATTGATGCGCCAGAGACCACCTTCTATATCACCTGAGAGAGAGACATTACGATTAAGCCGATACTCGATCCCAAATTGCTGATCGGGCTCGATCAAGGATAATGAACGTTCGTACGAGAAATATAGATTCGGTGCAATCTTCCGTCCCAAAGCCACACTCCATTGGTCGGTTTGTTGATTGGACAATAAATTTCCCCGTGTTCGTAACTCGAACTCATCCAAGCCACTAATCTGACTGATGTTTTTCTCCAGCTGCCGCTCAAAATACATTCCGAATACATTCACGGCCCCAGTAGAAATCTGACTTTGATTTAATGTTTCTTCACTTCCTAATGTAGTATGTGATAAATACATCAGAATATCACTCTCATTGTATTTATCGGAATCAAACACTAAGGTCGGATTATCCAGATCTCCGGAAAGCATGACCGTGACATAATCTTCCGCCGGACTGGCAGCCTTAGATTCGGACTGATTGTAAGCTGCCAGATTAACCCGGGCTTCGATGTCCAGGGTCGGATTAAACTCCAGTGGATTGAAGTTAATTGAGCCCTGAACTACTTCAAACTCCCAGCCATAATAATAAAATTTTCCTTTTCGAATGTTAAGGGTCCCAGAAAACCGATAGGGTTCCGAACCGCTTTTTAAAATCCACATCTCGCCTTCCAGCTCACAGTTTAATTGACTGTTCTGAAAATATAAATTACCCGGAATAATAGTATGTAAATTAATATTGGTATAGGTCCCCGAACCCTTTGATTCTTTTTCGATTAAAGGTTCGGAGCCGTGGAACTCGTTGCGCACAAACAATTCATTAATATCAACATCGCCTTCAATCTGAAGCGTATCGCACCCCTTCAGCGAAAATTCACCATCCAGAATACCCTCCTGTTCCGCCAGCAGGGAGCGGATATACATCTGTTTGCCGGTCAGACGAATATCAAAAGAAGGTTTGAAGAACTCGGTAAAATCGATTTCCCCCTCCACGACAACATTGGACTCTTTCGAGGAGACCGCGGGTGGGAACAAAATATCCCAGGTATACGCACGCAGCTTTTGCCTTATCCGACCAAACCCTCTGTAGGTCATCGGCTTTTGCATCCGACCGGTCAATGAGACAACCTTCAATATATTCCCATCCATAATGGCACTGCCTTCGACTCCAGTAACCGGATTTTCAAGACTGGTAAAGCGAATCGTTCCATTCTTGGCGATGATATTTCCCGAACGAACGGGATTGTTTGGTGTACCGGAAATACTGAGGGCTAAATCATACTCCCCCTCAATACTTTCAACAGTCCCCAGATATTGTGATAAAAACTCCAACGTTGAAGAATGCAACGAAAATTTCAGGTACATACTTGAGTCTTTTTGAAAAATAAAATTTCCCGGAAACAGCTGCACAGTCAGCGGTAGGAAGCCTGATCCATTGGACACTCCATGACTATCCTGCAACCGGATGTCCGAAAATCCCAGTTTTGAGTTTCGATAATCACCTTTAATTTTTAGTTCATCCCCTTTTAATTTGTCAAAAACGGGATCTTTAATACTTAGAGCGTATTCACAGATTGGTTGTCCCAGATTCTTTTTAACCGCCAATGTCCCATTCACTTTACCCTCCTTTGCCAAACCAGGCAGAAGGAAGGAGTTAAAGGTATTCAATCCAAAATTATCAAAATTTAAGCTGAGATTCACCGAGTCTTGCGGAGTAATTATTGACTCACTCTTTTTAATCGGAAAGTGACAACTGACGGTTCCGTTTCCGTTGAGGTAACCCTTCTCGTTATCCTCGATTAACAAATTTTCCAGTCGGAGCTGGTTATTAATCACCCGTGATTCTAACCTGACTTTGTTAAATCGTTGCCCTCCCAAAGCTACTTTCTTCAGATTCAAACGCGCATAGATTATTGGTGTCTCCGTTGTATCCACATACGAAATTATGCCATCGAGAGTACCGCCAATATTCGGTGAACCATGTAGATAATAGTTAAGGGGATTCAGGTCAAAATTACCCAAATATAAACTTAGCGTTTGCAGTTTCTGATTAACCGCCTCCCCGGATACTACCAAAGTCCCACTGTTAAATAAAAAACGGACCTCATTCATCCTGATGGTATCAGCTTTCCAGGAAAAATGGATTGGTTCAAGATTTTTTAAGGTATTTCCTCCCAGATAGGCACTGATATTTTCAATAAACAAATCAGCGAAAGATACCATCTTTCCCTGCAATTCGACGTCGAGGTCTTGACCGACAATCCGCAACGACTTGACAATCGCCGTGTCTCTATCAAATCGAATGATTAGCGAAGTCAAAGGAATTGGCTCGTCAAATAATGGCAGAGTAGCATTCTTTGCTTCCAGATAGATATCGCCAAAGTTCTTCTCGCGAAAATTAGCCAATTCGAGACGGGCAACGGCATTTTCAAAGGATAAACCAGCAAGGCTGAGACTGTCTCCCTTAATCCAACCTCGGAAATCTGGATTATACAGTTTGCCAGTCGCCTCAAAGAGTCCTGCCACCCTGCCCTTTAGATCCTCAGTTATCCCTAAGCTGGAAAATGACCCCAAATCCTGGGAATTAAAACTAAGCCGGGCATTTACCCGGTTTGAATCAACATTTGCCCACCCTTCCAGATAGACATTTACCTGCTTTACCCCAATCCGGATTGAATCTATGGTACTAATTCTGCCACCGGCAAATTCCAGTGCACCTTGGAGAGTATCAACGGAAAAAGTGTCAATCTGGCTATGGGTCAGCGACAGGTTTGCGGCTACGCGTTCAGGATTAGTTACCGGTCCATCTAAATCAATCGTAAAATTGCCGTTAATAG
>CAZAKO010000016.1:0-20923 GCA_964485745.1 uncultured bacterium
GCCATTAGGCATTTCCTTGTAGTTTAGCCATGATCTGGTCATCAATATCGAAATTAGCCGCGACGCTCTGAATATCGTCGTGATCCTCGAGTACTTCCATTAGATTCAGGATTTTCGGGGCATGCTGCTCATCAACCGCAATGGTATTCTGGGGAACCATTTGAATCCTAGCGTCGAGAATTGGGATATCTTTCTCCACCAATGCCGCTCGCACCGTTTCGAACGCCGCCGGTTCTATATCAATTTCATATTCATCCTCGACAACTTTGATATCATTAGCTCCGGCATCAATCACCACGCTGAGCAGGTCGTCTTCACTGCAGGCTTTCCGTTCAATGACAATGATCCCCTTGCGGGAAAACATCCAGGCCACACTGCCACTGCTCGCCAGGTTTCCACCGTGCCTGGTTAGAAGATGACGGATTTCCGATACCGTTCGATTCTTGTTATCGGTCAGAGCTTCGATCAACAGGGCGACTCCACCCGGTCCGTAAGCCTCATAAGAGACCTCTTCGTAATTGACACCCTCTAATTCGCCCGTGCCTTTTTTAATCGCCCGCTCAATATTAATCGCCGGCATATTGGCTTCTTTAGCAGCTTGAATTGCCGTGCGCAGTCGCGGATTAGCACTCTCGTCGCCACCACCGATCTTGGCTGCCACTTGAATTTCCTTGATAATTTTAGTGAATATTTTGCCCCGTTTGGCATCCAGCGCACTTTTTTTACGACGAATTGTAGCCCATTTTGAGTGACCTGACATTTACACCTCTTGGTAATATCCTGACATGTTATGGTTAATAAGATATAAAGCGTTCTTCGGTTTTAATCGGAGTGCGGATAATCCAGGCATCGCGATACTTAAGCGTTAGCGCCCGGTTGAGTAAGATTTCAGCCTCCTCCCGGGTAACACAATTACCTAATCTGATTTTATAATAGGGTGAATTAAAATCTTTAATTACTTCCTGATCATTAAAATCATTGACAGCCTTTTGAAATATCGTATCAGCTTTGAAAAAATCAGTGGTCGAAAAAAGCTGCACTTTGTAGCCCATCTTCTTAACTACTCGCAGGGTATCGGAGTCTTGTACTGCTTTTTCTCCCGGCTCTTTGATATCCGTAATAATTTCATAAATCATTGAACCATCTAAGAAGGGCAAGGAGGGTTCATGCAGCTGCAGGGGATCGAAACTTTCATCTTGCGGTGGAATTTGGTTTTGTGCCAGAAGCAGGTTAAAAAGTACCAGGATTGATATTGAAAAATAGTATTTCATAATCGTTAAAGCTGCCTGAAATATACAAATTTTTCCCCAGATTTAAAATGAGAAGCCTGTAGTTGGTGATTAAATTAGCTCCAGATCCCGCATAGCAATCCAGCCCTGTTTGCCATCAATCAGTTCCACCTTGCGCCAATCCGCATCGCGATCCAGCACCCGCACTTTTGTGCCCTCGTGCACGATGAATAGCTCCGTACTCCCTGACTGAGGAGCTGCTAGACTCTGGGTACTGGGTCCGAGAATGATTGCATACGAATGGGAGGTTTCCAAATGCTGACGCTCCAGGAGCAACCCTAACGCCAGGACACTAATCACCAAACCGGTAATTGCCGCCCGCTGGAGATACCGCCGCAGTTTAACAGGATTCAGCACCAGTTGGATTACTACTAAACCACAAGTAACCAGGAAGGTAAGTGTCATCCACCAAGCCCAGCCACTGATTGTAAAAGCCTGAACCAAAGCCCGCTGCCAACGGAATAGAAAAAATTCTGGCGGGACATCAATCCGATCCTTGACGCGCAGATTAGCCAGTCGCAGGTTGAATTGAATATTTTTATCTTTAGGACTACGCTGTAATGCCCGTTCATAATTGAGAATTGCCTTCCCTAATTGCCCAATCTTGTAGTAGGCATTCCCAAGATTATAATACAGCTCACTGCTCTCAAATCCATTAGCCAGGACACTTTCGTATTGCTGAATCGCATCGGCATAATTCTCCGCTAAATAAGATTCATTACCCTTCTGAAAGTAAAAATCGGCTGAGCCCTCGGCCAGACTGTTAACAGTTAGCAGTAGGCTCAGGATCAATCCCCAGATTATGCTAAGCTTCATCCCTAAATTACCTTTATCAGCCGGTCAATTAACTCGGTTAGTTCACTAATCAGGTTCTGACTTTCAGTTTCAGTCACTTCACCCGGCAGAAAGCGCCGCTGTTCCAATTCATTCAACACTTGATTGACTCTTTCGATCAATTCCGGATCAACTTGCCGCTCCTGGAGTGCATGTTGAATTTCTTTAGGACCGATCCCAGAGTTTGGCAGCCCTAAGCGATCGGCGATAAAACCGCTCAATGCCCGATCGCAGGAGCTAAATACTGCGGCTGATTGGTCAGCTTGCTCTTGCGCCGCTTTAATCCAGCCTTGAGCCCGATTGAAAGCCCGCCAGCGCCGGGCAAAAAGACTATTGGTCGCCAGCTTATTTGCCCACCAGCGAAAAACGATACTACCCATTATGAGCAGGAGTGATAAACTGTTGATTAACCAGAACCAGTAGCTATTCAAAACGGAAGTCCCGACACGCTGCCAGTTGGGATTGTCGCGGACAATAAAGCGAATGTCACTGCCTATTAATGAAATTTCTTCCTTCCGAAAACCGGCACCCTGAGCGGCTAACTTCTCATCCGCAGGCTTGACGGTCACGTTGAATCCAGCCGCCGTGCTGGTCTGATAACGTCTACTGACGGGATTAAAATATGCAAATGGCAGCGGAGGGATTTGCAACGCGCCACTGCTGCGGGGGATTAACACATATTCGTAAGCGACCGCTCCCCGAATTGATTTTCCTTTATTATTAATCGTACGCTTGACGCTCGGCTCGAATAATTCTACATTAGCCGGCAGGTTCAACACCGGTAATTGGACGGTATTAATATTCCCCGAACCCGAAATTGTATACCGCAGAGTCAGAGCCTGATCCTGTCGGGTTTGCAGGGTATCAATCCGACTCTCAATTACATAAGAACCAACTGCTCCATTAAAACTTTTCGGCTGACCTTGCACCGGCAGTTCCAGCACTTGCACTGAAACCGGTGCCGAGCGGACTTCAACCGTTTTGGTATCGCTAAAAAAGGGATCGCTGAAAAAGGAATCGTTAAAAAAATCATCAAACATCGAGCGGCGCCGCTGACGGGGCACCAGCACTTCACAGGTAATTACCATCGGATCAATTACCAAATCCCCCGTAGTAGTCGGGAAAAGTGCCAATCGGCGGATGGTTGCTTTTTTATAAGCTATTCCATTCACCACCACATTCTCGACGATCGGTGTGCGGTCTTCGGGAAATTGCTCCATCCAAAAACCTTTGGCATCCGGTAATTTCTGGGGTGAATAGGTCCGCACATTTTGATAATAAAGCTCGAAACTGACCAGCAGCTCTTCACCTTTATATACTGTTGATTTGGCAATATTAGCTTTTAAAAATATATCCTTCGCCGGAGTTGTGACCGGCGGACCCGGGGCAGGAGTCGCTGGCGAACCAGGAGCCGGTTGGACCGTCTGCGGTGCAGAATTAACTGTTACAGTAATCGGCGCAGTCTGATACACCTTGCGCCGATAGACAATTTTAACCGGCGGAATTGACAGCTGACCGGCGTGTGTCGGCGCCAGGCGCCATTGCACCTGCTTACTCGCACTCATCGCGCCGTTGATAATCTGAATATTGCTGGATTGAGCAGGACCAGAAATCATAATAAAGTCTTCACTTTCGGGAGCCGGAACATTGGGAAAATCACTGGTACCTTCGATAGTAACGGTAAAAGTCAGCATATCCGTTAAATTGATAACATTGCGATCTACTGCCGCCTGGACGGTGATTTCCTCAGCCCAACTGAGTTGCCAACCTGTTAAAAGCCCGATAATTAAGTAGCGGATTGCCAGGTTCATTGTAATCGCCTTACCAGTCCTTCTCTCTTTTAATCCCGGTATATTTAATTTTCATGCGTTCCTGCATCAGTTTTTTTTCATTGTCTTTAAGCGCATCTAAAATTTGAGCCGCCTCCTCTTTACTCTTTTGCTGTTCCTGGCGTTGCTGAGCCGGTTGCTGCTCCCGGGATTGTTGCTGTTGTTCCTGCCGCTGGGGTTGATTTTGCTGCGATTGGTTTGGTTGATGCTGTTGTTGTTTTTGCTGTTTTTGATCCGATTGATTCGGTTGCTGTTGGGACTGGTTTGGCTGTTGCTGGAGCAGCTGCCGTACCAGCTCAAAATTATGCTTGGCGTCAAAATCATGTGGATTTAATTCGATTGCCCGTTGATAAAACTTCAGACTCTCCTCAAGGCGGTTAGATTTAAACAGGGCATTACCTAAATTGTAAAAGGTAGCCGATTTCTGCAGTGGATCTTTGATTGCCAGGGCTTGCTCGAATTCGCGAATCGCATCTTCCACCTGATCGGATTTATAAAGTGCCGATCCCTTACCATAATGTGCCTCTTCCCAATCGGGATGCTGAGCCAGAATCCGATCGTATTTCTTGATTGCCTCGGCATAGCGACCGGCATCATAAAGTGCGCGGGTCTCATCCCGTGCGAAAACCGGAATCACCAGCAACCAAATTAAAATAACTGAAATGATTTTGCCACTCATAACCAATTCACTTTTCACTGAGTATCCTGACTATTTTACCCTTATCGGTTAGAAACAGCTCCAGCGTCACCAAAACAATGGCTATTAATAAAAAGATTTGATAGCGGTCCTGATAATCACTGTACTCGTGGGAACGGATATCTTTTTGCTCAAGTTTGATGATTTCATTGTAAATCTTGGTAAAGACATCACCATCATTCCTGAGATTATAATATTTTCCCCCGGATTGAGTCGCAATCTCCCGCAGCACATCCTCCTCCAGAGCAGAGGTCACAACCCGTCCGGAGCGATCACGCTTAAATTCCAAACTACCACTCTGCGGATTGGCAATCGGAATTGGAGCACCAGTTATCGTACCCACTCCAACGGTGTAGATTACCACTCCCTCATCACGCACCCGCTGGAGTGTCTCCTTTAGATTACCTTCCTGATCTTCACCATCGGAAATCAGCACGATCACCTTATGCTTTTTTTCCTTGACCTTGAAAGCATTTTGGGCAGTCTGGATGGCATCGGCAAAGGCGGTACCCTGAGTCCCGATTATTTCGGTATCAATTATATCCAGGAAGAGCTTCGCCGCACTATAATCCAGGGTTAAGGGGCATTGCAGGTAACTGATGCCGGCAAAAGCCACCAAGCCGATCCGATCACCGCGCAGCTGGTTAATAAATTTACCGGTCTCGTATTTTGCCCGCAACAGACGGTTAGGTTTGACATCCTCAGCATTCATACTTAATGAGGTGTCAAAAGCCAGGATAATATCAATACCGCGCCGCTTGACTTCGATCAGCTTTTTACCAACTTTCGGACCAATTAGCGCAATTCCCAGGAAAAGCAGTGCCCCACTAAACAGCAGTTGTTTGGTGCGCCGCACTTTCGGTCGGTAGCCATCCATTAATTTGGATAACAGCTGCCGATTGGCAAATTGTTCCAATCCTTTACGCCGCCGCCGATTGTAATGCAATTGAATGCCGATCATCACCAAAATCAAGCCAAAAACCCAGAGATATTGCAGCTGCCCAAACTTTACCATCAGGGTACCTTCCGCAAAACGACCATACCCCAGACACCACTTAAAACAATCAGCAATAAACCGGGTAAGAGCAGGTAGGGATAGAGATCGTGGTAATTGGTATACTCCTTAACTTTCACTTCAGTCTTTTCCATCTGACTAATTTCATCATAAATTGCCGAGAGGTGGGTCTCATCGGTAGCCCGGAAATAGCGACCGCTGGTCGTGGCGGCTATCTCCTTCATTACCTTCTCGTCAATTTCCACATCAACCAAACGATACTGGATTTGACCTCCGGGTAGTTGCATCGGATAGGGCGCCTGCCCGAGTTTCCCGGCTCCGATAGTATAAATTTTTATCCCAAAGGTTTTCGCCATTTCGGCCGCCGTCTCCGGTGCCAATTCGCCCGCATTATTCCGTCCGTCTGAGAGCAAGATAATTACCTTACTTTTACCGGCACTATCGCGGAGACGGTTCACCGCATTAGCCAGTGCCATGCCAATTGCCGTCCCATCGTATTTCTCCTCGATAAAATCCACCTGATTCAATAACTCCTTTAAGACATCATAGTCTATCGTTAGCGGGCATTGTAAAAAACTCTCGGCGGCAAACACGATTAGCCCGATCCGATCAGCTTGCCGCCCTTCGATAAATTGACGGGCGACACTCTTGGCTGCCTCCAGACGATTGGGTCGAAAATCAACGGCCCGCATCGAACCGGAAATGTCCAGCACCATGATTATATCAATCCCTTCGGTAATAAATTCCCGCATGGTGGCACCCTTTTGCGGTCGTGCCAGAGCTAAGATCAATAAGGCTAAACTGAATAATTTTAAGCCGCAGAGCAGTTCGTTTTTCCACTGCTGACGCTTGCCGGTCAACTGCTCGATGGCTTTGATTGATGAGTAACGCAGCGTAGCTTCACGCTGGTACCCCCAACGTTTATACCAGAACCAGAGCACTGGTATTAGTAGCAATAGTATTAGAAATCCCCAATTACGAAAATACCACATCCATTACTCAGGTTTTCCATGGACAAAAATCGCTTTATCTAATGCCTAATCCGAAAATTTGTTTCTCTCGAGCCAGATTAACCTTCCAACACTGACCGATATGCTTTTACCCTAACCCTCAAAACCAAGTGGGGATTGAGTCAGCTGATCATAGAATCCCGACACGACACAACCCTCAACTCGATTTGGGAGTTATTCAAGAATTAGAATCTTTAGGCGCTTCAGAATCAGATTTTTTAGGTTCTGTTGGCTTAGAGTTGACCGAGCCTTCAATCTCGTTGGTAATATCGGTTGTGGCTTTTTTGAATTCTTTCAAGCTTTTACCAAGGCTGCGGGCAAATTCGGGCAGCCGTTTAGCACCAAACAACAGTAAAAATATCACCAGGATTAAAATAATTTCACCAATACCAAGGTTACCCATATATTGACTCCTTATAATTAAAGATTAAAGTTAACGCCAGAATCGCAGGAAATAATAGGCGATAAGCAGACCAATTATCCCAATAAAATTGAATTTAAGCGTCAAGCCGAAAGTAATCGAAAACATCAGCAAATCAATGACTCCTGGTCCGATCCGAATATCTACCGAACGCAGAAAAACCTCCTTCACGACCCCATCGGGAATACCCATTTTAATCAATTCGCCAACCAGTGAGCCCACCATTGCACCCAATAGCAGGATACCCAAAACTACCACGACGGTAAATTTTCTGGAACCTTTTTCCATCCTAATTTTTCTCCAACAATGATTTGAAAATTAACAACCCATCCGCCGAAGATAAAATACTCTCGGAAGCCCGTTCCGGATGTGGCATCAAGCCTAAGACATTCCGATATTCATTGAAAATTCCGGCAATATTAAGTTTGGACCCGTTTGGATTACCCTTACTGCTCACCTCTCCATCAGCACTACAATACTGGAAGGCGATGCGGTCTTCATCCTGCAGACGTTGGAGCGTATCATCGTCAGCATAGTAGTTACCCGCATAATGGGCAATAGGCATCTTCAGCACCTGACCAGGCTGATATTGCCGGGTAAAGATGCTATCCGAGGTAACTACTTTTAGATGCACACTGCAACAGAGAAAACGCATGCCGACATTAGGGATCAGAGCTCCCGGCAAGAGTCCGGTCTCCAACAAAATTTGAAAGCCGTTGCAGATTCCCAATACCAATCCGCCATTCCGGGCAAAGGCAACTACCTCCTTCATCACCGGCGAAAAACGCGCTACTGCCCCGGCTCGCAAATAATCACCATAACTGAATCCACCCGGTAATATCAATACATCAAAAATCCTCAACGAGGTCTCTTTATGCCAGACATAAAATACCTCGCCCCCTAATACCTTCTTAATTACATAATAGGTATCATGATCACAATTCGAGCCCGGAAATACCACTACTCCGAATTTCACGGCTGAACCTCAACTAATTCGAAATCGTACTTCTGGATCACCGGATTGGATAAAATTTTATCACCTAATTCATGGGTCAATGCCTCAACCTGGGAGCGGTCCAAATTGTCACTATACTGAATCTGAAAATACCGTCCGGTCTCGAGCTGCGTGATATTCTGGTATCCTAAATTCCCCAAAGCCTGCTGAATTATCTTAGCCTCAGGATTCAGAATTCCAGGTTTATAAGTTACTACGATTTTCGCCTGCCACATCTTTAGCGCCCTCTACGTCTTAGAAGAAAGTGGACCCGGGGTTCTTCATAACCCACAATCCAGACTAGTAAATTGGTAATAATAAAAATCCCCATGATTGGAAAAAATACATAACCGCGGAATATCACCACTAATATGATCGATACTATTATTAACACGCTTTTTATCATCCCTAATGGACCACTGTGAAAAGTAAGTCTGAATCGGGCGGGGAAGCGAATATTTGTGACCATCATAAAGGAGAGAATGATGACCAGCGGTAAGGCTACTCTTGGGTCGCCGTAGTTGTCAAATAATGTCTGATTAAACCAGATGTAGGAGCCGATTGTCGCCGCCATTGCCGGTACTGGCAAGCCGATAAAATAGGCTTTCTTTTCACCGGTTGCCGTCAGATTAAAGCGGGCTAAGCGCACCCCACCAAACAACAGTGGGAAAAAGCTGATGACTCCGCCAATAAAACCCAATTCGGCAACGAACAGAGCATTGACCAAGAGTGACGGCACCACACAGAAGGAAACAATATCCGCTAATGAATCGAATTCGATGCCGAACTCGGTCTGCTGATGCAGGGCTCGAGCCGTGAGACCATCCAGGGAATCAAAAATCATCGCGGCAATTATCAACATTATCGCCGTAAGATACCGACCTTGATCAACCTGCAATATCGCCAGAAAGCCGGAAAACATATTCAGTATAGTGAAGATACTGGGAATGAAAAATCGTTTTAATCGCATGGGATAACTCCAATAATACTAAGACCACTTTTAACTTTATCACCGACCTTGATTTGCACTTTAACCATCTCCGGTAAGATTAAATCTACGCGTGAACCAAACATGATCAACCCACAGCGCTGACCGGTAGCCAATTCGTCGCCGACTTTGACTGTAGCAATAATCCGGCGGGCGACCACTCCGGCAATTTGCGAATATTTATACTGGATTCTGGAACCCTCAATCGTGACCAGATTGTGTTCATTTTTAAAACTTGTCTCGGGTTTCATCGCGGCTATAAACTGACCCCGGTAATATTCGATTTGTTTGACCACCCCATGATAGGGAAAGCGGTTGACATGGACACTGAAAAGATTCATAAAAATTGAAATCCGCGTTGCCTTTCCCACTAAATCATCCTCTTCAGAGTTGAGCGCCACCACTTTGCCATCAGCAGGTGATACGACCAGATTGTCATCCTCCGGGATTTCCCGTTCCGGATCACGAAAGAACCAGATCGAAAAAAGTAAAAAAATAAAGACTATCCAGAACACCACCAAAAGGCTGAAACTCTCAAAATGCAAACCGCCAGCCAGTAGTAGCACGGCCACCAGTAAAGTAGGTAGAATTATTCGTAAACCGGGTCGGGCGATCATGTTGCTTTTGCTCCGATTCGTTGTAGCATTTCTTGATAGGTGCTTTCAACATTACCCAAATCTTGGCGGAAGCGGTCTTTATCTAATTTACGGCGGGTGCCCTTCTCCCAAAAGCGACAGGTATCCGGTGAAATCTCATCTGCCAGCAAAATCCGGTCTTGATAACGACCAAATTCCAGCTTGAAATCAACTAAATTAATCCCGATCGAATCAAAGAACTCGCGTAAAATGGCACTAATCTGCATAGCCTGCCGTTTCATCTGGGTCAATTCTGCGGCTGTCGCCAATCCCATCGCCAGTACGTGGTCGTCATTCATTAGCGGATCATGCAGTTGATCGTTTTTGTAATAGAGTTCGACGATGGGTTGAGCTAAAATCTGCCCCTCCTGAAAACCATAGCGCTTGCAGAGGCTGCCAGTTGAAATCAGCCGCACCACCACCTCAACCGGCACAATCTCGACCCGCTTGACTAACATTTCATTATTAGATAGCTGCTCCACCAAATGGGATTCGATGCCCCGTTTTTTCAGGAGATTAAAGAGGATAATACTGATCTGATTATTAACCACACCCTTGCCCTGAATTGTACCCTTTTTAAGCCCGTCAAAAGCCGTGGCATCATCTTTAAAATGTTGAATTAGCTGCTTGGGATTGTCAGTCAGATAGAGAATCTTAGCTTTGCCTTCGTATAATTTTTCACCCTTTTGCATCTCTTCCTTCATTTTCAAATCGTTGATATATCAGATTGACCCGGTCAATAATTTTTTGTGGATTAAAAAGGCTCTCAATCTCGGCATAGCTGAGCCATTCATTAATCGCCGCATTAGCCAGCACCAGCCCCTTGAAATCCACTTCATTATTGCGAGCCTCCATGGCATCTTTCTGCACCAGCTGATAAGCCTTTTCCCGCGTCAAGCCTTTATTAACCAGTGCCAACATTAATTCCTGAGAATAGATTAAACCTTTGGTAAGCTCTAAATTCCGACGCATTCGCTCAGGGTAAACTACCAGATTCTGGAGTACTTTAATTGTTTCCGATAGGATAAAATCAAGGCCGATGCAGCTGTCGGGCAAAATAATCCGTTCGGCGGAGGAATGCGAAATATCCCGTTCATGCCATAAGGTAACATTCTCCATGGCAGTCACGGCATAACCGCGCAGCAACCTTGCCATCCCGCAAATTCGTTCTGAGAGTACCGGATTACGCTTATGCGGCATTGCCGACGAACCCTTTTGTCCCTCGCTGAAAAATTCTTCAACCTCCAGCACCTCGGTCCGCTGCAGGTGACGAATCTCCGTGGCAATTTTCTCCAGCGTCGCACCAATTAGCGCCAAGGTGGTGATAAAATATGCATGGCGGTCACGCTGCAGAATTTGATTGCTGACCCGGGCAGCCGCAAGTCCAAGATTGGCACAGACCCGCTGTTCCACCTCTGGATTAAGATGCTGATAGGTGCCCACGGCGCCGGATATTTTCCCAACCTTAATATCATTAACTGCTAATTGAAATCGAACAATCTGCCGCTGAATTTCCTCCCGCCAGGTTAAATACTTCAAACCAAAAGTAATCGGTTCGGCGTGCCCGCCATGAGTCCGACCAATCATCAAGTAATGCTTATATTCCCGGGCTTTTGCACCTAATAATTTGTGCAGGCTATTCAATTGCTCTAGAATCAACTGCGCTGCATCGTTCAACTGCAGCGCCAGTGCCGTATCCAGCAGATCAGACGAAGTCATGCCTTGATGAATAAACCGGGATGAAGGTCCCACATGCTCGGCGACATTAGTCAGGAAAGCGATCACGTCATGTTTGACTTCCTGCTCGATTTCAAGAATCCGATCTACCGCAAAGGCGGCTTTGGCAGCAATAGTCTGCCAGTCCTTTTCCGGAATCAGCCCGCGCTCATACTGAACCTTGCAGACTTCCCGTTCAACCTGCCACCAGCATTGATACTTATGCTGATCCGACCAAATTGCGCCCATCTCCGGGCGAGTGTAGCGCTCAATCATTATTTCTCCAATTCCAATTTAATGTCAAGGGTTTGGGCGCCGCGTAGAAGTGTCATTAAAATTATATCACCAGCTTTTAAAAATTTCTCCTGGATCTCTTTGATAATATCCTCATCGGTAATAATTGATTTCCCATTCACAGCCACAATTACGTCGCCAATCTTAATTCCGGCTCGTGCCGCCGAGCTGCCGCGCTCGACCTCGGTAACGATCACCCCATTGGCAGATTTCAAATTCAGGTACTGGGCTAAAAAACGATCAATATTCTGCACCGACAATCCAGTTCGGAATCTGCGGTCAATCTTGCCGTACCGCTTTAGTTCGGCAACAATCGTCTTAACTCGATCTACCGGAATGGCAAAGCCAACTCCCACCGAACCCTCACTATAAACATTACTGGTAAAAATGAAAGTGTTGATCCCAACTACTTCGGCATTGGCATTGACTAACGGACCACCGCTGTTGCCCGTATTAATTGAAGCGTCGGTCTGGATCATATCCTGATAAATCCGCCCACTTTGCTGCTTTCCAAAGTTCAGATTTTTACTCGATACAATCCCAATTGTTGCGGTAGGTTTATAATTGACATTAAATAGCCCAAAAGGATTACCTAATGCCACCACCCATTCACCAATAATTACCTCAGCCGATGAACCAAGTTGGGCATAAGCAAAGTTCTCACCATTAATTTTAAGTAATGCAATATCAGAGACATTATCAACCCCGACAACCGTGGCTTTATATTCCTTGCCGCCCATAAGGGTGACCACAATCTCTTCTGCTCCCTCGACAACATGAGCGTTAGTGACAATATCGCCATCTGCACTAATCACCACTCCCGAACCGAGACTCTTCACTCGCCGTCGGTGGATCTGCTCCGGAAATAGCAGATTCCAGAAGGGGTCATCAAAAAACGGCGAGGTAACATACTCCTGTATCGCCGTAACATTGATTCCGGCAACGGCGGGGCTGACTGCATGAATCGCCCGGGTAATCGCATTTTCCCGGGAATTGGTAATCTCCGTCTGGGGAGTCAGCGCTCCTCGCATCGAATCACTGGCTTGAACATCAATGCTCTGTACCAGGACAAATAAAGCAACAATCAGTAAACCAATTTTTTGAGATAAATAATTCATACTGTTAATTACTCAATACTCAATCTGCCATAAAAAAAGACCCTGCGGAGGTGCGGTAAAAGTTCTCAGCGCTGCTTTCGAATTGTCAATCAAAGCCTGAAAATCAGCAATAATTCCTTTTCCCCGGGCAATCTCGACCATCGTCCCAACCAACATCCGCACCATCCTATGCAAAAAACGATCGCCCGCTATTTTGTAATATAACATTTTTTCCTCTTTTATCCATTTGGATTCATAGATTGAGCAAATTTTCGAACGGGATTGAGCCGCTGAGCGACAAAGCCTGGTAAAATCATGCTGCCCTTCAATCAGCCGGGCGCATTCGACCAGACGGTCTTGACTCAAATCGAACTCGATTTGCCAGGTATAATGCCGCTGAACAACTGACCGACCGAGTAAAATTTGATAAAGATAAGTGCGCCGCCGAGCCTGAAAGCGAGCATGAAAATCGGTATTCGTTTCCCAGCATTGGTGAACATAAATATCGCTTGGGGTCTTGGCATTCAGGGCTTTGCGGATCCTTTCAGGTGCGAGCTTGGTTGTTAGATCGAAATGCGCTACCTGAGCTCGGGCATGCACTCCGGCATCGGTTCGACCGGCACCGATTACCGTAACCTTTCGACCTTGATTCAAATCGGCTAATCCAGTCTCCAAAATTTCCTGAACCGAGCGCTTGTGAGCCTGGCGCTGCCAACCATAAAAATTGGTTCCATCATATTCTACTTTGATTGCAAAGCGCCGCACAAATCCCAACCTATCTATCCAATTGAAATCGCAGTCATTTTGATCAATTTCACATAATAAATATTACCATTATCACCGCAAAAACGGCTATCAGGACTGCCCGCCAATCTTGTTGGGTCATCCGCAGAGTTTGATAATAACTCCGCCGGAGCTGAGCCCCATAGCCACGGATTGTCATGGCATCTGCCAGGGTCTCCGCCCGCTGAAAACTTAAAACCATCAAGGGTACTAATGTATCCTGTATCTGGCGCACCCGACTAGTTAATGAAATGCCATCATCATCGAGATAAATGTGCCAATTTTCCCGCAATTGGCGGTACTCATCACTGAGAATCGGAAAAAATTTCACGGCAATAAAAATCGTTTGAAAGAGATTATCAACAAATCCGCACCAGCGCTGCATCGGTTTTAGGAAATGATAAACCGCATCCAGTAACTCGATGTTGCGGATCCACTGCATTCCAAATGCCATTAAGAAAATCAGGTTACCCAATCGCAGGGTGAACGATAACGGCTGCTTTAGCATTATCAGATTCAGTTCACGCGAACCGCTAATCACCTGCCACCCCTCTGCCGTAATTAAAAAATGAACTAACAAGGTAAGTGGCAGGAGGATCAGCAGATAGCGGATTGAGCTGATTATTTTAGAGAGCGCTATCTGATGCAGCAGGATAGCCGTGAAAATTACTCCCAGGCAGAGCAACTGTCCGCCAATTCCGGGCAGCAAAAAAATGATTATCAGCCCGGCTGCAATAAGAATCAATTTTACCCGGGGATCAAGGTGGGCTATCAAAATTTCACTTCCAGTAAAAATTGTACCTGACCATTTCCCGGCAGAATCAACGCCTGAACCTCATCCACCGGGTTTTCCAACCGATCTTTGGTCAATATCACAATATCAATAATACTGACGATGCGGTTGACTATGAGCCCGGCAATCATAAAAGAAGCCGCACGGTAGAGCTGCTGACTATAGACCCGTCTATCATCAAATTGACGGCGGGACGCCTCGTTATCCCAAGCCCAAGCCCAGGATTCCGGGTAAATCCGATTATTCTGCCGATAGCGCAGCTTCTGATCGTTGTATTCAGCCATGGTTTGATAATTGCCAATATCCGTAAAATAAATCAGGTCTTTACCTTTTGGATTGATACCGGCATGGACTGCTGCCAATGCTTTCATATCCCGCTCGACGGAAGCCGCAAAAAAATTCAAGCTAAAATAACTTATCCAGAGAGATAGTTCAGTACTATTAAAAATATAACCCCGCCCTGGATAGCTGAAAGCGTGCTCGCCCCATCCGGGATGCACTAAGGACCTCAGGATTAGACCCCGCGCCCTGGATTGCGAGATGGTTTCGGTTACATCGCTTACCTGAGCTGCTCCCGAATTCCCAATTAATAACCCTAAGCTTATCAGGCAGGCTGCTAATCCAGAACGTCTTACCATCTTCCTTTTCTCCTTATTAAAATCAATCCTAAAAAAAAGACCGATCCGACGACATTAATGATTCCAAACCAATCTCCCAGACGGGAATAAACAGTATGACCGGTTCCCTGCGATACCACTGCCGCCAGCCAATTCAGCTCACCAAAGCGGGTTCGACTCAGAATCCGACCATAGGCATCACAAATTAACGAGATCCCGGTATTCGCCGAACGCACCACCGGAATGCGATTTTCCACCGCCCGGAAACGCGCGATTTCGGCATGCAGGTAGGGTGCCGAATTGTTGCCAAACCAGGCATCATTGGAGACAATCACCAATAGCTCCGAACCCATTTTAACACCTTCCCGGATAATATAAGGGAAAGTGGACTCATAGCAAATGACGGAATGAAACTGCAGGACCGTATCCCTATTTGCCGGGTGCTCAACCTTCAAGGGAATCGAAAAAACCCGCATTTTCTCACCGGCATTAAAATTACCCTGCCCCAAGTTCAAGTCATCCAACTCCGGAAACACCTCCGAGAGTGGAATATATTCACCAAAAGGAACCAACCTAATTTTCTGATAGGACTCAATTCGCCGCGATCGAGGACGCAGCAGAAAGGTGGAATTATAGATTTTATACTTTTTGGAACTGGTAAATTCGTAATCGGGAACACCGGCTATAAGGTTGGTATTCAAACGCGTGATCTGGGCGATGATTGCATCCAGTAACTGGTGTCGGTTATGGCGCAGGTAAGCCGGCACAGCCGATTCCGGCCAAACGACCAAATCCCGCGGCTCGACACAGGCCGAATCAGTCAGACTGTGGAGCAGCCCAACCACATCCCAGAAAGCCTCGTCATCCCATTTTTCATTAGGATCTACATTCGGCTGAATCAACGCCACATGAACCGGACGGGCAGCCCTCGCAGGTCGTTTTATAGACAAGGTAATTCCACCAAAAATCTCCAAGATTAAAAAAATTCCTAAAAGGCAATAAATATAGGGCAAACTCGCCAGCCACCTTTTGGTTCCGCGAATTAAGCTCAAAACTAAGAGTACATTGACCAAAACAATAATAAAACTCAGACTATTGGCGCCTGAAAACGCGACAATCTGAATCAGCTGAATTGCCCGACTCTGAGTGTAGCAGAGATTATTCCATGTAAAGCCCAAGGTTCCAAAGGAACGCAGATATTCAACTGCCGCCCAGACGAACGGAAAGGACCAGATGCCCGCCGGCTGCCCCCCGTTGCGACCAATAATTCCCACGATTAATCCAATCAGACCATAATTGAGCGCCAGAAACAGGACACTGGCCACCATCGAGAGGACACTCCAGTACCATAGCGTTCCCTTATTGACCGCCAACCAGTACATAATTCCGAAGTTAAGGATCAAGCCAAAAAAGTAACCTTTTTCAAATCCTAAATGAAAATCATCTTTGATGAAAAGAATTATCAGTGGAATCAGACTGAAATAGGCTAAAAATCCCAATGGCGAAGGTGGGAATGCCGCAACGGTTAATAGACCGGCTGAAACGATCAAAACCCAGTTAGGCAAGGCGCGGAGCTTAGCAAACATAAATCCTTCCTGGATTAGTTGAAATCAAAAGTGGCTCTGGTTGAAAGTTAGATGAATTTATTTTTTCAGGGCGGCTTTGATTAATTTCCCCGGTTTGAAGTGGGTTTTTTTGCGTGGTGGGACATAGACCACTTCGTTCGTGCGGGGATTGCGGGCTTTCGGTTTTGCCTTGGTTTGTTTGACTTCAAAAACACCAAAATTCCGGATTTCAATCCGCAGACTGGGACGCTTTTCACTGAGCATTTCCCGTAAGGTGGTAAATACACCATCCACGACATCTTCCGTGTCACTCACTTTGCGATCCAACCGATCGGCAGTGATTTTGGTAACATCCTTCTTGGTATAGGTTTTGGTTCGCATACCTAATCTCCTTTATTTGCGTTCGACAGTAACTATTCCTTGAATGGTCTGTAACTTGGCGATAATCCGATTTAGATGTGCCAGATTCCCAACTTGCAGCACCATCGAAATATGAATTACGGTGTCATCAACACTCCCATCAATGTTAATGATATTGGTATTGGTTGCTGAGATTACTTCGGTAACATCCTTGAGAAAATTCCGGCGTTCCTGACCGATGATCTTGATTTGAGCCAGAAATTGCTGATGCCGATCCACATCCCATTCGACATCCATTAAGCGTTCGTTTTCTTTCAATAGCACAGGGATATTACCACAATCACTTTTATGCACAATAATTCCTCTTCCGCGGCTGACAAATCCGACGATTGGATCGCCCGGAATAGGATTGCAACACTTGGCAAAATTAACCATCACATTGGCAATGCCCTGAATTCTAATACCTTTAATATTGCGTCGGGCTTTCTCGATGAATCGGGCATCCGCATCCTGCGGCTCAACCTCTTTTTTATCGCGTGGAAATAATTTTGAATAAATCGCCGGGATGGTAATTAAGCCACTGCCCACCGCACTATAGAACTTTTCCAGATCATCATAGCCGAATTGGTTAATTGACTGCTGCACGACCTTGCCGAAGTTCAGGCGCCGAAATCGTTGATTCTCACGATCAATCATCTCCTTGCCCAAGCGGACACTTTCCTCAAATTGGATTTTGCGGAGATAGCGTTTGATTGCCCCAATGGCTTTAGAGGTCTTGACAAACTTCAGCCAGGCGTAGCTGGGACGATGACTCTCGGATGTAATAATTTCAACCGTTTGACCGCTATTTAATTCGGCATTTAAGGGTACCATCTTGCCATCAACTTTAGCGCCAATACATGAATAACCGACTGCGGTATGCACTTCAAAGGCGAAATCTACCGGCGTAGCACCCTTTGGCAGACGAATTAAATCACCAGCCGGAGTAAATAGAAAGATCTCATCTTTAAAGAGATCAATCTTGAGCATATCCATAAAACCGCGGGGATCAGCCGATTCGGCTTGCAAGACATCAATCAAATCACGCAACCACTTGACATATTTATCCACCTCATCCGGACGCGTCCGACCTTCCTTATAGCGCCAATGAGCGGCGATCCCCTCCTCGGCAATTTCATTCATCTCTTCAGTCCGTATCTGAATCTCCACCATCCGCCCACCCGGACCATAGACCGTGGTGTGAATTGACTGATAAAAATTAGCTTTATGATTCGCAATATAATCTTTAAAACGATCCATTACCGGGGTAAACAGATCATGGACGACCCCCAGTACAGTATAACATTCTTCCTTTGTTTCGACGATTACTCTGATCGCCAGCAAATCGTAAATTTCTTCGAAAGGTTTACCGCGGTCTTTCATCTTTTTATAGATCGAGAGGAAGTTTTTGGGGCGACCGGAAATTTTAGCCTCAATCCCCATCTCATTCAGTACCTTAATCAGCGGATGAGTAAAAGTTTTGATATATTTTTCCCGGTCAGCACGCTTTTCCCGCACCTTTTTCTGGAGAAAATTATAGGCATCTGGTTCCAATGTCTTCAATACCAGATCCTCGAGGACTGATTTGACTTTATACATTCCCAACCGGTGAGCTAACGGAGCATAGACATCGCGAGTCTCGATGGCAATCCGGCGCCGTTTGATCGGTGGGAGTGACTCCAGAGTCTGCATATTATGCGTTCGATCCGCCAACTTGATAATTAACACCCGGATATCTTCGGCTACACTCAGCAGCATTTTGCGGAAATTGTCAGCCTGCTCTTCCTGACGACTGTGGAAGCTAATGCTACTGATTTTGGAGACTCCCTCGACCAGTTTGGCGACTTCAAGACCGAATTTTTGCTCAAGATCGCTGTAGTTAATTCCGGTATCTTCGATCACGTCATGCAACAAGCCGCAAGCAAGCACCACCTCGTCCATATTCATTTCGGCCAGAATCCGGGCAGTCTGGTAGGGATGTTCAAAATAAGGTTCGCCGGACTTGCGCATTTGTCCGCGATGAGCCTCACGGGCGAAAGTGTAGACCTGCCATAAAAAGTCCTCATTCTCTTGGGTGAAAGAAATACTCTTCTCACCGCGATGCAGCAGGGCATAAAATTTTTTCGGACGCTGCTCTCGCTTCGGCACGATCCGAACTTTTTCAACCAATTGATTGGTCATTAGAAAGGAGCACCTGCAATTTCTTCACGTTTTGGAGCAATGGTCTCGAATCGGGCATACTGATCGATAAAAACCACATCCACTTTACCAGTCGGACCATTCCGCTGTTTTTCCACGATGATTTCGGCTTTACGCTCATCTTCCAAACTAACTTCTTCATTTGCCCGACGTTTATATAAGATTGGCCGATAAACGAACATCACTACATCGGCATCCTGCTCAATCGCACCCGATTCACGTAGATCAGACAACTGTGGTCGGTGTTCACCACCGCGGATTTCGACCGCCCGCGAGAGCTGCGAAAGGGCAACGACTGGCAGGTTCAACTCCTTTGCCAGTGCTTTCAAACTCCGGGATATCTCAGTAATCTCCTGCTGCCGGCTTTCCGCCTGACGCCCCTTCACTAATTGCAAATAATCGAGAATTATCATTTGAACATCATGCTCGGCTTTGAGCCGACGGGCTTTGGCCCTGATTTCCATGGTAGTGAGCACCGGGGAATCATCAATAAATAACGGCGCCTTAGCCAGACTACCGGTCTTTTCACTGAGCCGCCGCCATTGATCATCAGGTAATTTACCGGTTCGAACCCGATGACTGTCCACCCGGGCTTCGGCACATAATAAGCGCATTGCCAGCTGATAATCCGCCATTTCCAAGCTGAAGAATCCGACCGGTATATTATACTCGACACTCGCATTGCGGGCAATCGAAAGGGCCAGCGAGGTCTTGCCCATACTTGGTCTGCCCGCCAGAACGATCAGGTCTCCATTCTGAAAACCGGAAGTCAGGTCATCCAGATCAATAAATCCGGTAGGCACTCCGGTAGTATGATATTTACGACGGTGAATATTATCAATATGTTCAAAAGCCTTGGTTAGCACATTACTGAAATTTTTAAAACCAATCTTCAGGTGACTATCAGCCAATGCGAAAATCCGCTGTTCTGCCTGATCCAGAATGTCATCGGCGGGACTTTTAGCCTCATAAGCCTCGGTCTGAATCTCGGTTGAGGAGATAATTAATTTCCGTAAGATGGACTTTTCCAGCACAATGCGGGCATAATGCTCGACATTCGCCGCCGAGGGAGTAGCCTCGACCAGACCAGTGACATAGTAAGCCCCACCAACCTTTTCCAGATGCTTGTTCATTTTCAATCGGTCAATTACACTCACCTGGTCAATCGGCTGACCCTCATTAAAAAGGTCGGTCATTGCCCGAAAGATTAACTGATGGGCATCTTTATAAAAAGCGGTCTGATCCAAATACTGCAGTGCTTTGCTGACTGCCTCTTTATCTAACATCATCGCGCCCAAAACCGATACTTCAGCCTCATCGGCATGCGGTGGAACACGTAAATATTCAGTCTCTTTTTCCGCCACGTTTTACTCCCTCCGTCAGGAGCCTCCGCTGAGGCTCTCTTGTTGGTAATAAAGGTCTCGAATTTTTTGGAAATCTTCCCAGGCAAATTTCTTGAGATAAGGATTCCGCAAAAGAGCTGCCGGGTGATAGGTTACCATCAAATCAACCCCATAATAGTTATAAATTTTACCGCGCATCTCCTGCATATTATACTCAACTCGCAATAACGTCTTGGCGGCAACCAATCCCAAACAAACAATTAGTTTCGGTTGAATCAGGTCTATCTGGTTTTGGAGGTAAGGCTCACATTGCTCGATTTCACTGGCGTGCGGCGAACGGTTATTTGGCGGGCGACATTTCAGGATATTGGTAATGTAAACCTGCTCGCGCTTCATCTGAATCGC